>CALWZE010000067.1 GCA_944385925.1 uncultured Clostridia bacterium
AAATCTCGAATTTCCTCAGCGGAAAAAGCGTTTTGCAGGCTTTCCATATTGACTGCATGCACCACTTTGGCAAATTTGTTGTCCGCCGCGCCGCCCACTTTGTCGGTCAGAGAATCCGGAGATTTTAACTGCGGATACTGTTTTTCGATTTCCTCCAATTCGCGCAGCATTTGGTCGTATTCATAGTCGCTGATCTGCGGATTGTCCATCTCATAATACAGCTTTGCATGATATTCAAGTTGTCTGCGCAGTTCTTCGGCGCGCTGTCTGGCCTGCTCTTCATTCATGGTAGTTATCCCTCGTTTTGGAATTTCCGATATCGATTTATTCTAGCACGTTTCCTATATCTTTTCCATTTTAAATTTATCTTATTTCAAAACGTCGCATAAGTTTGAGGAACATCGCCGATTATGACCGTTTCCGCGATGCATATGTTGGTCGTCACCCCTACGGTAGTTGAATATGGTGCAAGAATCGCGGTCATCTCAACCTTGAATTCAATCATGATCTGGTGATGCGTCTGATTAATGCCGGCCGTGTCAAATCGGTTGATCAGATTTGTTTCGACATTGGAGCTGGGCAGCATTTTAAGACGTATTTTTGGCCCGCGGCCGGACAGCAGCTCAATTCCGCTTAGCGTACCCAGCGGAATGCGCACACTCTGTTCAGGGATCAAAGACAGTTTTTCATTGACAGCATCGGTCAGCAATGACTTGAGTTTGTTTACTTCAACCGCGTTAGTCTCTATCGCAATGATTTGACCGGTTGTCGGGTCTTTCACAACCTGTACAAGCGAGTCGTAATCAACATAAAGACTTTCAAGTTCGGCAACGACAGCCTTGTTAATAGCCGAAGTGCAAAGGATTTTTGCCTGGTTTTCGCTGATCGTCTCGATAACAGGTTTTAAATTTTGAGAGATCTGCGTCACTGTATAGATAAATAATACCAAAATCAAAATCAAAATGATTTTGCGCTTGATTTTTTTCGTTTTTTTCCCTTTTCGCATCCATATCACCGCCTCTTTCATCTATATTCGGTTTTAATGAAAAAGGTGCTGATTGGCGTTCCGGTCAGCAAAGAACGTTTTTAGGAGCAGCTGCTCTGAAATGAGTTTGCCGTTTGCTTTGCGGAGTATTTCACTTAAATTAACTGGCTGTTGGCAAAGAAAAAGGCGGTGAACCGAAGTTCACCGCCCGCGAAATATCAAATGGAAATTTTTTCAGACATATTGAGCAGGTCGAAATCGATTTGTTTGCTCATTTCAAGGCCCTCGGTGATGCCGATATCTGTAATAAGACCATTTTTCACAACAACTACGCGGTTGCCGACGCCGGCTTCCAGCAGATCGACAGCACGGAAACCCATTTCTGTTGCGGTCACACGGTCGCGCAGCGTCGGAGAGCCACCCCGCTGAACGTGGCCGAGAATCGTTGCGCGCGCTTCAATTCCGGTCGCCTCGGTTATTTTCTTGGCAAGATCATTCGCACCGCCAGCACACCCCTCAGCAACAACAATGATGAAGTGGCGTTTTCCGGTGCTCTGCGTGTAGAACATCTTTTCAACGATCTCACGCTCAAAGTCAAGCGGTTTTTCAGGGACAACAATAGCCAGCGCGCCGCAGGCGACACCGATGTTGAGCGCCATATATCCTGCATGACGGCCCATGACCTCAACGACGCTGCAGCGATCGTGAGACATAGCGGTATCGCGAAGTTTGTCGACCATCTGCATGGCGGTATTCAGCGCAGTGTCAAAGCCGATTGTGTATTCGCTGCAGGAAATGTCATTATCGATCGTGCCAGGAATTCCGATACAGGGAACGCCTGCCTCACACAGATCGCGCGCGCCGCGGAATGTACCGTCGCCGCCTATTGTAACGAGGCCCTGAATTCCTTTCCGTTCGCACATCTTGCGCGCTTCCTGCACACCCTCGGGCGTATTAAATTCCGCACTGCGTGCCGTATACAGGATCGTGCCGCCGCGATGGATAATTTCCGAAACGCTGCGGATTCCCATATCGTACATGTCGCCATCCAGCAGTCCGTTATACCCGCGGCGGATACCGTACACCTTCATCCCCTTGGTCAACGCGGAACGAACAACAGCGCGAATGGCGGCATTCATTCCGGGTGCGTCGCCGCCGGAAGTTAAAACGCCGATCGTCCTCTGTTTTTTCTCAGCCATTACCTTACCCTCTCACAAAACGAATTAAGAACAAATATACACCATTTGAATACATTTTGCAATCGCATTTTTTCAAAGCGATATGAAAATGCACAGTTCATGCTTGGGCGTTAAATCTATTTTTTTCCCTCAACCAGGCGAACGTTCTGTTCGCCGAGAACCGACGACAGTTCCTGAACAAGCACCTGAGAACCGTCGCACCACAAAGATTTCGGCGCCAGCAGATTTGTACCGGTATCTTGATAATAGGTATAAACCGGTGTTGCCCCATCAAAAATCCGCAAAAGCGCATAGACCTTTTCTTTTCCCGGATCACTTTCCGAGGAAAATTTGATGTAAAGCTTGTTCGCTTTACGGGCATATTGCTGCCCTTCCTGCGGCTGATAAGCCGCTCGGCTGCCGCCTTGCCGCGATCGTGTACCCGACTGCGCTTCCTCAAAGGCACGGCCGCCGTCACGTATATAGTCGTCTGCCAGCATCACCTGTTCGCATAGCAGTTTGACGGCGTCATCCTCCTTGATCGAAATGCGGCCGGAGACCACGACTATGTTGTTTTCCTTGAGCAGCTGAACGTATTGATCCAGGACCTTGGGAAAGACCATCATTTCCATTGTCCCGGTCATATCCTCAATATTGACAAATGCCATCGTCTGATTGCTTCGGGTAATCTTTGCGCGCACGGAAGACAGGGTTACCAGCAGCTTAACATACTGGTTATCGTATTTGAGGGCGTCCTCCTGGAGAAAATCCCGAATCTGTGAGGACGTAATGCGTTTTCTTTGCGATTCGTATTCCCGAAGCGGATGATTGGACAGATACATGCCGGTCAGCTCTTTTTCAAATCCCAGCAGTTCCCTTCCGTCATATTCTCCGCAATCCGGCAAAACCGCCTCCGCATTGCCGTCGCCGTTTTCCTCCTCCTGCATGGAGAAAAGATCATACTGTCCGGCGACATTGTTGCGGGCGGTGTCCTCAATATCCCGCAGCACACTGTCCATTCCCTGCACCATGCTTTTGCGGGTGTTTCCGAAACCGTCGAAAGCGCCGCATTTGATAAGGTTTTCCAGCGCGCGTTTATTCAGCTCGCTTGAGTGCATCCGGGTGCAGAAATCAAGAAATGAGGTAAACGGACCGTTCTGGTCTCTCTCCTGGATAATGGAGGTAATCAGTGAGCGTCCGACACTCTTGACCGCAAGCAGGCCAAACCGGATCGCGCCGCTGTCATCGACCGTAAAGCCGTGAAGGCTGACATTGATATCCGGAGGCAGCACCGAAATGCCTTCATTGCGGCACTCCGCAATGTACTCGATCACCTTGTCGGTGCTGTCCATGATGGAGGTCAGCAACGCGGCCATGAACTCGGCCGGATAATGGCATTTCAGAAAAGCTGTCTGATACGCAACATAGGCATAAGCTGCGGCGTGGGATTTATTGAAGGCATAGGAGGCAAAAGAGGCCATTTCATTGTAGATTTCCTGCGCTGTCTTCTCCGGAATTCCCCGACGGACACAGCCATCGCACTCTTTTCCCGGCTCGTCGCTGCCGTAAATAAACTTGCGGCCTTCCTGCTCCATGACGTCGTGCTTTTTCTTGGCCATTGCACGCCGCACCAGGTCCGCTTCCCCATAGCTGAATCCGGCAAGTTCCCGGAAAATCTGCATGACCTGTTCCTGATAAATAATGCAGCCGTTGGTAACCGAGAGAATCGGCTCAAGCATTGGGTGCTTGTAGGTTTGCTTTTCCGGATGCTGCCGGTTCTCAACATAGGCCGGAATAGAGTCCATCGGGCCCGGGCGGTAAAGAGAGATCGCAGCTATCAGGTCTTCCAGGTTGACCGGCCGCATGCCCATCAGCAATTGGCGCATGCCGCCGGATTCAAGCTGGAATACGCCGGTGGAGTTTCCGGCAGCAAGCATTTTATAAACAGCTGGATCGTCCAGCGATTGCTCCTCAATTTTAAAACCAGGCACACGGCGCCGGACGCTTTTTTCGCAATCACTGATCACCGTCAAAGTGCGCAGGCCGAGGAAATCCATCTTGAGCAGCCCCAGCTCTTCGAGAACCGTCATTGTATATTGCGTGACCGTCTGCTCGTCGTTTTTGGACAACGGAACGTAATCGCTGACCTCGTCTCGCGTAATAACAACGCCGGCAGCATGGGTCGAGGCATGGCGCGGCATCCCCTCAACCTTCATCGAGAGGTCGATCAGGCGCTTTGCGCTTTCGTCTGTCTCATACAGTTTTTTAAATTCCGCACTGCGAACAAAGGCTTTCTCAATTGTTATGCCAAGCTCCTGCGGGATTGCCTTGGCGACTACGTCCACCTGCGCATAGGGCATACCGAGCACACGGCCTATATCCCGCACGGCGGCCCGCGCCGCCATGGTTCCGAATGTGACGATCTGCGCCACATGGCTGGGCGTGTATTTTTCGGTCACATAGTTGATTACGAGAGGCCGCTTTTCATAGCAGAAATCAATATCAAAATCCGGCATGCTGACACGTTCCGGGTTCAGAAAACGCTCAAACAGAAGATTATGCCGCAGCGGGTCAATTGAAGTGATCTGCATGCAGTAAGCGCAGAGACTGCCGGCGCCCGAGCCTCGTCCGGGCCCGACAGGAATGTCGTGTTCCCGCGCGTAGTTGATGAAGTCCCAGACAATGAGAAAGTAGTTGACATACCCCATCTGCTCGATGACGCCCATCTCATAGTTCAGCCGCTCACGATGCTCATCGGTTATTTTGTCGCCATAGCGTTTCACAAGGCCTTCGGTGCAAAGGCGGCGGAAAAACTCAGTATTGTCACTGCCGTCCGGTGTGGTGAAATAAGGCAGCTTGGTCGCGCCGAATTCAAATTCGTAATTGCATTTTTCAGCAATCAGCGCAGTGTTGGTGACAGCGTCCGGCACAGCTGCAAACAGCTCAGCCATTTCCTCGGTCGTTTTGACGTAAAAGTTGTTGGTCTTAAATTCCAGAACATCATCGTCATCGAAGGTTTTGTTGGTTTGCACGCAGATCAGAGCGTGCTGCATGATGTGGTCTTCCTGATCGATATAATGACAGTCGTTGGTTGCAGCCAACGGGATATCCAATTCCCTCGCCAGACGGATAAGATCGGGCAGTATCCTCTGCTGCTCCTCTATACCGTGATCCTGAATTTCGATATAGTAATCGTCGCCAAACAGATGCTTGTACCAAAGCGCGGTTTCCCGTGCCTTGTCAAACTCTTCGGACAGCAGAGCCTGCGGGATTTCGCCGGCAAGGCAGGCGGACAGACAGACCAGCCCCTCATGATATTGTTCAAGAAGCGCATGGTCGATCCTTGGTTTTACATAAAATCCCTCCGTATTGGCGAGGCTGACCATTTTGATAAGATTGCGGTAACCGGTATCATCCTTGCACAGCAGCACAAGGTGATAAGCGGAGCTGTCCAGCCGGTGGACCTTGTCAAAGCGTGTGCGCGGAGCAACATAGCATTCGCAGCCGATGATGGGCTTAACGCCCGCCTTTTTTGCAGCTTTATAAAACTCGACGCATCCGTACATCACTCCGTGGTCGGTGATGGCGACGGCGGTCTGGCCGTTCTGCTTCACCTTGTCCATCAGCCGGTTGATGCGGCATGCGCCGTCCAGCAGACTGTATTCGGTGTGCAGATGGAGATGCACAAAAGCATCCTGTTTAATCTGCATTTTCTTCCTCCTGTCTGAGTTTGTCCGCTTCCTGACGTATGCGGCGCAGCCGGTGGCTGACGCCGGATTTGGTCAGCTTTGCCTCCAGCAATCCGCCTAAATCGGTCAGGGACAGGTCGGGGTTTGCAATTCGCAGCCGGGCAATCTCCTGAAGCTCGTCCGGAAGCCAGCTCTCCCCCATGCGCGTGAAAATATAGTTAATGGCCTCTTTATCCCGTGCGGCGGCTTCGATCGTCTTATCGATATTTGCACTCTCGCAGTTGACCTGGCGGTTAATGCGGTTTTTTACGTCCTTTTCCACCTTTGTTTCCATCAACGCCAGAGAAGCGTCAATGGCACCCATAAAGGTGAGAAGATCTTCAATCGTGCCGCTGTTTTTATAATAAATCATTCTGCCGAATCCGCGAGCCGCAAGGCGCGGCTCAAAGCCGGATTCATCCAAAAGTTTAAACAGATCGCTAAGCAAGTTGGTGCGGTAGGTTGTAAATTCCAGATGGTAACCTTTTTTGGGATCGGTTACTGTGCCGCCTGTCAAAAAGCAGCCGGAAATAAATGCGCCGATGCATTCGTCGCATACCAGGTTTTCGGTTTTAATGCGCAAATTCAGTTCATCGCCTGAGTAACCGAAATCCGAATAGATTCGATCAATCGTCTTTTCGTCGCTGATCTGCAAGCAGTAATCTCTGGTTTTATGGCTGCGCTGCAAAAGGGATTTCTGGACGCCGAAATCAGCAAGCAGCTGCGCAAAATGATCGACAACAAATTTGTGCTCGCTGGTCAGCAGAATCTGGGATCGCGAAAATACTTTGCAGAACAGCAGCATGCCATAAAGCCGGGCGGCCTGACAGCAGCTCTTTTCCAATTCGGTTTCGGTTATATCTTTTTTGCACTGTGCACAGAAAGTCATTTCTAAGCCGTCCCGGTTATAAAAGTTTATTGATATCCCGATGAATCACGCCGCAGCTATAGTTCAGCTTGAGAATGTGATCGCAAAGGTCCTCCGCAATAGAGACCGAACGGTGTTTGCCTCCGGTACATCCAATTCCGATAATAAGCTGACTTTTTCCTTCTTTTTTGTAAAGCGGCAAGAGAAAATCGATCATGTCGTAAAAACGCCTGACCAGCTCCCGTGTATTGTCAAAGCTGAATACGTAATCACGGACCTCAGGATTAAGTCCGGTCTTTTCCTTGAGCTCATCCACATAAAACGGATTGGGCAAACAGCGCACATCCAGCATCAGATCAGCTTCGGTCGGCACACCGTATTTGTAGCCGAATGACATGCAGCGCACAAGCATGGAAAAATTCTGATTTTTTAAAAAAAGCGAAACGATCCGGTCCTTCAATTCAGCAACCGAGAGATAGGTCGTATCGATTCGGTAATTGGCAAGCTCATAAACCGGCTTGAGCATCATGCGCTCGTCTTGAATCGCATCTGAGATCGAAATATTTCCGCCACTTGCAAGGGGATGTTTACGCCTGGTCGCCCGATAGCGCCGCTCAATACATTCGTCTGAGGCGTCCAGAAAAAGGATTTTGCAATCCACCTCGATTCGCTTCAGCTCGTCCATGGCGTCAAAAAAGCCCTTGAAGTATTCCCCTGTTCGCACATCAGTGACGATAGCCACGTTGTTATAGCGGTTCAGCTGAAGAGACATTTCGGCAAAACGCGGAATCAGGGACGGCGGCATATTGTCAATACAGAAAAAGCCGATATCCTCCAACGCGTTCGCCGCCTGCGATTTTCCCGCGCCGGATAATCCGGTAATGATGATAATTTCCATATAACTCCTCCACAACGCCCTTCGTTTATTGCCTGGGGGTTATTGCAACAACCGGATCTCACATTCCAGATCGTATCCGGTTTTGTCCTTGACAATCGTTTTGACCTGCTCAACCAGCGCCAAAATATCCGCGCTTGCTGCGCCGCCTGCATTGACCACAAATCCGCAGTGCTTTTCGCTTACCTGTGCGCCGCCATATCGGAATCCGCGCAGTCCGCATTCGTCGATCAGCTTGGAGGCATAGGAACCTGCCGGTCTTTTGAAGGTGCTGCCGCAGGACGGTTTATCCAGCGGCTGTTTGTCTTTGCGGCGCTGCATCAGCTCATTCATTCTGGCAAGGATTTCCGAAGCAGAACCCGCGCAAAGCTGAAATCTGCCGGACAGGATCACAAGCTGCTCGGACTGCGCCGCGCTGCTGCGATACGAAAACTGCATATCCGCCGCAGACAAAGTCCGCAGATTTCCGTGGATGTCCAGCACTTCAACCGACACAACGACGTCCTTCATCTCGCCGTCATAGGCGCCCGCATTCATAAACAATGCGCCCCCGACCGTTCCGGGGATTCCAAAAGCAAATTCAAGCCCTGTCAGTCCATTTTTCTGACATGCTTTGCACAGTACAGAAAGTTGGATTCCCGCTTCGCAGTATACCAGACCGTCATCTTCAAAATGCAGCTCAGTGAGGGCTTTTTCAGTTTTTACCACACAGCCGCGGTAGCCCTCGTCCAGCGCAAGGACATTGGACCCGTTCCCAAGCAGAAAAAATGGAATCTGTTCAGCGCGCAGGCGCTGAACTGTTTGCAGCAGCTGTTCGCGGTTTTGCGGCCACGCCATGCAATCTGCGGGACCACCTGTTTTAAAACCGGTATGCGCGGCAAGCGATTCATTCAGGCGATGCGGTATTTCGCCGAGGATTTTATCATAATCAAAATTGATCAAAAAAGGCTTCCCCTCTCTGCGGTTCATTCTCGGGCAGGTCGTCCAACATGCCAAGCTGCTTAAGCAGTTCCTGGGCAGCATTATAGCCCATCATTTTCTGGCGATGGTTCATGGCGGCCACCTCAATAATAATTGCAAGGTTGCGGCCGGGTTTCACCGGGATGGTAATAACAGGAATTTCCACGTCCAGAATGGAAGTGGTTTGGGTGTCTACATCCACATCACTGTAGCTTTTCCCCGATTGCCATTGTTCCAAATTGATAACCATGTTGACCTTTTCGGACATTTTGACCGCGCCCATACCAAATATACGCCGGACGTTGATGATGCCAACGCCGCGCAGCTCGATAAAGTGCCGGATATTTTCCGGGGACTGGCCGACAATAGAGCGGTTGGACACGCGGCGCAATTCGACCGCGTCGTCAGCGATCAGGCGGTGCCCGCGCTTGACAAGCTCGATCGCGGTCTCACTTTTGCCGACCCCGCTTTCACCCAGGATCAGAATGCCGGTTCCGTACACTTCGACAAGAACGCCATGCCGCGTGATCCGGGGAGCCAGCGCGACGTTCAGATAGGAAATAGCTGCGGACATAAAGTTGGAAGTTGCTTCAGTGGAGCCCAAAACAGGCACCTTGTACTTCTTGGCGCACTCAATCATCGCGTCAAACACCGGAATGCCCCGAGTAACCACAATGCAGTTCGGTTCATAAGAAAAGAGCAGTTCGATTGCGTGATTGCGCGCTTCCTCGTCCAAGTGGGAGAGATAGGACATTTCCACCTTGCCGCAAACCTGAATACGGCGGTTGTCAAAAAATTCGGTAAATCCAGTCAACAGTAGCGCCGGACGGTTAAGATCGGCACAATAAACGTTCAGCTCGCTGGCGGGGGCCGGAAGATAAATTTCTGTTAAATTCAGTTCTTTTATCAATACGTCGAGGGATACAGAATAGGTCTGCACAGGCGGCACCTCTCTTTTGAAATATATATCAGATTATACAATAAAAATGCCGGTTCTTCAACTTTCCAAGACATGCCCGGGCACTGCTTCCGGGATTTGTCAGCAGTTGTGAATGGGGCCGCGGAGAATCGCAGACACAGGATGTTTTTGCTATTAGATCTAATTCAAGCTTCAAAAGGGACTGTCAAGCTGTAAAACTTGACAGTCCCTTTTTGTGGATTTTATCTTATTTTTACTGAAAACATAAGCTTGGGAAATTCACCTTGCGGCTTTTCGCTGAGCAGGTAGGTGTAGTGATCCAGATTAAGCAGGTCAATATTATAAACCGTGCGGCATTGATAGGTCGTTTCGGCAAGAAGCGCAGAAAGATATCTTTCATTATCTTTTTTTGCCTGCATGATCTCTTGGTCACTTAAACCGGATGCAGAGTTTGGGAGCACAAATTCGGCGGTGCATCTTACCAGAATCGTATTCGGTTCATTTTCATCCCGGAACAATCGAATGTTCGGCTCCAGCAAGCTCGCCTCCAATAACAATCCGTCCTTTTCGATAGTGATTGGAATCCGCAAGGTTCTTCCCAACAGAAGCAACACGCCTTCCATCAGCTCTCCGTTCAGGTTCTCCACCCATCCGTTCTGATTGAAAACGGCAACCTCACTTAACGAAAGCTCAGTTTGGGACGCCTGCTCATCCAGTGGCTGTGCGTAATCACAAAGCTGAACTACCGGCAAAAAAGCATTTTTGATCTGTCCGTTTGCATCTGGTGCACATTGATAAAGTCCGTTTGCGCAAGCGCGATGCTGTAGTTTCTGATCTGTCAGGTTCACTATAAGCTGCGAAAAACTCCCTTGCTGGCTGATGATCTTTTCCATAACGGTTTCGGCTTCGGTCGTTACGCCGATAACCTGCGTATCCATGTCGCCGCGGTAATTATGCGCAAGATACTCGATTATCTCAAAATAACGGTATTTATATGCATCAGATCCCAGAAAGATAACCGTATTGTTTTCGAACATTAAGGAAGACAGCGTATTGGACATCAGCGCAGAAAACGTATCGCCAAGCGTATCGCCGGTTTCCCGGTAAATCTTATAACTTTTTCCTTGCGGGTCCCCGATAATATTGAATGCGGCCACGCAGACAGTATACCCATCCGCAGAGTAGTCGATTGAGACGGCGTCCACGATATCCCTTTGTGCAAGCTGGAGAGAACTGCATCCGGACAGCAGACTAATTACCATCAAGCCCGTGAGCAGCATCGCTGTTGCCTTTTTTACGAACCGGTTCATCTTTCTTCCCTCCCAGCAGGAAAATTGTCGTCAGCAGGTATAAGGCTGCGCCAAGAATCAGCATCAGTTGCAAAACAATTGACGTGTTGCGGCGGAAATGCATAAGCAGTGCGCTCAGAATCGCCGTAGCTGTGAAAACCAGGTAAATAGCGCTTCTTTTCCCAAACCATTTTTTCAGTCCAATGGTAGCCCCTGTGCAGAACGCGTAAAGCCGCACAGAAGTAAGCGCGATAAACAGCGTTGCGCAAAGAGCATTTCCCAGCAACAGAGACGCAGGATACTCTCTCGCAAAAATCGCATTGCTGAAAAGAAGTTCCAGTAAAAAGAAAAAAGTGCATTGCGCAATTGTGCTCCACAGGCAGTATCTCGCCGCGCTTTTCCCGAGCTTTTCTTCATCCGCGACGTTTCCGCGCAGGAGCAGAAACAACGCTGTTTCGGGATGTGCAAAAGCGTTCACTGCGGCAGTCATGGTGACTTGAGGCGCAAGGACTGTCTGTGCGGTGCTCAGATGTGATGCAGACATCTTTTGTGCGCCGGAAAGCGCCGATAAAATGCTTGCGGCAATAAAAATAGCAAGGATCACGAGGGAAATTCTTGCGATCGCCTCCGGCCCGCAATACAGCGCATAGATTGCGCTTGAGATCATAAGGATTCCGAATACAAATGCAGATACCGGATTATCAGTTACTGACAGCAGATAGGTGTATAGCCAGGATATGGATGCAGCCGCACAGAACAGCAGATAGAGAGAAGCAAAAGCTGCATAAAGCGCAGGCGGTTTGCCATGCCCATGGTGCGCTGCCCAAAAGAACGGTGCGCAAAGAAGAAAGGAGGCCATTCCTGCGAGCAGATGTTCCCGCGCCGTAAATGTCCCGGTCAGAGAGGGTAAAAACAGAATCATGCTTAGCCGGGAGACTGTCAGGGTAACAGCAAGCTGACCGGCACTGATTCTCGCGTCAAGATGTTCATTCATCGCTTTCGTGCGCTCCATTCAGATGATAAAGGCGTTTGCTCTTCTGGGCGTGATAAGCCCAGCTTCGACGGACGAAACCGTCTGTAAAGAGCGGCTTGGAGAAAGGAGTAATCGGCGCCATATAAGGAACTCCATAGGAATTGACAGCGCAGATGTTCAGCAATACCACGACCAGCGCGAAAGAGATACCGACTACACCCAGCGTTCCTCCAATCAGAATGAACGCCAGGCGAAGAACGGTCGTTGGTTCGTACAGCAAAGGAATTGTGAAGGAACACAATGCTGTCAGCGCCACGGCCATTACCATCGGCGCAGCAATGATTCCGGCACTGGTAGCAGCGTCCCCGATGACCAGGGCGCCAATCAGGCTGACAGCATGTCCGATCGGACGCGGCAAACGCAGTCCGGCTTCCCTGACCACCTCGTAAATGAAGTGAATAAACAGCGCTTCCCAAACAAGCGGCAGCGCTGTATTTTGCTGTGCCATGGCAATATTCACAAGCATCCCGGATGGCAGGAGTTCAGGATTGAAGCTGACGATTGCCACATAAAGACCTGGCAGCAAAAACGATATGACAAATGCAAGGTATTTCAGCATTCGGATCATGCTTGCGTAATATGGCTTGTTCGTGTAATCGTCGAAGCTTTGAAAATTCTCGGTAAACAGGTACGGAAGTACCAGGGCAAAAGGGGTCCCGTCAATCAAAACGCCTACCCTGCCCTCGAGAAGCTTGGCACAAAGGGTATCCGGTCGCTCGGTATGACCGGTTGTCGCGAACAGAGACAGTTTCCTGGGTTCCAGAAAAGGCTGAATATATCCGCTTTCCAGCGCCAATTCGACCTCTACCGAATTCAGCCTTTTCTTGACCGCCTGCACCAGCTTGGGAGACACCCGATCACGCAGGTATACTATAGAGACATCGGTTTTGCTCACTGTTCCTACGTTCATATTCTCAAAAACCAGCAATCCGCTTTTGACTCTGCGCCGAATCATAGCGATATTTACCTTGATCGTTTCAACAAATCCCTCACGGGAAGAGCGCACATTTTCCTCCGTGTAGCTTTCAGATATCGCGCGATAAGCAAATCCCTGCGCTGAAACGCCGATCGCCTGATCGACTCCGTCAATCAGCAAAACCGCGTGACCGGACATTATCCAGGTCATCAGTTCTTCAAGTTCGCCGGTCGTTTTTGCATCGTACATTTTTCCGCGGCCGGACGCAAAATGCTTGAACAGCGCATCGGCACGAAGGCAACAGATGGAATCAACCGCGTACAGGCGTCTGAAAATGATTTCGTAGCACTGCAAATGATTGGTCATACCATCGCACCATACAACAGCACAGCGGTGCAGACCGACTTTCAGCTCGTTGATCATTACGTCGGCGCTGCCTGCGCTCATTTTTTTAATGTATGACTTATTCTTATTCAAGGATTTGCTTAGATTCATTCATCTCACCCGGCGTTAGTATTGCCAGGAGTGTATAGAAATATTTTTGCCGACAACAATAATCTGAGAAACAGAAGGAGAAAACAAGAATGTTAATCGTTTGTCTGCGGACTTTGATCGCATACGCTCTGATTATCGGAATGATTCGCCTGATGGGGAAACGGCAACTGGGAGAGCTGCAGCCGAGCGAGCTTGTCACTACCATTCTTGTCTCAAATCTCGCTTCCCTGCCGATTGAGGACGCGGATTTGCCGATAATCACAGCGCTGCTTCCGATATTGATCATTGTTGCGCTGGAAATAATCCTGTCAATGCTGGAAATCCGCTCTCAGAAATTTTCTGCCGCGGTATCAGGCAGCCCAAAAGTAGTTATACGGGACGGCCAGATTGACCAGCAGGCATTGGCAGAACTTCGGTATGGAATCGACGATCTACTTGAAGCGCTGCGAAACAAGGACGTATTCGACTTTAGAGAAGTAGCCTATGGAATCGTAGAGACAAACGGCACCTTAAATGTTTACAGGAAGTTTGATAAACAAAACCTGCAAAATGAAGTTTTCGAGCTGAAACCGGACGGATGCGATCGGCCGCCAATAACGGTCGTGCTGGATGGAAAAATTCAAACCGAAGAGCTTCCAGATGCCGGAGTTAACGAAAAACAGATTATTGACTTGGTTGCGAAACGCCAGATCCAACTGGAAAGCGTTTATCTTTTGCAGATTGACCGGGATGGATCTACAATTCTGGTGACAAAGGAGGAAACGCAATGAAAAGAGTTGTCCCCGCAGTTGTTTTGCTTATTGTTGCTGCCGGACTCACAATCTATGGAACACTGTTCATTAATCAGAAAACCTCAGAGCTTACTGATTTGCTCAACGCAGCTCACAGCTGCTGCACAAACCGGGATTATCAGGGTGCCTCAGACAATTTAGAGAAATTCTGCCAAACATTTAATAAAAATGAAGCGATTCTGATCCTGTTTGTTCGAAGGGATTTATTGGCGGAACTTATGCGCATTGCAGAGCCATTGTTTGATTACGCAAACGAGGAGATGCGCTACGACTTTTGCATCGAGACACAGCGCGCGGTAACTCAGCTCGAAATTATTCGGGAATCTCAATTTAAATTAATATAATCCGAATAATTAAATAGACATTGAGCTTTAAATACTGTTTTGGCAACAAGTTTTCTGTGAATGCAGCCCGTAGGGGAAATTTTATTTCTGCTCAGCCATTTTGCGTGGAGGATTTACTAGCCCATGCAACAAAGAAAAGAGTCCAAGCACCGTCTTGGACTCCTTTTAATTTACAAGACTAAAATGTATATCCTGCATTAGCCAGCAATCGATTATCCATTAAGCGTTTTCCAACATGTTTCAAAAATACAAAAAGAATGGAGTCTAAAGGGTTCCTTTAGACTCCATTCCTACAATTAATTTCAACAAGAATTCAAAACGCTCTAAGTATGATATGATTCTTAGTTTTTGTGACTGAGCATCGACTTCAGCTCATCCATAAAGGTATTGATGTCTTTAAATTCACGATATACCGATGCAAAGCGCACATAGGCCACATCGTCGATTTTTTTCAGCTCATCCATGGCAAGTGACCCGATTTCCGAAGAAGCCACTTCCCTTTGCATGGAATTTAAAATTGCCTGCTCGATACTGTCTACCGCTTCATCCAGTCTTTCCGCAGATATCGGCCTCTTTTCGCAGGCGCGTACAAGCCCGTTTAAAAGCTTTGCACGATCAAACATTTCCCGCGAACCGTCCTTCTTGACCACCATAATAGGGGCAGTCTCGACCACCTCATAGGTAGTAAAGCGCCGGCCGCATTTTAAGCATTCACGGCGGCGACGGATCTTGCTGTCATCGTCCGTAGGCCTGGAATCATTCACTTTTGTGTCAAAATAACCGCAGAAGGGGCATTTCATGTCTTTGACCTCCTCTGAAAAGTAAACCGGTGAACACTCGAGAGCTAGTTTAACCTTACTTGGACAGGCGTGCAGCCAACATCCCTGGCAAAGCGAGCGAGGTGGACATAAAGCTGACAAGCAGCGTAACAGCTAAAACTGCGCCGAAGGGCAAGATTGTATCGACACCCACGAAAATCGCAGCCGAAACAAATGCAACTGCAACGACAACCAGAACGACAAGCAGTCCAATCATTGTATCACGGCCGGACGAACCGCCTGCACAAGCGACTGCGGGGTCCTTTTTGCTCTGGGCGCGAAACGCACGTTCATAAGCAGCAATTTTCGGCGCACCGAAAAACAGTGTTGCAGCTACTGCGGCAATCGATGCCGCGACCAGCAAAGTAAAGTTATCCATGCGGGTTAATACATATAAACCAAATACCGCGAGAGAATTAAGAGCAGCCAGCGCCAACAGCGACAGACCATCCCTTGCGCCGACCATGATCCACGCAGAAATATAGGCGAGAACCCAGCAGATCAGCAGCACAATTCCTGCGGCAACAGTTGCCATGCCGGTTTGTGCAGCAGCATAGGAACGCTCTGTAAAGCTTTCAATACCAAGATCCGGATATTTTTCAGAAAGCATGCTCACCGCATTATCAATCAGAAGCGCATAAGACATGGGGCTGCTTGAAATGCACAGTTCGTAAGCGCCTGTTGTATAGTTCTGAGACAGGGTCACATCGACATCGGCCCCGAGCGATTGACGCAAGTCACGCTCGACCTGCTTAACATCAAAAGCTTGCGGATCAAAGTCCTCAGCTGCAATAGTTGCACTATAGCGCTTAACACCGTCAAACTGTGCGCCGGTTCCGAAACCGATCATCAAATAACAGACAATTCCCGCAATCGCAAGCAAAGCAAGCACTGCTAAAACGATATTGCGAAGTTTGAGCAGTTTATTCATTTGCTGCACCTCCCACAAGGCCGGGCTTTTTCGCGCCGGAATAACTGAACACAGACCAGAGCATCAGGCGGTTACCAAGCACGCAGAAAACCATTGCGAAAATGATGCCCCAAGTCAAGGTTTCTCCGAAACTGCCAACCGACGCAAGCAAACTGCTGTTCACGCCCATTGCGTTAAAGGCAGGCTGCAGAAGATTATACAAAAGCAATCCATTTGAGAAAAGCGACAGCACGATTGCCGGAATTAACAGCGAGCAAAATGCACGCATTGTCAGTCCAAGCTGTTTTTTCATGGTGTCAGAAATCGAGCGCTGTAAAGCGTTTGCGTTGCATTCTTTGCGAATAGCTGCGCATTCCTGCAAAAGAGCATAGGCAGCGAGCAGGACGCTGAGCGCGAAAGCTGCGAGAGTCGCAAAGGTAAAGTTATGCGCATTCGGCATAAAGAAGCCGGTCAAATATGCCATCAGACTGCCCGACATGCCAACCAGAGACAGAACGGCCGTCAATCCGCTCAGACGATAGCGAATCAGGAAATACAGCGCAATCACAACGGCAGCAGCGGCGCAGGCAACAATCAGCGCACGGGGAGCAGAAACAAGCGAAGTGTCAACCTCAGTAATTGAAGAACCGGTAAAGGCATAGGGCATCTCGTCGCTGTTCAGGATAACATTCAGCTCATTCGCTGTGCTGGTGTCGAGATTGAAAATCATATCAAAGTCAAGCTGTCCATTTGTGATCGGCTCAGTTATTTCTTTGGTTGTAATTAACTGGCCATCATACCAGACGCTGATCTTCTGGGTGGTTTCACTGGCAGCGTATTCATCCGCCATTTCCTGGGTTGCTGTCTTCAGCGCCGTCTTTGCAGCACTGTCAAGTTCAAGGTGCAGAGAGGATACTGTGAACAGCGAGCTGGCGGTGCTCTGAACGTCCGCAGACTCTACATTGGACAAGCCGAAAATAATGGAGGAATCGGTTTCCTCAGTCCCACGGCGCACATAAAATTCTCCCGTTGCACCTGCCAGTATAGCGACGGAATTGAGATCCGCGCCGTAAGGCATTTCCACAACGAGGGAGGGATCGTCGTAGTTAATGTAGACGTTGTAGTCCGGAAGTCCAAAAGCGGCAAGCCGCTCTTCAATAATTCTTCTGCTGAGTTCCAGCTGATCGCCGCTCGGCACAGCTTCGCTTGAAGAAGGACTAAGCTTGACCGAAACAGTTTGGTCAAGTCCGTTTCCAAGTACCAGCTGCTCCGCACCGTTGACTACAACTGTCGCGACATCGCCGTAATAAGTTTTTGCTCCAAAGAAGCCAAAGTAGAACAACACAATCGAAACGGCAGCAATCAACCACACTACCGTTTTGTTAAAAGTCCTCATGGGTTTCCTCCAAAACTGGATTTCTGACAGCCGTGTCCGTCTGACAGGCCCTGTTTCCGCCAAACTGCCCGTAGCCGGTACACGTCCTTCGACCGGAAAATCAGGTCGAATACACGCCTTTCATTATATTGCCGTTTGATCAATTCGTCAACCGCCTTGAGGCAAGTCTTTGCGATGCAAGATTAAAATTACAGATATTTCGGCAATTTGAAAACATGTTCAAGAACATTTGATAACACCTGCTTGATTCCGGATATTTTGCTATTTTTGATGCCTGGCGTTTAATTTGCACAGCCGAGCCGGGACAACGCACAGAGTTTTATGGTAGTTGCCGTTTGAATGGCTTGCAGTTACCTTTTCTACCTTTAATAAATTCTCTTCCCTGCCGATAACTTTTGGCAGGTATCCAGTTTCCTGATAAAGCAGGAAATGACACCTTTTCATTCTCAGATAAGTAAAACTATGCATGGAAAAGCAAGACGCAATTAGTTTGTGTATCCTACATTATGGCTCTCAAGAAACAAAAAGCGCACAGCATACAAATGCCGTGCGCTTTTTACAGATCAGGATTTTAAAATTAAATCAGCTGCTCCAGAGCCGCCATCTTGGTGCACAGGCAAAGAAGCTCACTGGCAGTGCGAAGCTCCTCAAGCGAAGGATAGCTCGGCGCAATGCGAATCTGTGCATCCTCCGGGTCGATCCCATACGGGAAAGCAGCGCCTGCGGGCGTCAGCTTCACGCCTGCCTTGCCGCAAAGCTCAACTATGCGTTTTGCCGCACCCTTCGGCGCAACAAAATTGATAAAGTATCCGCCCAACGGTTTTGTCCATGTAGCGATGCCAAGACCGTCCAGCTGTTCGCTGAGGATTTCGTCTACCAGCTGGAACTTGGGACGCAGGATAGCCGCATGTTTTTTCATGTGCGCGATAAGGTGGTCATAGTTCTTCAGATAACGCGCGTGCAGAAGCTGATTGACTTTATCATATCCGATCGTCTGCACCGCAAGCGTTTTGAGGTAAACCTCCAGATTCGCCTTGCTTGCAGACAAACAGGCAACGCCAGCGCCCGCAAAGGTGATTTTACTCGTGGATGCAAACTGAAATACACGGTCCGGATGCCCTGCTTTGACCGCTTCATTATAGATACT
>CALWZE010000068.1 GCA_944385925.1 uncultured Clostridia bacterium
TTCAGTTTTCCTGTGTCGACACCCTGATTTTCTGCATTTCGATGGTGCTTATCGTCGCGCTGATTCTGATTATCGAAAAAACTAAGGTCGGTCTGGCGATTCGCGCGGTTGCCATCAATTCAGATACCGCCCGCCTGATGGGGATTAATTCCGGAGTTATCGTTACGGCGATCTTCGTGACTGCCGGCATTCTTGCCGGAATTTCCGGCGTGTTGCTCGGCTTGAAATATTCCGTCTATCCGACTCTCGGCCAGCAGTTTATGACCAAAGGCTTTATAGCGTCGGTTATCGGCGGACTGGGCTCGTTGGGCGGCGCGATCATTGCGGCGTTTGGCCTCGGTGTTGTGGAAATTCTGCTGACCTACTACGTCGGTTCGGTCACTACGCCGATCATCCTGTTCGGTATCATGCTGCTGTTCCTGTTTGTCCGTCCGGAAGGCATTTCCGGACGCTTCGCGAAAGACAAGGTTTGAGAGGGAGGAAAAGCAAAATGTCTAGTTATCAAATCTCTCTTATTCAGCTTGCCTGTATTTCCGCTATCTCGGTCGCGGGCGTCTTCGTTATGACCAGTCTGGCAGGAATGTTTTCGCTGGGGCAGGCGGCATACATGTCCATCTGCGCCTACGTCACCTTCTGCACGGCAAAGTTCCTGGACATTCCTGTGCTGGTTTCCGCGATTTTGGGTATTGCGTGCAGCGCCGCAGTGGCTTACATAATCAGTTTGCCGACTCTCAAGCTGCGCAATGACTACTTCGCGCTGCTCTCGGTAGGATTCAGCAACATGGTCGCGTCCATAGTAATACTATTGGAAAAATGGACCAACGCGGCGATCGGGTTTTCCAGGATTCCGAAAGTGGAGGGCCTGGTCTGGATTATGCTGGGCGTGACCGCGCTGATTATATTCATGGTTCGCAACCTCAAGTATTCCCGCTTTGGCAGAATGTGCATCGCACTGAAAAACGATCCCATCGCCGCGCGGAGCTTCGGTATCGACGTTTACCGGCTTAAGGTGAAAATTTATGTGCTCTCTTCGGTGATCACCGCCGTCGCGGGCATTATGTACGGTCTGCGCACCCGCGTCATTATGCCGGATGCGTTCGGTTGGTCCGCTTCCGCAGAGATGCAGATTTTCCTGTTCTTCGGTGGTACCAATTCTCTGAGCGGTTCGGTCATTTCCGCTGTCGTGCTCAAGCTCCTGCCCGAGTTCCTGCGCGGCATCACAGTCTTTGGACAGAGCCTGCAGAATGCCCGCACCATCCTGTACTGCATCCTGATCATCATCGTGCTGAACTTCCGCACGCAGGGCATTCTGGGTGAACACGAGATCTCCTTTAAGGGCATCAAACGCCTGTTCGGCAGCCGCAAGGGAGCTTCCGGAAAGGGGAACAAATAATGAGCGACATTGTATTAAAAACAGATAAAATCCGCCTGGCGTTCGGCGGCGTTGTTGCGGTCAACGACTTTACAATGGAGATTGCAAAAGGGGAGATCCGCGGCATTATCGGCCCCAACGGCGCAGGTAAAACAACGATTTTCAACGTCCTGTCCCGTATCTATACCCAGGATTCCGGAACGGTAGAATTTCTCGGCGAGGACATCAGCGCGAAGGATCAGATCAGTGTTGCGCGCATGGGCATGTCCCGCACCTTCCAGAACACCCGCCTTTTCTCCGGTCTTTCGGTTCTGGACAATGTAAAGGTTGCGCTGGATTTCAGCGCAAAATACGGACTATTCGAGGCAATGCTTCTTCTTCCGCGCCGCAAAAAGGCGGAGAAAGAGACGGCGGCCAAAGCGCTGGAGTGCCTGAAAATACTGCACCTTGACCAGTATGCACAGCAGCGTCCGTCCAACTTGCCTTATGGTATTCAGCGCCGTGTTGAGATTGCGCGCGCGCTGGCAAACAATCCGAAAGTCCTGCTGCTGGATGAGCCGGCTGCCGGTCTGAACCCGGAAGAGGTTTTTGAACTGATCGACTTTATCAAGGAGATCAAAAAGCATTTTGAAGGTATTGCAATTCTGGTCATCGAGCACCGCATGGACCTCATTATGAACCTGTGCGATTACATTTATGTCCAGAACTTCGGCATGACCATCGCGAGCGGCACACCGGAAAGCGTCCAAAACGATCCTGTCGTCCTCTCGGCTTATCTTGGAGAGGAGGAGCAGCAGTAATGGCACTGATTGAAATCAGAGATCTGCATGTGTCTTATGGCATGATCGAGGCGATCCACGGAATCGACATGGACATTGAGCAGGGCAAGATCACAGTTATCATCGGCTCCAACGGCGCGGGCAAGACCACGATCATCAACGCGATTTCCGGTATGGTCAAGCGCGAGGGATCGATCGTCTTTAACGGAAACCCGCTGACAACCAAGAGCAACCGGGTCGTCAAGGAAGGCATCATCCAGGTTCCTGAGGGGAGAAAAATTTTCCAGGGCCTGACAGTTGAGGAAAACCTGCGGCTCGGCGCATATACCCTGCAGGATCGCAAAAAGTTCAACGAGCTGCTGGATCAGCAGTACAGCTTGTTCCCGCGGTTGTATGAGCGCAAAAATCAGGATGCGGGAACACTTTCCGGCGGTGAGCAGCAGATGCTGGCTATCTGCCGCGGACTGATGAGCGATCCCAAGGTCCTGATGCTGGACGAGCCGTCTTTGGGCCTTGCGCCGATCGTCGTCAAGGACGTGTTTGAGAACATTGTGAAAATCCGCGATCGCGGAATCAGCGTTCTGCTTGTTGAACAGAACGCAAATAAATCGCTTGCAATCTGCGACTATGCCTATGTTATTGAGAACGGCAGAAAGGTTCTCAGCGGAACCGGAAGCGAGCTTCTGGGTAACCAGCAGGTCGCGGAAGCCTATCTCGGCGCAAGCCGCGGCAAACAGCAGGGATAACAAGAATCGCTTTGCGATAAGAAAGAGGGCCGCAGCTGGATGCTGCGGCCCTCTGTTTAAGCGATTGCAGAAAAAGCAACTCCCCGACTGAGCCGGGGAGTGTATAAAGTCAATAGGTTTCCTTTGCAGCCGGAAAAGACGAGGCGGCCGACAGGTTTTTCAACAGTCAAAAGGCGGTGCCATTTTTCAATGCTTTTGCAAAGCCCCGTGACTTGAATGGGTCACCCTTGGGTCAAGTCGCGTACAGTGCAGCGCTCGACGAATACGGGGTCCATCTTCATGTTGAGGGAAAACGGACCAAGGCTGCTGTTGATATTATCCAGCAGCAGCATGGCGGCGAGCTTTCCGGTGTCGTAAGCCGGATAACGAACGGTCGTCAGAGAGGGGATAAAAACTTCTGCAAGCGGAATGTCGTCAAAGCCGATGATCGAGACGTCGGTGGGAATCCGGACGCCCAGATTGGAAAGCTCCTTGATGACGCCGAACGCGACCATGTCGTTGACGCATAAAATAGCAGTCGCCGGGCAGCCTTTGCTGTAAAACTCCAAAGCGAGTTTTTTGCCAACTTCTACCTCATAGTTGCTGGACATGCCTTCATGTTCCTGCGAAGCAACAAAAACGAGAGAGGGATCGAAGTCAATGTCCGCGATCGCCAGCGCTTCCTTATAACCCTTGAAGGTCTCCTCGCGGGTCCAGCGGGTAAGCGGGGTAGTTGCAAAAGCAATTCTTTTGTGGCCTCTGGCAGCGAGGTGCTTGATAGCCATTCGGGCGCCGCGGCGTGAATCAAAATTAAGCGATGGGCAGCCGCTTCCGTCCTCGATCAGCTGGTCGAGCAAAACAAACTTCATGCCGCTGCTGAGATATTTTGACAGATTATCTATAGTGTTGTCGACGGCGGAGATAATAACGCCCTTTACCTGCCGCTCATATAAAAGCTGTAAACATTCCTGTTCCCGCTTTTTGCTGCGCAGCGTGTTGAACAGCAGGATATTGTAGCCGCTGTCCGCAATTACGCTTTCGATCCCAAGCACGGTCTGCGGATAAAAGACATTTGTTATGTTCGGCATAATGACCCCTATGTCGCGATGCTCGGTTCCGCTCTTTTTTCGAACGGGCGAACCAACAACATATCCCAGTTCCCGCACCGCGGAAAGAATCCGTTCACGCAATTCAACACTGACGGGGTATTCCGTATTATTCAGCACGCGGGAAACGGTTGTGGGAGAGGTCTGCGCCTGCTTTGCTATGTCTGTAATGGTGACCTTTTTCATAACTTTACGCTCCGTCGAACAACTGGTTCTTTCTTAATATTATAGCGCAAAAGGGATTAATTTTCTATATATTTCAGAAAAATTTCCTGATAAAATAGAAAAAAGGAGAAGAAAACATGAAAGATCTCAGAGAATTGACCGAAATAATGACAAAACCAAGCGCGCGTCTCATTGCCGATATGGAAAAAATTCAGGGGGATATTCTCATCCTCGGCGCGGGCGGAAAAGTCGGCCCCAGCCTGAGTATTCTGGCAAAACGCGCGCTTCAGGCGGCCGGGAGCAAGGCCGAAGTCAAGGCGGTATCTCTGGTCTTTGATCAGCAGATGGAAGAACTCATGCAGGAATACGGCGTGCAGAAAATTCAGGCCGATCTTTCTGATCCGCAGGCGCTGGAAAAGCTGCCGGATGCGAAAAACATTATTTATATGATCGGCCGTAAATTTGGCACATGGGCCGATCAGGCGCTTACCTGGCAGATCAATTCCATGATTCCGGTGGATGTTTGCAGACGCTATGCGGATGCATCCATCGTGGTGTTTTCTACGGGAAATGTGTATGGCACCAAGCCGATCCTGCACGGCGGATTCTGTGAGGAGGATCAGCCCGAACCGATCGGAGAGTATGCGCAATCCTGTCTTGCGCGGGAACGTGTGTTTGAGTTTTTCAGCGGTAAAAATCAAACACAGGTTTTGCTTTTCCGCCTCAATTATGCAATTGACCTGCGGTATGGTGTGCTGTACGACATTGCCAAAGCGGTCTATGAAGAACGTCCGGTTAACCTTGCGCAGGGCGTATTTAACTGCATCTGGCAGGGTGACGTCTGCGAGTATGCGCTGCGTTCTCTGCTGCGGACCGCCTGCCCGCCGGCAAAGCTGAACGTGACCGGTCCGGAGACGATCTCGATCCGCTGGGCGGCGGAGGAGTTCGGCAAGCGCTTTGGCAAACAGCCGTTATTTGAAGGTACGGAAGGCAGCGAATCCCTGTTCAGCCAGACGACCAAACTCAACAGAGAAATGGGATATCCCAATGTCTCGCTCGGAGAGATGATCGATTGGACCGCAGAATGGATCAAGGCCGGCGGAACGGTCATTCAGGCGCCGACCCATTTTGAAACAACCGACGGAAAATATTGAGAAGCGGAGGAAAACGGCATGTACCGGATCGGAATTATTGGAGCGCAAAGCAAACATGCCGAGTTTTTTGCGGCTTTATTCAACAAAGAAAAGCGGTTTTCCCAGTGGCGGGTAAACCGCATCTGCGCTGTGGATGAACCGCAGCGGCTTCCGTATGTTCTTTCCTGTGCGCCGATTCCACAAGTGGACGCCGATCCTGTGCAGACAATTCAGCAAAGCGATGCTGTGCTGATCACCACACGGCTTGCGTCTACCCATTTTGACTATGCAAAACAGGCGCTGCTTGCGGGCAAATCGGTATTTGTAGATAAGCCGTTTGCCGAAACACCGGACCAGGTGCGAAAGCTGGCAGAATACAGCCGGACCGGCGGCGCACTTTTGTTTGGCGGGTCAACCCTCTGCTTTGATCTGCAGCTGAATGAAAAAACTTTGCAATGCCTGCGCGAAGCGTCCCGTGTGGTTTTCCGATACCGGGCCGATCCGGAGAGCCCTTTTGGCGGATACGCATTTTATTTAAGTCATCTGACCGATCTTTGCTGCCGCTGTATGGGCGGAAATTACCTTGCTATTCAGGTCGATCGGCAGGCGGATCATATTGTCAGCAGAATCCGATATGCGCAGGGGCAGGAAGTGACTCTGGAAAGTTTCATGGAGTATGAAGCGCCGGAAATTCTCTGGCAGGATGAAATGGGGGAACATAAGGTAAGGCTAGATGAAAACAACTGCTATGCAAACGGAATGCAGGCGTTTTTGCAGGCGGTTGAACGAGCGAAGCAGGAACCTGCGCCGCTGGATTATCTGGCCGAATCGGTGGGAATGATGCAGGAGATTGTCCGGCAGAGCAGCATATAACGGCGCCCACTGGACAAAGCAAATAATGAAGAACGATTTTGGGGCCATTGGGCAGATTCTTTCTGGTTTTGGAAAACAGGCCGCCGGCATACCGGCGGCCTGTTTCTCTTTTGAATGAAACTGTTCTTTTTTCGGTTATGTTGATCTGCTCAGTGCAAACTGCCCTGCAAGTCAGAGGCGCAGACAAATATACTCATTACACCCGCCGTTTGCCGCGATAAAACCGGGGAATAAAAACAGCGGCATAACCTGGGAACCATGCCTGCAAAGAAGCCGTTCAAAACAGTATCAATGTCCGGAACAGATGGAAAGGTAAGAAAGGTTCTAGAAATGCGAAGCTGTTATGTTACGGATTATTGCTCGGACTGCTGCGCTTTGCGCAGACGGTATTCATCCAGCTCTTTTTCGTTGACCTTGTAGAAGGCGATCAGAATACAGCAAAGGATACAAACACTGGCCGGTCCAATAGCCATCAGGAAGGTGATGCCGCCAAGTACCGAGGCACTGGGTTCCGTGCCGGCGACATAGCCGAGCGCCGCAAGCCCGAAGGAGGCGATGGAGGTGGAAATCAGCGAGCCGATCCGGATCGAAGCGCCGATGATCGACTGGACGAAAGCACGTGCGCGGGAAGCTCCGCGCATCTCGTTGTAGTCGGCGAGGTCGTTGCCGAGCGCAGGTAGCGACGCGCCCGCGAAAGAACCGCTGAATCCGATCAGGAAACGGATGATCAGGAAGGTCACAGCGGTATTTCCGAACAGATACATGCAGAAATAAAGTACCGCATTTCCGGCATGGGCGAGAATATACGCGCCCCGTTTGCCGATTTTTCCACAGATTGTCGGTGCAAGCACACCGCCGCAGAAGCCACCGATCGAAGAAACCGTCACCGCAAGACCGAGCGCGGTTGGATTTTTCAGAACATAGGTTGTGTAATAGATCAAAAGCGCGGAAAAGAAACCGCTTTGGATGTTGCCCGCAGTAATGGCAAAGAAGAAAATGAGACCCTGGCCCTTCAGAGATTTCAGCATTTCCAGGAAGGAAACCTTCTGGGGTTTTGCGCCGTTGGCCTGCGCGGGACGGGGCTGATCGTATGCTTTACTTAGCCGCATCATAACGATTGTACCGAGCAAAATGATCAGCGAATAGAAATATCCCGCGCTCGCATAGGGGGCAGAAGTGTGTTCTGTGAAAAAGGCAAGCAGGGAAGAACTGATCAGTCCGTAAAGAACGCCGGCGATGGTGGTGCTTACCTGGGCAGCCGAGGTGAGTCGGATACCGTCGGCAGAGCTTTTGCTCATCGGCCCGACCAGAGAGCGTGTGCCGGACCACATCAGATTATAGCCGAAATTACAAAGCGCATACAGGAAGACAAACAATATTCCATAAAAGGTCGTTTCCAGCGCGCTGAGATTCAGAAACATGGTGCCGCCGCTGATCACGATCAGGATACAGCCGATGGCGATCCAGGAACGATATTTGCCCCATTTGAGGCTTGTTGAGTCGATAACGATGCCGCTGACCGTCATGGTGATGATTTTAAGCAGCTGAATCGCCGAATACATGGAAGCGGCGACAACAGACGGAAATCCGGCGACGTCGGTCAGAAAAAACAGGGTGTTATAGGCGAGGAAATTGTTAAAAAATCCGTAGGAAAACATACCGCCGCCGCCATATGCGGCAAGCGTGGAGAAAGGGAGTGTCTTTTTAGCGGGCGATGCCGTGGCGTTTTTCATAGGGCTTCCTTTCAAGATTACTTTTTGTGGCGATGGTTCTTTCTTTTCGCCTGCTCCTCCTCCACCTCAGCCATCATGAACTGAGCCATCGTAGTGGAAAACATGCCGCCGTTGACAATGGCGAGAAAAGCCGGCACACAGATTACGATCATGGAAATCGACTGGTTTTTTATCAGCAGGGGAAGCACAATGGCGGCGATACAGCCCAGCACCATAAGCCAGAATGCCCTGGCGCCTCCGGGCAATTGATAGGTGTTTTTAAAAACGCGTTTAAACCTTTCCATAACAGCTCCGTAGTATTCTTACAAACATGCGGATGCACCGTGGTGCATCCGCATGTTTGTAAATTAGTGGAAAACAAATCCTTAAAAAGTCAGGTGAAATCAGCCCTGCTTTACAGCTTTCTCTTTGCGATAAGCGTCAAGCTCAGCTTCGCTGACGTTAAAGAACTTGATGATGACCGCGGCGATCACGCAGACGAGCGCGGGTGCAAGGCTCATCAAAACCACGATACCGTCCGCAGTGCGCGCTGTAACTTCAGCACCTGCAACATAACCAACGATCGCAAGACCGTAGGAAGCGGCAGCGCCGGAAATCAGAATACCGAGACGGATGGAAACGCCGAGCATGGACTGGACGAACGCACGCGCGTTGGACTGTCCGCGCATCTCGTTGTAGTCGGCGAGGTCATTGGCAAGCGCCGGCAGGGTGACGCCGGAGGGCGAACCAACGAGGCCGATCGCGACGCGGAGAATGAGGAACATGATCGCGTTTCTGCCGAAGAAGAACAGCAGAACGAAGAGAGCCGCGTTGCCGAGGTGAGACCAGATGTACAGCTGCTTCTTGGTCATCTTGCTGCAGAGCCAGGGGGTAACAAGTGCGCCGATGACGCCGCCGATCGAGTTTGCGGTAACCGCGAGACCGGCGATGGTCGGGTTATTCAGGACAAAGGAAGTGAAGTAGAAGAGCAGGGTTGCGAAGAAACCGGTCTGAACGTTGCCGAAGGTGGTGCCGACCAGGAAGATCAGGCCCTGGCCTTTGATCGAACGAAGCATCTCGCCGAAGCTGACGCCCTTGGGTTTCTGCTGCTTGGGTTCGTCCTTGCTGATTTCACGGGGACCGTCATCTTTGGCGGTGATGAAATAGAGCACGACGCCGCCGAGAAGACCGATTGCGCTGTAAATATAAGCGGGACCGGCATAGGGTGCGCTCGCGCTTGCAAAAACAGCCATCAGGCCGGTGGAAATCAGGCCATAAACCGTAGCGCCGGCGGTAGAACCGAGCTGAGCGGCGGTGGTCAGGAGAACGCCGTCCTGTGAGTTTTTGCTCATCGGGCCGACCAGCGCGCGGGAACTCGTCCAAACGAAGTTATAACCGAGCTGGTTCAGGAAGAACAGTGCGAGGAAAACAACAACATATGCAGCTTCCGGCAGATCAAAGCGGGTCATCGAAAGACCGGTAAAGATGGTCATTACGATACCGCCGATCAGGCACCAGGCACGATATCTGCCCGAACGGAACGCAAAACGGTCGATGATAACGCCTGAAAAGACCATCGCAATGATCTTGATCAGGTTGTTCAGCGAATAAACTGTTGCTGCCATGCCGGTCGAAAGGCCGGAGGCCTCGGTAAGGAACGGCATCAGCATGTAAGAGAGATAGCTTGCCGAGAGTGTCAGGGCAAACATACCGCCGCCGCCATAAGCTATTGCTTTAGGCAGGGAGATTGTCGCCTTCACTTTTTCTTGGGTCATAACAAAATCCTCCTAAATATTTTTATTAATCCGCCAAGCCCTCGAAGCGGCGGTTAATAACAGAAACGGGTGCGGCTTAAAGTCCGCAGATACTCTCCATGAACATGAGAACTGCCATTTTACGTGCTTCCATGTCCTCTTTTGGAATGGGCAGATCCATTTTCTCAGCGAGAATCTCCACCCCTTCGGGGTATTTCGCGATGTCTTTGACCATTTCAGCCATGATTCTTTCCTCCTGTCAGTTTTGCGACGGCCGGTATTCAAGCACAAAGTCGCATACGGCTTTGAGGTTTTCGGGATTGGCGTCGTTGCGATAGGAACCCATCTTGGGCTGGTTGAGAATGAAACCGCCCTGAGAACCAAGTTCGTCGATCAGGCGTTTGGCAAGATCCAGGCACTCCTGCTTGGTGCCGCGGCCCAGGATTTCGTTTTTCATACCGCCCATAATGCAGCAGTTGGGCAGCGCTTCCCGCGCCTCGAAAACGTCGTCCGCTTCCAGATGCAGCGCCACAACGCCGGCCGGGAACTGGCGGAAATAGGGCCAGAAGCGCTTGGAGCTTCCCTCGGTGAACAGTCGCATCGTCCAGCCTTTTTCGCCGTGAACATCCACGATCTGCTTGAGGTACGGCCAGTAGAACTCCTCCCACTGCTTTTCGTTGAGGATGGTATGCGCGAGCAGAATCTGATCGCTGTCAAAGGTGGAGTCCATATTGGAACCGGCAGGCGCCTTGCGCATGGCTTCAATGCCGGGCTTGAATCCGGTTTCGTCCATGATGGCAATGGCCTCGCGCAGCTCGTCGGTATGACGGCGCATGTCGATCGAGGTGCCGCGAATACCGCGCAGCTGGTTGAAGATCGTCTCGATCGCGATCGGAGCGTATCCCTTGCGGTCCATATAATAGGGAACGCCGTAATCGTTCAGAAGTTTTTTCGGCATCCGGCCGCGAAGATCAAATCCCATGAAGTTGAGATAATCCATGTTGGCCTTATAGGCGCGGTTCAGAATATCGATATCAAATTCCTCTGCCCAGAAAGGATATTTGCGGACCATACCCTTTTCCCATTTGAACTTGCGGGGATTCTTTGCAAATTCGACCAGTTCGCCCTCTTTGCAGAGCGCGAAGTCCAGATAACTGACCGACTCCGCTTCGTCGTTGATGATGTAACGGGACGAGCCGAGAATTTTGGAAGTTTCGTAATTGTTGCGATGACCGAATTCGATCAGGGCGTCAAAGCGATACTTTTCCTGAAATTCACAGACGACCTTCTCCATGATGTCCCAGTCACACATCGCCTCGCTGAGCTTATAGCCAGCGTCCAGGATTTTCCAGGTAACAAAATGTGAAATATGGGGCACACGGTCCGGCTTTTTGAGCGCGACAGCGTCCCGGACGATCTTAACCCGGTAAGCAGCCAGTTCCTGCATGGTCATTGGTGGCGTTTCCTCCTTTTATCTGAAAAACTCAAATTGAAAACAGATGTTTAAGGACGATAGTCGAGCATAAAGTCGCATACCGCCTTGACGTTTTCGGGATTCGCATCATTGCGGAAGGAGACCATTTTGTCCTGCGACAGCATAAAGCCGCCGTCTTTTCCCAATTCGTCGCAAAGCGCTTTTGCGCGCTCAACACATTGCTGCTTGCTGCCGGAACCGAGCAGGGAAACCGGCATTCCGCCGAGAATGGCGATATTCGGCAGCTCTTTGCGAACCTCAAACACATCGTCCTGCTCGGGATGCAGAATGATGAAGCCTTTTGGATAGTCCTTTAAATAAGGCCAGGCACGTTTGCTGCTTCCTTCCAGAAACAGACGGATAGTTTTTTTTTTTTTCAGAAGAAGATCCAGCACCTTTTTAATGTTGGGCCAGAGATATTCTTCAAACTGCTTCGGATTCATGATCGTGTGGGTCAGCATGAAGAAGCTCGCATCGAAGCAGGTGGATTCATCCGGTCCGTCCGGCATGGCGCGCAGCGCTTCCAAAGAAGGATAGAAATAACGTTCATTGAGCATCTCTATCGCGTCTTTCAGCTTTTCAGGGCTTTTGCGCATGTCAATAGCCAGTCCCCTGATGCCGCGAATCGTGTTGAAAATGAACTCGATCCCCATTTCGCCGGGATTCTTGGAGGAAACGGACGGAAGTCCGTATTCTTCCTTCATGATTTTGGTGATCTTGAAATAGAAGGACATGAATTTATTTTGCTCATCCAGCGCCTTTTGCAGCTGTTCAAGCGTAACTGATTTATCAGCCCAGCACGCATATTTCCGCGCCATTCCCTTTTCCCAGAAAAACTTGCGGATGTCCTGCGTAAGCTCTGGCAGTTCATCATGCTCGCAGATGGCGTGATCGAGAAAGTTTACGGTACCGGCTTCATCGTTGATTATGTAGCTCTTTCCGCCGAGCGCCCGGGAAATCTGAATGGGATTGCGAACGCCCATTTCCAGCATGGCGTCAAACTGGTACTTCTCCTGATGTTCACGAACGACCTTTTCCATGATGTCCCAGTCGGACATGGCTTCGCTCAATTTATAACCGGCGTCCAGGATCTTCCAGGTTACAAAATAGGACATGTGCGGAATACGGTCCGGCTTTTTCCATGCAGATGCATCCCGAAATAGTTTTGCACGATAGGCGCTAAGTTCCTGCGGCGTCAAACCTGTTCAGCCTCCTTTGGATTGAACATTTCGCTCGGCTATTCTTGTACATACAAGTATATTCTTTGCAAGTGTATGTGTCAAGCGGGATGCACAAAAAAATGTTTTTTAAAAACATAACTTGGTTTAAAAAGTGCAAAACTGCCGGCCGAAATAATTCATGATGAGCGGAATCTGGCAATGGTGGACAGACAAGACCTTTCAGTGTTATAATTAAATCCACTCTGAAACACGTTTTCGGAGGATTTAGCGCAACGATAACGGAGGGACAGCTCCCATGAAAAAAATGAAGAAACTCATCGCAATTGTTCTGTGCTTTGTCTGTCTGGCAACCTGCCTTACAGCCTGCGGAAAAAAGGCGACCTTTCGCAAAGCAGCATGGGGCATGGATCAGAAGGCAGTTATTAAATCCGAAGACACGGAATATGTCTTTGCGGGGGATGATATCCTGTACTTCAACGATGTTATGTACGACATTAACACCGAGATCCTTTACACTTTCAAGGATAATGCTTTAAGTGAAGCGCAGGCGAAATTCCTTGTCATGGACTGGATTCTGGAGGACATCATCGCGAATTATAAACAGCTTGCCGAGGAACTGACAAAGCAGTATGGCGCGCCGTTGAATGAAGACTATCACGTCTGGAAGACCGACCATGAGCTGTATGAGGAGTACAAGGACGATACGGAATTTAACGCAATGTACTGGAAAATTCTCGAGTTCAAGTATGAATGGAAAACCGAAACCAGCTATTACAGTCTGTCTTTAAATTACAAAGACGAGCAGATCAACTATGTTTTCTACGGCTGCCCGCTGGAAAATGCGCCGGTTTAACTGGATTCGCTGAAGTTTTTCCTGCATGCTGAAAAGATGCAGTCCGAGAAAAATTGCTTCCTCAAAAAAAGAGCCGGCATTATTCGCCAGCTCTTTTTTGTTGAAAACCTATATGAAATAAGTGCCGATTGATGAAGTGAATAATTTGATTGGGGCAGTTTGCATGCGGTTGTTATGCGGTTTGGCAGCGATCCTTTTTGCCATTCAGGCTGAAAAATGTGTTTCTGCTAAAAATCTCGGAAAAAATAGCATTTAAAAAGTTTATAAAAGAAAACTGCATGCGGCCGAACGCGGGCCTTCCGGCTGCAACTTCAACAGTCTGATACTGCTGTGTGAAAAATCGTATTTGGGAGACTAGTTATGAAATGTCCATTTTGCGGTGCAGAAATGTTACACGGCTATCTAAATTGCGGGACGACATTGTGGAGTACAAAAAAACATAAAATCAGTTTGCTGGTTGATAAGAAGGAGAAGTATGCCCTGCAGCTTGGTCCTCCTGCGCTTTGTCCCCATCATGTAGAAAGCGATTGCTGCCCCAAATGTAAAACAATTATTATTAATGGCTCCGATTATGACAATAATCTTGATTGAACAGCCACGGCATCAGGCACGCTTTGCTCCCGCATGACTGCCCGTGTGAACCAGGCGGATCGCAGGCGTTTTCTGCGTTTGAGCGAGGTCGGAAAGCCAGAGCGGTTCCTCAAGCGCAGCGCGGCCGAGCGGATCGGTATAACCGTCATGGTTAAAGTCGGCGTCCCAGTCAACCCCGAATATTCCCATCCAGGCGGCGATATGGTCACAAAGACGGTTGAAGCGATTCATAGTTTATTCCTCCTGCGATTTTTGTTCCTGAATTTATTATAGCATCCTGCTTGTCCGATTTTCAGGACAGTAAATTGGAGCGGATGGATTTTTGCAAGGACAGTTCATTTTTGCTATACTCAACTATATGAAGCATGTCCGCCCGTCAGAACCGGTTGCGGACAAACGGAGGAGGAAACCGGCTGGATGACGAGGGACGAGCGCTTTATGGCTGCGGCGATCGAACAGGCAAAGCGGGCCGCGTCGATCGGGGAAGCGCCGATTGGGGCGGTTATTGTGCGCGGCGAGGAGATCATCGCTGTGGGCAGCAATACCCGGGAAAGCGAAAAAAACGCGCTGCACCATGCAGAACTCATCGCAATCGACCGTGCCTGCCGGGCTTTGGGCGGCTGGCGGCTGATTGGATGCGAGCTGTTCGTGACCCTTGAGCCTTGTCCCATGTGTGCAGGCGGCATTATTAACAGTCGCATCGAGCGGGTTGTTTATGGCGCGCCGGACCCAAAGGCCGGGTGTGCGCAGAGCGTCTGCAATCTTTTTGCGATGCCCTTTAATCATTTCCCCGAAGTTGTGGGCGGCGTTTTGCAGGAGGAATGCGCCGCGCTGCTGTCCAACTTTTTCGGTGAACTGCGAAGGAAGAAAAAGGCGGCCCGCGCGCAGTCAAAAACACCGCCGCCCGAACAGGAATAAGCAGGCAGACAAGGCGGTTCAACTCCAAGTAATCAGGCCTTTTCATCCGGTCGATGAATTGTTGAAAAAACAAACCGCTGAATCAAAAGGCATTTTCAACGATTTCAACCGAGTTTTCAACAATGTGGATTAAAAGGTCCTATACGCCCGGTAATTTCACAGTTGACTTTGGAAAAGAACAGTGGTATTTTTTCCTCAAAAATGATACAATTTATCAAACGATAAACGCACGATCAAGGAGGCGTATTTATATGAAACTGATTACGGCGATTGTAAATAAGGACGACAGCGTAGCGGTGCAGACCGGACTGACCAGCAACGGCTTCCAGGTTACCCGCCTTGCAACGACCGGCGGCTTTTTGCAGGCCGGAAACGTGACCTTTATGATCGCGGTGGACGATGCCAAGGTTGACGAGGCGATCTCGATCATCGCGGAACAGAGCAAACAGAGGAAGCAGCTCGTACCGGCAACAACTACCTATGGCATGGGCGTTTCCAATGCCTATCCGCTGGAGGTCACTGTCGGCGGCGCGACGGTTTTTGTCCAGAATATCGAGCGGTTTGAAAAGCTCTGAGTATCTGGCGCCGCTTTTCGGAAACCAGCCCTTTAAGCAGCAGATCTGCCCATTGCTTGATGCAGGCAGAACGCCGCATGCGCTTTTGATTGCGGGAGAAGACGGCTGCGGCAGGAATCTTGCCGCAACTCTGGTTGCGCGCGCGCTGCTTGACGACGAGGGAGACCTCTGCGCCCGGAGCGCACATCCCGACCTGATCGAAATCAGCGGGGAAGGTGCGTCCGGCATGATCACGGTCCGGCGCGTCCGGGAGGCGTCGTATGAATTAAACAAAAGCGCGGTCATGACCGGCGGCGCGCGGGTGTGCGTGGTGCGGGATGCCGGAAACCTCAATAAAAGTTCGGCAAACGCACTGCTCAAAATACTTGAACAGCCGCCGCAGGGGGTGACCTTCCTGCTGACTGCCCGCGCCGAAAGCGAGCTTATCGAGACCATTTTGTCTCGATGCGTTCGTCTGCGGGTTCAACCGCTGACCCCGCAGGAGTGTGCGCAGAGGGCGGCTGATTTGTGGCCGGAGTATGATGCCGCGCGGCTGAAAAAACTGTGTGCGCTTTATGAAGGAAGATTCGGCCTTCTCAAGACGGCGCTGCAAACGCCGGAGCGCCTCGCGCTGTCCGACTGTGCCGAGCGGCTTTGCGCGGCTGCATGCCGGGCGGACAAGCTGGAGGTCATGGCTGCGCTGGAATGCGCAGGCACCCGGCAGGAACTGAAAATTCTGCTGTTTGAGCTCGGGTTTCAGATCCGGCGCGCCCTGCATGAGAATACCGGCAGCGACGCTGCTCTGGCTGCGCTGGAAGACGCTGCGTTGGATGCGCGCGCAGACCTGGAGCGCAATGTGAATCAGAAACTGCT
>CALWZE010000069.1 GCA_944385925.1 uncultured Clostridia bacterium
AGCCGAAGGGAAGGTCGCCGCGCAGCGCAAGCATATGGTCGATGCCATGCTCGAGATAGGTATTCAGCTGATTGCGGATGCCCTCGCGGGTGTTGCCGATGCAGGTGAAGTGGGTAACCGGAATGGCTTTCCCGCTCGCCTTAATAGAATCCAGCACTTCCAGGTTCTTGCCGACGTTTCCGCCGCCCGCACCATAGGTGCAGGAAATATAATCGGGATTGAGCTCGTAGAGATGCTCAAGCACGCCGCCCTTGCCGGTCAGCTTTTCCATACCCGCATCGGTTTTGGGCGGAAACACTTCAAACGAAAACGCCATTCTCCTGTCCAGAATCTCTGTGACTTTCATAAGTTACACTCCTAAGCTTTCCTCTGTATTTATTGACATTTGGGACCGTCCCCCCAAACGGACATATGTCCCAAATTGCAAACGAATCAAACGGGTGAAAAGGTGTAGCGCTGGCGCAGGCCGGCACAATCCACATCCACAACGACCTCGCCGCGGCTTTCCTGTCCCTGAATGCAGGCGTTTTTTCCGTCAAACAGGCTTTGGACATACAAAAGCGGGTCGTCGGTTTCGACTTCCTCGAAAAAGACGTCCCTCATCTGGTTGTTTGCACAACTGTTAAAAATTTCACGCACCATTTCATAGCGCATCGCCCGGTTCCTCCGCGCCTGCAAACGAACGCGCTGCACGCTCCGTTCATACAAGGCTATTCTACACTATTTTTAACGCCGGTTGCAACCACTCAAATAAGAAAACATTTAAAATTTTGAAGGTTTGTTTTGTAGATTTTTGAAAAATGGCAGACTCCCGTCCTCTTTTCCTTTTTGGAAAAATGCGCTAAACTTTAAGCTGAATTTAAGATGCATTCAGTTCGGAAAAGAGGGAAGCAGATGCTCGGAGAATGCCACGGACATATTTTCATGGACGGCCGCAATTACAGACAGGCCGCAGCACTATATAAAAACGGAATCTGTACCGAAGACCTGCGCGCCAAGCTCAAGGCTTACCACGACGCAGGGGTGCAATTCTTTCGGGATGGCGGCGATCCTTACGGCGCCTCGCTGGCCGCTCGCAGGATCGCGCCGGAATACGGAATTGATTACCGCACACCCGCCTTTGCCATACACAGAAAGGGCCTGTACGGCGGTATTGTTGGCCGGGCCTTTGAGACGGTGGCAGATTTCCGCGCCCTTGTTCAAGAAGCAGCGGAACAAAAAGCGGATTTTATAAAAATCATGGTTTCCGGCATTATGGATTTCAACTTCTATGGTAAGCTTTCCTGTCCGCCGCTCGACCGGGAGACCATTTTTGAAATTATCCACATCGCGCACGGAGAAGGCTTCGCGGTCATGGCGCACGCCAACGGCGAAGCGGTTCGGGATGCTCTGGAAGCCGGCGCCGACAGCATTGAGCACGGCAACTATCTGCCGGAAAGTTGCGCGCAGCTGTTTGCGCAAACCGGCGCATTCTTCTGCCCCACCTTCTCAGCTGTCGCCAATCTTATTCCCGACAGCCGTTTTCCCCGCGAAGTGACCGCTCGGATTCATTCCGAACACCAGGCATTCGTTATGCAATGCGCCCGACAGGGCGTCCGCCTTGTCTGCGGCAGCGACGCCGGCGCCTATCTTGTTCCGCATGCGCAGGGAATCCAGGACGAGGCCGGGTACTTTGCGCAGCTCGGTATCAGCAATGTGTCCCTTGCGCAGAACGAATCGCTTCTCGCCGTCCGTTTTTGCCGGGGCGGTGTCTGACGCGGCTGCAAATACCCTTCCGCACATGCTCACGCCCGGGGCGGTTTCTGCCCCGGGCGCTTCTTGTTCTTACGCCTGACAGTCGACGATCACTACCCCGTTTACCAGATCAGCAGAAACAATTTTCCCTACCAGATCCGTTTCGGTTTGCAGGATATCGGTCAGTTTGATCTGATCACCCTGTACGTTGATCTTCATAACATTGCGGCAAAGAACATTGTTGTCCGCCGCGCTCTTATTGTACACAGTGGAAAGGCACATACTTTATCTCTCCTTTTTTGGGTTGATGCGAATGCTGCGCAAACCGGCGGAAAACGTGTCATAATCAGCCCCATAACAACATTACCGCTGATTTCATTTTCACAAATGTGATTGCGCGCCGTCTTACCTGTCCGCATCAGATCCCGAAACTGAAATTCTGTCCGGCTTCCCGTTCCATCAGGAATTTCTGCGCTGCTGCACGCAGCCTGCCGCCGGACAAAAGTCTGTCTGCGCTTATTTCAGCGCGTCTTTGATGGATGCAAGCACCGCGGCGAGCCGGACATTACCCTTCTGGTACTCTTCAATAACCGCACCCATCTGATTTGCGGCCTCGGCAAGCCCCATCGTCTCCAGCTGCTGACGCACGGTCTCCAGCTCGATGGTGTGATGTTCATTGTGCTTGAGCATGTAATCCAGCAACGCTACCGTTTCGTTCGCACCCGTGTTTCCGGCGGCATGCGCATGCTCATGGCTATGCCCGCAGCATTCATGCTCGTGGTCGTGTCCGCAGCAATGATCGTGATGTCCTTCGTGCATAATATCGTCTCCTTTTCGGTTAACCTTATCTTCAGCCCTTTTGGGCGAATTCAGTATAGCACATTGTTTATTTTTTCACAACTATTTTTTCGTAACATGTAATTTTTTACTGCTTTGTCTGTGACTGAATATACCCGCGCACCTCTTCAACCAGCAGTTTTATGTACTCCGACAAGCCCATACTCTGGGTACCGACAACGCTGATTTTGCATTGAGACATTGGGATCAGGATTTTTTTCGCATGGCTTTCACTGACTGCCAGCGCCATCGTCGGCGTGATTTCTCCCAGCAGCGCGTTCGCCTGTATGATTCCGATCGGTCCGATGATAATGTCCGCGTCCGCACAGGCGACAACGACCGGATTCTCGCCGGTCACGGCATGGTCAGCGCCCGCCTTGAGCATGTTGGACGCAGCAATGCTGTTGGTGCCGATGGCGGTCAATGGGTACTCGGGCAGATTTTTCTTCAGCTGCTCGACGACCGCCTTGCCGATGCTGCCTCCCTGTCCGTCAATTACAACGATTTTCAAGCTGTTCATCCTTTCCGGTTAATCTGTCCGTCATGCGCGGCTTCCTGCACACGCGCCGGACGGACCCGGCTTTTTCCTGCATTTTGCGCACAAGTGGGGCGTCTTCGGACGCTCCGCTTTAAAAAACGAGCTGCTGCGATAATCCGCAACAGCTCGTCTGGCACCCCCAACAGGAATCGAACCTGTAATTGAGTCTTAGGAGGACCCCGTTATATCCATTTAACTATGGAGGCAGATTACCCTGTCTATGCTATAATACCACAAACCATGCAAAAATCAAACGGTGAATTGTAAGGATTTTTGCTAAAGATGCGGAAATGTGTTATACTGTATTTGAAACAATTCTGTTTTAAAGAAAATCCGAGGATATCATCTGATGTTTTTCATGAGCATACTTGAGGGCAAGCCGCGGCTCGACACCATGCCGGTCATCAAAACCACCGAATACCCCTGGACCGAGGACAGCTTCCGGCCTTTGTGTTATTGTCGCTGCGCAGTACTTCCGCAGCGCGGCGTGTTGTTTGATCTGCAGGCATTCGAACGCGATCCGGTCGTACACGAAAGCGACGACCTTCTGGATGACAGCTGTGTGGGCGTGTCCTTCTGCTTCTTTCAGGACCGCATGATCACCGTCGTGCTCAATGCCGCGCGCGAATACAGAGTATATCTGGATGAAAAGCCGTTGGATTGTACCCTTGAGGTCGAAGGCTACGCCGGGGCCGACGAGCAGGGATGGTACTGGGGCGTTCGTTTTGTCCTCCCCGCCTCATTGCTGCAGCAGGTATACGGCGAACAGGAGATTCCGCAAAACCATATTATGAGCGGAAACATTTACAAATTCAAACGTACCGGCAACCGCGCGCATATGGGCGCAGCTGCGCCGATGACCGATCCATTCATCTTTTCCCGCTCTAATCTGGCCGCATTTTGCGCCGTGGATTATTGAGCGGAACAAGCATTAAAGGAGGTTTTCCAAATGAAGGTTATTTTGAGCATCCTTGCCGCCTTCGCGGCGTTCTTCACCGCCTGTGTTCTCGCGGACAGCAGCCGCAGCTTTGTGCGTCAAAACGTCCGCAAATACGTCACGCTGCCCCGCGGCAAACAGGCCTGACAATTTCTGCTGAATAAAATCTGTTCAACCGGACGACACTATCCCCAAAAAGCAAAGGAGATGTTTTTGCATGACTGGTCGTCCGAATCATCACATTCAATGCAGCGTCAAGGATTGTAAAAATCACAGTGATCGGGAGAATTACTGCACGCTGGACTGTGTCTGTATCGGCGGCGGCTGCGGTGAGCCTGCGTTCTACAGCTCAACCGATTGCCGTTCCTATGTAAGCACCGACGAATGGCCGCCCACCCAGTTGAACTGCGGCGATCGCGGCCCATTCCACAGTTGAACCCAGCAGGTTTTTGACCATAACGGCGCAGATTCTGCGCCGTTTTTTTATTTCTGTATTTCCTATACATACCAATTTCGCCGATTATGAAGAATAATTCCTCTTTCCTGCGTTGTATAGGTAGATATCCGGTTATGCGGTAAATTACGGATACAGGAGAAAGGGCTTTCATGCAACCAAAAAGAAAACACCGCCATCTGCTCAGCAACTTGTTCATGCTCTTGCTGATGGCCGTCACGTTTTATATCATTTTCAAAGACAACTCTCTGCCGGATATATTGCAGGCACTGCGCGGACTGAATCCGCTGTTCATCGCGGTCGCCGCCGTAATGATGCTTCTGAGCATTCTGTTTCAGGGCCTGGCGCTGGGTGAGCCTTTCAACATGTTCGGCTGTCCGATCCGGCTTCGCCGCAAGGTAGATTACGCGCTGACCGGCTTTTTCTTCAGCGCGATCACCCCTTCTTCGACCGGGGGACAGCCCATGCAGATCTATTATATGTGCCGGGACAATCTGCATCTGTCTCATGCGACCGTCTCGATGCTGGTTGCGAATATCGGCTATCAGTTCATCCTGCTCGCCTATGGAATCAGCATGTATTTGCTGCGCTTCAGGCTGATCAACGATAATATGCAGGGTTTCACGGCGCTGTTCATCTTCGGCATCGTCATGAACCTTGTAATATTGTTGGCAATTTCCTTTGCGCTTTTTTCCGCCAACTTTGCCAAAAAGCTTGCAAACGGCGTCCTCACGCTTTTGTGCCGGATGCGCATCATCAAAAACGAGCGCGCATACCGCGCCTATGTTTCCCGGCAGATCGATGAATATGCCGGCTGCTCCGAACTGATTCGCCGGCACCCTTTGATGCTGTTCCGGGTCCTGCTGTATACCTTTTTACAGATGACCGCGCAATACCTCGTTCCCTTCTTTGTCTATAAAGCGTTTGGATTGTCCGGCGGTTCTCTTTTGGACCTGCTCGCGCTGCAGGCAGCGCTTTATCTGGCTGTTTCCTTTCTGCCGCTGCCCGGCGCAGTGGGCGCGAGTGAAAGCGGTTTCGTCCGTTTATTCGGGCTCTTCTTCAGCGCCGGCAACATCGTCCCCGCCATGCTGGTCTCGCGAGGCATAAGCTTTTACGCCATGCTTCTGCTGAGCGGCGCCGCCGTTTTATACATGCAGGCGCGGCGTCCCGACCCGTCTGCCAAGCGCAGGGTGCGCCTGCTGCGCACCGGCGGAACCTTCTGCCGCACCCACCGCTCCGCCTGAACATTTAAGCAGGCGGCGCCATCAATCATACTTTTCGGACGCTTTATGATTTTATCAGCGCCGCCTTTTTCCTCCTTCACTTTTTATGCAAACTTATAATCTGCAGCTTTAAAGTAAAAACCACCCTGAAGGGTGGTTTTTTTCGCTTTCAAAATGCTGATGCATCCGGCAAAACATGCCGTCAGATTACCAGACCGCCGTTCACACCGATGACCTGTCCTGTGATAAACCTGTCTTGTGCCAGAAAGACGGCGAGCTGCGCGACATCCTGCGGCGTGCCCATCCGTCCCAGCGGCGTTTCTTCCACAACGGCCGCTTTATCCGCGCTGCTGAGCATCCTGTTCATCTCGGTATCGATCAGGCCGGGAGAAATACAATTCACCCGAATGCCGCTCGGCCCCAGTTCTTTTGCAAGCGCCCGGGTGTAACCGATCACGGCGGCCTTGGAGGCAGAGTATGCAGATTCGCAGGAAGCGCCGACTTCTCCCCACATCGACCCGATATTTAGAATACAGCCTGATTTTCGCGCGATCATGTCCGGCATCACGGCGCGGCACATATAAAACACGCCGTCCATGTTGACCGAAAATACTCTGCGCCACTCTTGGTCAGTCGTCTCGCTTGCAAGTGAAAAGTGCGCAATGCCCGCACTGTTGACGAGCAGATCGATTCGCCCATACCGTGCAATTGCAAACTGTGCCGCTGCCTGCGCCTGCGCAGAATCCGCAACATCCATGCCGTAAACGGCGCACTCCCCGCCCGCTTGTAAAATTTTTTCGCAGACACTTTCCGCCTCTTTTTGTCCGGTATGATAACAGGCAATCACCGCATAGCCCGCCTGCGCAAGCGCCTGCGCGCAGGCGGCGCCGATTCCTCTGGACGCACCGGTAACAAGTGCTGTTTTCGGCATATTCTTTCTCCTTTTCTGTCCGCATCTGCTTTGTCAACCTTTGGCCGTACTGTCAATGGATTTCCGTGGGTTGACGGAATCCGGAAAGGCTTACTTATTGCGTCGTTCCGGTTGCCGGCAACAATTAAATCAGCTTTCAGTATTCTATCTTGCCGCTTTAAGATCAGCCGCATCTCAATTTTCCGGCCGGTCGCCAAATACGGCGCGGATTTTCGCCGCTTTGTTATCGCGCCGAATCGTTCTTGTCGTTCGCTGCGCGGCCGCAAAAAAGCATTTTTTCACAAACAGGGCGCCGGTCAACGACCGGCGCCCTTTCCATTTACATCTGTAAATTATTCGCCCTTGGCAGCCTGCGCAGCACGCAGAGTTGCAACCGCTTCCTTACGGGAGAGGTCAATGCCGCGATCGCCGATCTTGATGACCTTGACCGGAATAACGTCGCCGACCGACAGGACGTCTTCCACCTTCTCGACCCGGCGCTCTTCCAGCTGGCTGATGTGGACAAAGCCCTCTTTGCCCGGCGCAATCTCAACCTTTGCACCGATGGGCAGCAGCTTGGTGACCTTGCCGTAATACATCGAACCGATCTCGGGTGTTTCAACAATGGTTTCGATGATGCCGATAGCGCGCTTGACGTTATCGGTATCGGTGCCTGCAACAAAGACGCGGCCGTCCTCCTCGACGTCGATCTTGACGTCGCACTCAGCGCAGAGCTGCTGGATGGTCTTGCCGCCCTTGCCGATGACGTCGCCGATCTTGCTCGGGTCAATCTGGATCGAGCTCATCTTGGGCGCATACTTGGAAAGCTCCTTACGCGGCTCAGGAATCGCCTTGAGGATGATCTCGTCAAGGATATATTTGCGCGCTTCATAGGTCTTGGCAAGCGCTTCCTCGATGATTTCATAGGTCAGACCGTCGATCTTGAGGTCCATCTGGATAGCGGTAATGCCCTTGTGGGTACCGGCAACCTTAAAGTCCATATCGCCGAAGAAATCCTCGACGCCCTGAATGTCGACCATGGTCATCCAGCGCTCACCCTCGGTGATCAGTCCGCAGGAAATACCGGCAACCGGCGCCTTGATCGGCACGCCCGCCGCCATAAGCGCGAGAGTGGAACCGCAGATGGACGCCTGAGAGGTCGAGCCGTTCGAGCTCAGGATCTCGGAAACCAGCCGCATGGTGTAGGGGAACTCCTCGGTCGAGGGAAGAACCGGAACCAGCGCGCGCTCAGCAAGCGCGCCATGGCCGATTTCGCGGCGGCCGGGTCCGCGGCTCGGACGAGTTTCACCAACCGAGTAGCTCGGGAAATTGTACTGGTGCATATAGCGTTTTTCGGTTTCGCCGTCAATGCCGTCCAGCAGCTGGGCGTCGCCCTGCATGCCGAGGGTGGCAACGGTCAGGCACTGGGTCTGGCCGCGGGTAAACATACCGCTGCCGTGAACGCGGGGCAGCAGATCAATCTCCGCGGCGAGCGGACGCATCTCGTTGATACCGCGTCCATCCACACGCTTATTGTCGTCCAGCAGCCAGCGGCGGACAACATATTTCTGAAGCTTGTACAGGCACTCATCCAGCTTTGCAGTCTCATCCGGATACTGCTCATCCAGCGCTTCGTGCACTTCGTCATAAATGGGCTTAAGCGCCGCGTCGCGCACCGTCTTGTCGTCAGTGTCCATCGCCGCGCGAACCTTTTCGATCGCCATTTTCTCGACCGCTTCATACATCTCATGCGGCACTTCCTGAGATTCGAAGGGGATCTTCTCTTTGCCGATTTCCTTTTGGATCGAGAGAATGAACTCAACGACCTTCTTGTTTGCCTTATCGCCGGCTTTGATCGCCTTGAGCATGGTCTCGTTGTCCACCTCGTTGGCGCCCGCTTCGATCATTACGACCTTTTTGGCCGAGCTTGCGACGGTCAGGCTGAGATCCGAAACCTTGCGCTGTGCAGCGGTCGGGTTGATCACGATCTCTCCGTTTACCAGACCGACGCTGACGCCGGAAATCGGGCCGTTCCAGGGAATATCCGAAATCGTCACCGCAATGGACGCGCCGATCATGCCGGTGATCTCCGGCGAGCAGTCCGGATCGACCGACATAACCGTCATGGTAATCGAAACGTCGTTGCGCATGTCCTTCGGGAACAGCGGACGCATCGGACGGTCAACAACACGGGAAGTCAGGATCGCCTTTTCAGACGGACGGCCTTCCCGGCGCAGAAAGCTGCCCGGAATTCTGCCGACCGAATACAGCTTCTCCTCAAAATCAACCGACAGCGGGAAGAAGTCGACGCCTTCGCGCGGTTTCGCGCTCATGGTTGCGGTGCACAGGACTACCGTCTCGCCATAGCTGACAAGGCAGGCGCCGTTTGCAAGGCCGCACATTTTTCCGGTCTCAACCTTAAATGGCCGGCCAGCCAGTTCGGTTTCAAACACGCGGTAATTTTCAAACATGACAGAACCTCCAAAAAACAAGATGTTCGGGCCGTTTTTGGAGTTCAGCAACAAATTCAGCCTTCTGCGTGAAAAAGCTCAATTCATCGCTAAAAACCAAACCGGCCCATGATTGTTCGGATTTGCGGGAACAGGGAAGAATGCATTAGAAGGCAGACGAAAAGGTCTCGCCTGCCTTCCTGAAGACGTTGATTATTTGCGCAGGCCGAGCTTTGCGATCAGCGCACGGTAACGCTCGATGTCCTTCTTCTGGAGATAGGCGAGCATGTTGCGGCGCTGGCCGACCATCTTCAGCAGTCCGCGGCGGGAGTGGTGATCGTGCGGATGCACGGCAAGGTGCTCGTTGAGGTGGTTGATGCGGTTGGTCAGAATCGCAACCTGAACCTCAGGCGAACCGGTATCGGTTTCATGAACGCGGGCGCTCTCGATAACTTCTTTTTTGTCTTTCAGCATTGTTGTTTTCACCTTTCTTTAATTGTTCGCCCGAATCACAGCCCCGGGTGCAGCAGGCGTTCCCCTCAAGCCGGGGCACTTGCCCGATGCCGTGAATGCGGGTAATTATGCGCAATGCGTGCGCGGTAATTAGTATACCACAAACTTCCGTTTTTTTGCAACCATTTTTCTCGGAAAAACTTAGCTGTTTACACGCTGTAAACCGGCTCTTTTTTCTATGGCGGACCGTAGTTTTCGCTCAATCGGCAACTGGATATACCGCGCCAGTAAATACGCAGCCAAAATGCACCCAACCGCGCTTGCGAGCATTTGAAGCCATGGATTTTTCACACCAATCAGGCCGCAGAGAATCACTGTGTATTTAATCCCGGCCGAATTCACCAAATAAAGCGAAAAGCTGCCCTTCGCAGCATTTTGAATCAATCCGGCAACAAATTCTTTTTTCACAATTGGTCCAAACCGTTCCGCCGAGAGTATAAGAATGGAAAAAAGCAATTCAGGCGCATAAAAATCAAATCCGGATACGGTCAAAACAGCTGCTGAGAGAAACACAAATACAGTCTCTTTTTCTTCTCTTAAGGCGTAATAAACGCAGATTCCAAAAACAAAGCTTGGCAGCGTCATCCACGGTGTTTGATTAACAACCCAGGTCAATTCCTCTTCTCTTGAATAAAAACCAGCGAACAGCTGCTCAAGCATCGACCCGCCCCAGGGCTTTAGCGTCAACAGAGCCAATAAAAAGATGAGGCTGCTTGCAAAGCGGCGCACCACCCTTTGCAAAACAGGCGCAATAACATAAAAAAACACAAAAGAGCTGATTGTCCACAAGCCGAACTTGTTATTCCAAAGCGCATAGTTTGTGCTGGGAATCATGCTGTGCACACATCCAAAATAGCGAAGCCACTGTGGTCCGCAAGCTCCTTGCAGGCCGATAAGCTCGCCGAAAGATTGTTTGTAAACAACCAGCCCCATGAAAAGCTCAGCAGCATACAGCAGAATAAGCACTATGAAATATATCGGCAGAATATGAATAGCCCGCTTCAGCGCATATTCACCCAGCGAGTGGCTTCTTTCCAGCGACTGCATCACCAGGTATCCGCTAAGGACAAAGAACAACTTAACTCCAAGAGAGCCAAAATTCGTATAAATAGAAACGCTCGGAATAATCTGTCCCAGATGCACGATCAGCACCATAAGCGCCGCCGAAACGCGCAAAAAATCCAGGTTCAGTTTTCTCAATCTTCTTTCCCTCCTTGCGTCTCTGTCCATCTGCGCACCGTCTCAATATCTGAAACGACCTGCTCGCGCAGCGCTTCCACGCTGTCGAACTTCTTCTCGTCCCGCATGAAACGAACCAGTTCGACCGTCACCATCCTGCCATACAGATCCCCGGAGTAATCAATAATATGGGTTTCCAGCATGATCTCGCGGTCGTTTCCGACGCTCGGACGAACCCCGATATTGCTGATCCCGTCATAGCTTTTTCCAAAAAGCTCCACCCGCGACTGATAAACACCGAAGCGCGGCGCGAGCAGTTCCTGCGGGAAACGCTGATTGATTGTCGGAAAGCCCAGGCGGCGCGCAAGTTTTTTGTCCTCACATACGGTAAGCGAAAAGCTGTAGGGGTGTCCAAGCAGCGCCGCCGCCTGTTCGATTTCGCCGCGCGCTGCGCATTCCTTGATCCGGCTGGTAGACACCGGAGTGCCGTCAAAAAGTACCTCCGGCACCACCTGCACCACAAAGCCATATCTTTCGCCCAGGCTTTGCAGCAGCGCCACATCGCCCGCACGGCCTCTTCCGAACCGGAAATCCGCCCCGCAGCAAACCGCCGCCGCATTGATTCCCTCTTTGCCGAGCACAGTGCGCACAAAGGTTTCCGGACTCATTTCCGAAACTGCCCCGAAATCCAGCTGGACGAGCATGCGGATTCCCATTTCTTCGATCCGCTGCGCCCTGTGTTCATAGCTGTCCAAATCGCCCTTTCCCTTTGCCTGCGCACGGTGCGCGCGCATATCAAAGGTCAGCGCAGCGGGCGCCGCGCCGTATTCCCGCGCCAATGCGCAGGCCTTCCGCAGCACCGCCTGATGGCCGAGATGGACTCCGTCAAAATAGCCCAGCGCCACCGCCGTCCGCTGCTCGTTATTTTGTATTTCCCTTAATATTTCCATGCCGCTCCATCGCCGCATCAACCCTTCGGCGTATCGAACCAGAACTGTTTTATCTTCTTAAACCGGCCTGCCTCTTCCCGGCCAAGGCCGAGAAAGACGCCGCCGCGGTAGACCCGCACCGTCTGACCGGGTTCGAGTCCGCCCCGCACCCTCGGCGCCTCAAAAGCAAAGCCGCTTAGAAAAAGCCGCGCGAGGTTTTCGTCCAGTTTCCGCGCCTCATAAGCGGAAAACGCGCTGTCTACCGGAAGCAGAAGGCTTTCCAGCGTCCCGGCCTCCTTCGCCTGACCGATCTGCTCAAGCGAGTGCGCCTGCGCAAGCGAAAAGCCCGCGCTCATTGTCCGGCGCAGCGCGGTCAGACAGGCAAGGCATCCGCAGCGCGCCGCAATATCCTCCGCAAGGGTGCGGACATAAGTTCCCTTTGAGCATTCCACTTCCAGGCAAAACGTTCCGGCTTCGCCGTCATAGTCCGAAACGCCGATGGAGAAAATCTCAATCGGCCGCGGTTTGCGCTCGACCGTTTTGCCTGCGCGCGCCAATTCGTACAGCCGTTTGCCATCCACGCGCACGGCGGAAACCATCGGGGGGATCTGTTCCCCGGCGCCGAGGAATCCGCAGGCCGCTTCCCGCAGCGCAGACAAAGAAGCGCGGCGGTCATTCCACTCGACCACCGAGCCGGTCCGGTCGCCCGTATCGGTTCGCACGCCCAGCCTGACCGTCGCGCAATATCTTTTCCGTCCATTCGGCAGCAGATCGACCGCCTTGGTTGCCGCACCCGCAAAAACCGGCAGCACACCGGTCGCCATCGGGTCCAGCGTACCGCCGTGACCCATCCGCCGCTCACCAAGCAGGCCGCGCAGTTTGGCAATCACATCAAAGGAGGTATATCCCTCCGGCTTGTCCAGAATGAGGATGCCGTTCACTTCGCCATCTCCGCTTCCGCCGCGGCAACCACCGCCGCCTTGATGTCGTGCGGCGTTCCGCTGCACTCAAATCCCGCCGCGCGCTTATGTCCGCCGCCGCCAAACAGGGCGCAGAGCTTTGCGGAATCCAGTTCAAACGAACGAAGCGACACTTTGTAATTTCCGTTCTCCAGTTCGCGCAGAGTCACGCCGAGTTCAACACCCTCGATGGTGCGCGGGATCGGGGTAACGCCCTCGATATCGCTGTGGTCGCAGCCCGCCCGTTTGAGCATCTCCTGGGTTATGGTGATCATCGCGATTTTTCCGCCCGCCGCGTATTCGATCCCCGCAAGCGCCATCTGTTCAAGCCGGATACGTCCGCGCGATTTTGTCTCAAAGAAAATCCGGTTAAGCTGCGCAAAATCCACGCCCAGGCCGATCAGCCGCGCCGCAAGCAGATGGCTGTCCGCCGTCGTGTTGGAATATTTAAAGCAGCCCGTGTCGGTCGCAAGGCCGGTATAGATACAGTTTGCCATATAGGTGTCCATCCGGACCCCCAATGCGTCGATCAGCCGCGCAATCAGCTCGCAGCAGCTCGCGCTGCCCGGGTCGCAGACAGTGAGCGAGAGCGCATATTGTTCATTGGTGCCGTGATGGTCGATCGCAAGCTCTACGCGCCGCGCATAGGCAGCCGCCGTTTTTTCCCCCATCAGTTTGACCGCCGCCGTATCGACCGAGATAATATGACGCGGCTCAAATTCTTCCGCGCGTTCAAAATAAGGGCCGGTCATAAAACCGTACTTTGCGGGAAACTCCCCTTCATTGTGCACCCGCGCACGGATGCCGAGCGCGCGCAGCGCAGCCCACAGCGCAAAACCCGAGCCCAGTGTGTCTCCGTCCGGATTCTTGTGGGTCAGGATGAGCAGGTCCTGCATGCCGCGCAGCATCCGGGCCGCTTCTTTGATCTTTACCGGTTCATTCATGGCTGAATCCCTCAATGATTGTATTGATGCGATTGAAATAGTCCACCGAATCATCCGGAATAAATTGCAGCTCGGGTATCTTGCGGATACGCAGCCGCTTTGACAGCTCGGTTTTGACATGTCCCTGCGCCTTTTTCAGCACCTCACAGGCTTCCGCAGCCTGCTCGTGTCCGTTCAGCGACGCGACATACACCTTCGCATAGGAAAGGTCGCTCGTCACCTCAACGCGCATGACCGATAAAAAATGATTGACGCGCTCGTCCTTCATCTGGGAAAAGATCGAACTGATTTCCCGCTTAAAATCCTTGTTGAGTCTGTCCACTCTGTGTGCCGGCAAGGTCACTCCTCCTTCTGAGCGCCGTCCAGGTTGCTCTGAATCCCTTCCAGAATGTCCCGGATCATCTCCCACTCCTGCTGAGAATCCACCGGCTCTACCTTTTGCCCGTCTTCCGCATACCGCGCGGCGAAAACCCGCTCGGCGCCGTTTTCATCAACGCTGTGGTCGGTATAGGCCATATAACTGCGGCCATTCTGTTCGCATTCAAAGCTGAACAAAACCTCAAAGCTCTGTTCCGGCTGTTTCTGATCCATGATTTTTCTCCTTTCGGCGCTTAGAGCACCGCGTCCATGACCTCCTCGATCATGTCGTACTCTTCGTCCGTCTCAACCGGGAGCAGTTCCATCTCCTCGCCGGTCTCGACCATTACCGAGGCGCAGATATCGTCTTCCGTCTCGCTGTTGAGCACCTGATAGACGATATAACGCCGGTCGTTCTCCTTATACAGGAAGGAAAAAAGCGCCTCGCATTCCAGTTCGTTTCCCTCTTCGTCCTGCATCATCAGGTTGAGGTTGTTTTCCTCGTCGTAAACAGTTACTTCGCACTGATCAATGATTGCCATACTTTTATCCTCACCGGGACCTCTGCGGCCCCTCTTTTCTTGAATTAATCAGCGGAGCTATCCCCGGCATAAAGCTCCCGGTCGATGATCTCCCATTCCTCCGGGGACTCGACAGGGTCCAGCGAAAGGCCTTCGCCTTCGGCCGAATAGGCGGCGGCAAAATAACGCAGCCGCCCCTTTTCATCGGTCGCGCCGTCGGTATACACGAGATAGCTTTTGCCGGTCTCGGCACAATCAAAGGCATGCAGCACCTCGCATTCGGTCTCGTTGCCCTGATCGTCCAGACCTCTGAACTTCATTCCATCCAGTTCCATCCTTCAAAACCTCTTCTCAGTCGCGGTATTCCTCGATGATATAGGCCTCAAAGATATCGCCTTCCTTGACGTCGTTGAACTTTTCCAGCGTGATGCCGCATTCGTAGCCCGCGGCAACTTCCTTGACGTCGTCCTTGAAACGCCGCAGTGACGCGATCTTGTCATCGTTGATGACGATGCCGTCGCGCACAATGCGGATCAGGCTGCTGCGCTCAACCTTGCCGGACTGGACATAGCAGCCGGACACGGTGCCGACCGAGCTGATTTTAAGCACCTGCCGCACCTCGATGCGTCCCTGATCGACCTCGCGGGTCTTGGGCGCGAGCATGCCCTTCATCGCGGCCTTGACGTCGTCGATAGCGTCGTAGATGACGCGGTACATGTGCATATCGATGCCCGCCTGCGCAGCCTGTTCGGTTGCTGCCGGATCGGGACGAACATTAAAGCCGATGACGATGGCGCCGGAAGCTTCGGCGAGCATGATGTCGCTTGAGTTGACGCCGCCGACCGCCGTGTGAATGACCCGCACGCGCACCTCGTCGTTGGAGATCTGCTCCAGGCTGGATTTGATCGCTTCCGCAGAACCCTGCACGTCGGCCTTGACAATGATCGGCAGCTCCTTGACCTCGCCCTCTGCGATCTGGCTGAACAGGTTGTCAAGGGTAACCTTCTTGTATGCTTTAAACTGCTCTTCCTTCTCTTCGGTACGGCGGCGCTCGACCAGTTCACGCGCGAGCTTTTCATCCTCAACCGCATTGAAGATATCGCCGGCCGAGGGCACGTCGTCCAGTCCTGTGATCTCAACCGGGACGCTCGGGCCTGCGCTGCGCAGCTCGTTGCCGCGGTCATCCGTCATGACGCGCACGCGGCCGACCGAGGTGCCGGCAATGATGACGTCGCCCTGGTGCAGCGTGCCGTTCTGGATCAGGACGGTCGCAACCGGACCGCGTCCCTTATCCAGCTTGGCCTCGATGACGGTTCCCTTCGCCATGCGGTCGGGGTTCGCCTTGAGTTCCTTGACCTCGGCAACCAGCAGCAGATTTTCAAGCAGGGCGTCGATGCCCTGACCGGTCTTTGCGGAAACCGGCACGCAGATGACGTCGCCGCCCCATTCTTCCGGCACCAGTTCATATTCGGTCAGTTCCTGTTTGACCTTTTCGGCGTTGGCCGTCGGCTTATCCATCTTGTTGATTGCAACGATGATGGAAACGCCGGCCGCTTTGGCATGGTTGATCGCCTCGACCGTCTGCGGTTTGATACCGTCGTCGCCCGCGACAACCAGAATCGCGATATCGGTGACCATCGCGCCGCGCGCACGCATTGCGGTAAATGCCTCATGGCCGGGGGTATCCAGGAAGGTGACCGGGCGGCCGTCCACCTGGATCTGATACGCGCCGATATGCTGGGTGATGCCGCCGGCCTCGCCCGCGGTCACATTGGTATTGCGGATATAGTCGAGGATCGAGGTTTTGCCGTGGTCGACGTGACCCATGACCACCACCACCGGCGGCCGCTCCTTGAGGTCCTCGGGACGGTCCTGCTGCTCGGTCTCGGTGATGTTGAGCCGCTCCTCGATGCTGATGTGAATTTCGCGCTCAACCTTGGCGCCGAGCTCATCGGCAACCAGCGAAGCCGCGTCAAAATCAATGACGTCCGAGATCGCGGCCATAATCCCCAATCCGAACAGCTTTTTGACAACGATCGGCGCGGCCACTTTCAGGCGGCTTGCGAGCTCGCCGACAGAAATTTCGTCCGGGATGGAGACCTTAAGCTGCGCTTTGCGCGCTTTCTCCAACTGAATGCGCTGCAGCCGCTGGGCCTCGGTTTCCTTTTTGCGGAAATCCTGCCGGTTATTCTGCTTGCTGCGCTGATTGAGCTTCTGCTTGCGGTTATCAAAACCGCCCTTTTTCTTCTGCCCGCTGCCGGACGCTTTGGAAGTTTGGGCAAGAGCGTCATACTTTTCGTTATATTTGTCAAGATCCGTCGAAGCCGCGCGGGTATCCACAACCTTGCTGACCCGCTCCTTGATCTCGATGGGCTTATCCGCTGCCGGTTTCATCGGGCGCTCGCGCATCTGATGTTTTTGCTGCTGCGCCTTCGCCTGTTTCTGAAACGCCGCATCCATCTTGGCGTCGCCGGTTTTCGGCGGCTCCTCAGGCGCCGCTTTCTTTGCGTCGACAAAGTAGGCGTCGAAGTTGGGCGCGCTGTGCGTTTTGGTCAGCGCGTCAAACGCAAGGTCCAGCTCCTCTTCGGTCAGCACAGTGGTATGTTTTTTGTCTGCGCCCTTGGCGCCAAGCGCCGTGATAACATCCTTATTGCTCAGCCCAAGATCCTTCGCAAGATCTCCCAGCTTGTATTTTATAATCATTTAGCGTCCTCCTTAATATTCTGTTGTATCAGCCGCGCAAGGTTTGGATCGCAGACCGCCGCAACGGCAAATTTCCGTCCGGTCGCCTGTTCGATCTGCGCCTGGGTGCGCGGCAGCCGCAAAATCTCGGTATGCGCCCCGCAGGCCCGCTGCACATTCTGCACCGTGCGCGCAGCGGCGTCCGAAGCCGCCAGGACCAGCACAGCGCCCTGGTTAAGCGCTTTGAGTGTCGCGTCAAATCCGATTGCCAGCTTGCCCGCGCGGCGGCAGAGCGCCACTGCGCTGAGCAGCCTGTCATTCCCCGTCATCGGCATCCTGCGCGATTTCCCGCGCAAGCCGCTCATAGATTTCGTCCGAAATCTGACAGGAGAATACCCGTTCAAAGCACCGCGCCTTTCGCGCCTGTGCAAGGCATGCCTCGTTTTTGCAGATATATGCGCCGCGTCCGGGCTTTTTACCGGTCAGATCGACCGAGATTTCCCCGTCCGGGCTTTTGACCACCCGCACAAGCTCTTTTTTGGGCTTGCCCTGCCGGCAGCCCGCGCACATGCGGATAGGGTCTTTTCTCGTTTTCAAAACTGCTCGCCTCCTTGGATGGCGCGCCGCCGTCGGGGCGCAGCGTTTTTCCTGCTGTTATTCGATGATTTCGACCTCGGCGCCCTTGTCCGTTTCAAGCACCGGCTCGGTCTCTTCTTCATCCTCGCCGTAATAGCCGCTTTCCGGCCGGATATCGATCTTATAGCCGGTCAGACGGGCTGCAAGCCGGGCATTCTGTCCCTTATTGCCGATCGCAAGCGACAGCTGATGATCCGGAACGGTTACGCGGCAGGCGCGGGTCTCGGCGTCCAGAATCTCGACCTTGAGAACATTTGCCGGGGACAGCGCTTCGGCGATGTATTTTTCCGGTTCCTCATGCCAGAGAACAATGTCGATTTTCTCTCCGCCCAGTTCTTCGACAATATGCGCAACACGCGCGCCGCGCGGGCCGATGCAGGCGCCGCGTGGATCCACGTTTTCATCGGTCGAACAAACCGCGATCTTGGTGCGGGAACCCGCATCGCGGGAAATTCCCTTGATAAGCACCGTGCCGTCGAAGATTTCCGGCACCTCGGTCTCAAACAGCCGCTTGACCAGTCCGGAATGGGTCCGGGAAATCATGATCTTCGGGCCGCGGTCGGTTACCGCCACGTCCACGACATAGACCTTTACCTTATCGCCCTCATGCAGCTCTTCGTTCGGGACCCGTTCGCTCTTGGGCAGCAGCGCCTCGCTGTTGCCGATCTCCATTACGGCCGCGCCCTTTTTCTGATCGATGCGCAGAACCTGAGCGGTGATCAGCTCGCCTTTTTTGCTTTGCAGCTCTTCACACAGCTTGCTGCGCTCGGCCTCGCGGATTCCCTGACGGATCACGTGCTTGGCGGTCTGCGCGGCAATGCGGCCGAAATCCTTTGTTTTCAGCGGGATCTCGACCGTCCCGCCGATTTTCGCACGGGAGCGAAGCTCCTGCGCCTGCTCGAGACTGATCTGGGTGAGCGGATCTTCGACCTCCTCAACGACCTCTTTGGTGATATACACCTTAAAGGTCTGTTTTTCCGGATCGATGTCCACATGAATGTTCTCTGAATCGCCGTAGTCTCTCTTGACCGCGATGACGATTGCATTCTTTATTTTTTCCAGCAGGTAATCCGCTGATACGTTGCGCTCCTTTTCCAGAAGCTCGAGCGCCTCAAAAAACTCCGCGTTCATTTTTGTCCTTTTCCTCCAAAAAGATCTTTGTCGTCGTCGGCTTTAAGCGAACCGACAGCAGCCCGCTCAAATTTCATTGTACCTTCCTGCGTGTCTATGGTCAGGTTTTGCGCGTCATAGGAAACCAGCAGGCCGCATGCTTCCTTGACGCCCTGCGCGTCCGGTTTATACAGCCGAACAGCGACCGGCTTTCCCAGATAAGCCTCGAGGTGGGCGTCGGTTTTGAGCGGCCGCCCAAGCCCGGGCGAGCTGACTTCCAGGTAATATTCCAGCTCGGTCGGGTCCAGCTCGTCGATCATCGGGTCGATCTCCCGCGAAAAACGCTCGCAGTCCTCGATGTCCACACCGCCGTCCTTATCAATAATCAGGCGCAAGAACCAGCTCGGCCCTTCCTTCACGAACAGCACGTCCCACAGGACCAGCCCCATTCGCTCGGCAACCGGCTGCGCCATAGCCCGCACCGCCTCAACTACATTGATTTTTTTTGACACGCAGCAAACCACTCCTTTTTCCCGGCCATTGCCGCCTTTTTTCACCTTGCAGCGCAAAAAAGCGGGAGATACAAACGAAAGAGTGGGAAGCCCCACTCTTTCACCTTAGTCCTATACTATACACATAGTAACACGCAATATGCGGGATTGCAAGCCCCAAATGCCGGTTTTCGGGCGCTTTCGCCGCTTTTCTTGCACCCGAAGAAATTTTTTCATACATCGTCTGATTTGCTGACGCTGCCGAACTATTCCGGCATCTTGTTTTTCGATTTTCTTTTTGCTGCAAAGGTCTACCCGGCATTCTGCAAACCTTTCCTGTCCATTATGGAGAAATCCCGTTTTTATCATCACGATTTCATTTCAAGCCGCAGGCCATACAGCTGCTTCAGCCTTTGCGCTCCACAGCAGGACAGTTCCCAACCCGAAAAAAATAATACTTCACAACCGCAAAAACGCCGGTGAATATACCGCCGCATTTCACGCGGCTAATCAGGATGGTCATGCCCATATCCGATCTTCTGACGGCGATCAAAACGAATTATCCTTTTCACTTCAAGATCGATTCATTTTTTATTTTTATCCGCGTTCAAAGCTATCTGTTTCGGCGTCTTGGTTATCCTATTTTTTAACCAAAAAGGGCTGAAAAATGAGCGAATTTCCGGCTTTTCCAGTTAAAACCGGCCGATTTACGTCCGGCTCCATCTTTCCAAAAGAAAAGTGCAATCTGCAATCTAAAAACGCAAAAAGCCCCGAAAAACCGCGGTTTTTCGGGGCTTCTGGGTTGTTTTGATGGAATAGTGCAGACCAATCAGCGCTTGCTGAACTGAGGCGCGCGACGAGCAGCCTTGAGGCCGTACTTCTTACGCTCTTTCATTCTCGGGTCACGGGTCAGGAACCCGGCCTTTTTCAGAGCGCCGCGGAGATTTTCGTCATACTGGAGAAGCGCACGGGCAACGCCGTGACGGATCGCGCCGGCCTGGCCGGACACGCCGCCGCCATTGACATTGACAACAACGTCAAATTTGCCGGTGGTGTTGGTCAGCTCGAGCGGCTGACGGACGATCAGCTTCAGGGTGTCCAGTCCGAAATACTCATCGATGTCGCGGTTGTTGATTTTCACCGAGCCGGTGCCGTTATAAAGGCGGACACGAGCGACGGACGATTTTCTTCTGCCGGTTCCATAGAAAAAGGGTCTGGTTTCGTACATTTATCCTCTCGCTCCTCTCTCAGCCTTCGTAAGCCTGCGGCTTCTGCGCTGCGTTTTTGTGGTTGGCGTCCTTGTAGACGCGCAGGCGGGTGAGCGCCTGACGGCCCAGAACGCTGTCGGGCAGCATGCCCTTGACGGCGAGCATCATTGCCTTATCCGGCTGCTCTGCCATCAGTTTCTTGTACTGCACTTCCTTCAGGCCGCCGATCCAGCCCGAGTGACGGCGATAATATTTCTGCTCCAGCTTCTTGCCGGTCAGAACCGCGTCCTTGCAATTGATGACGACCACGTGGTCGCCGCAGTCGACGTTCGGGGTAAAGGTGGGTTTGTGCTTGCCGCGAAGCAGGGTCGCGACCATCGCCGCGGTACGGCCAAGGGGCTTGCCCGCCGCGTCCACGATGTACCACTTGCGCTCAACTTCCGCGGGTTTTGCCAAAGTTGTAGACATTGCGTTTCCTCCTGAATTTATCCAAATGCCGCCGCTTTCGGGCGGCGCACTCTGTAAAAATCTGCGGCATACTGCCGCCGGAATTGTATTATATACCGCCCCCAATGCCCTGTCAACACCTTTTCCCGAAAAAAATAAAATAGAAAACCAGAACTTTGTTTTTCTCCTGTTTTCTCTTTATATCTCTCGTATACTCATTACCCATTTTTCATTTTTTCGGCGCCGGTTCCCTTTAATATCGCGCAATTTTGCAAAACCGCAAACATGCCCGGAAAACTCCTGCCGCCTGCGAATTTTCGCGCGCGCATTTACGCCATTGCCGCGTTCCCATGCGGCGTCTTGTCCACCGGTTTTCAGGCCGCGTTTCACGCATCTTGGAGAGATTTTTTGTTTACGCCCTTAAAAAACGCAGAGCCCCCGGTCCGCACACACCTCGGACCGGGGGTTCCTTCTGAAAAAGACTTTTCACACTTTTCCGCGCAGCGCTGCCGGACAGATTTCAAGAAGCATTGCACCGTGCAAATCCGTTTCTGTCCCGCGGCTTGGCTATTGGGGATCAGCTGATCGGCGGGAAGTAATTCCAAAATCGCTCGTCCGCATCCTGCGCCAGTTCAAACCGTCCATCCAGCCAGGTGCCGTCCAGCCGGTACAGTTCGTACTGCGCCCGGCCGTCTGCACAAACCGCCTTAACCGAGCGCGCAAGGGTATAGATCCCGGCGGAGCTGATATTTGAGCTCATACTGTTGACAACGACCTGATATCCCCGCAGGATCTTCCGGTCGAACGAGGCGTCCGCATAAGCCGTCATCGCCGCGTCCCACAGCGATTCCAGCATGCGGGTGCGGGCCTGTCCGGTCTGCGGGCTGAACACCAGCAGCTTGGCAACGTCATTTCCGTTGAACAGCGAACTGCCTGCGTGCTTGCTGTAGGTGACGATTCCGCTTTCGTCATATACGACTATGTCCTGCCCCAGGTTATACTCGATTTGTCCCAGTTCGTCTATGAGCTGTGCAAGCTCCTGCGTGCCGACCGCTGCATAGCCGCTCACCGCAGCATTCAGCGTTTCCTGCACCGTGTCAACGATTCCAAGCATACCGCGGGAAGCAAACACCGTTCCAAGTCCGCGCGGCGTCTTGGCGTCCAGCACCACGGTGTCGACCGGCAGGTCGCAGATCACCGTTCGATAGGTCGCCGTATCAAACCGAAGCAATGTCAGCGCAAGCAGCTTGTCCTCCTGATTGGAGTCGTATACCCCGAACAGCAGATTATAACTTTTGACCGATTCCGCAACGGGTACATTTTCCTGCGGCTGCGCCGTCTGCTCCGTTTCGGGCAGCAGCAGCCCGCCCAGCGAGCTGAACAGCAGCGCGCCCGCATAAACCGGAAAGATAAAGACAAGGGTGAGGAAAAATCCCTTGAAAAAATCCCGGCGTTTTTGTTTTTGCTTACCTCTGTCCTCCATCCGGATCACGTTTCCTTTCCTGTGGATGACAGGAGTATGGGCCGCGCCGGATATTTTATTCAAAACCGCCGGAAGCGCTCAGACTACCGTTGCAACAAACATGGCGCGTTTCACCTGCTCCCATACCTGCGCAAAGCAGTTGCAGGGAAGCGGGTTGCGGCCGAGTCCGAGTTCGATCGTGAATCCCGGGCGGTTATATTTTTTAATGAACCAGTCTTTCAGCCCGGCATGGGAGGCAATAACTTCGGGCGCCGCCAAAGTGTACCCGCTCAGCGAACTGAGCAGATCGGCAATATATTGCGCGCCAAAGGGAATTTTCTCCCCATACCGCCAGTAGATCTCCTCGCCCTGGGAATGCAGCGCAAAAAGGGTTCTCGGCCGCAGCTGCGCGCAGAGTCGGCGGACTGCGCGGCTTTCCGGTTCGGAGAACGGGACAAGGCCGCCATAGCGCGAAGGCGCCGGCCGCCGGATGCCAACCGCGTCCACCATCCTTTTTGCTTTATAAAATCCCGCGTTGAAATTGCGGTTCAGATCGACCCCGCGCGCATTCGCCTGCCAGCGATGCAGGTCGGTCGGGTCCATCCGCTCCAAAAAGCGCCACCGGCTCGGAGCGGCTTCGGTGCCGGTTCGAAACAGCTCATATCCGTCCGGGTTGAGCAGCGGCAATATGGCAACCCCATTGGAACGAAGCGCTTCGGCATAATCGATGCCGTAGACCGATTTACCCGCGTATGCCGCCGACAGAATTTCCTGCGCCAGCTTCAGGCAGACAAAAACCGACAGCCACTCCATTCCGTGGGTGCCGCCGACAAACAGCGCCGGGCTTTGCATCCCGCCGATCTCAATTACCCGCAGCGGCCGGCCGCAGACCGAATATCCCACGACCCGGGTTTGGCAAAAATCTCCCCGTCCCAGCGAAAGAATATGTTCGTCTATGCACTGCGCAGAGGCCTGCGCGATCTCCTGTTCCTCAAAAAAATCCCGCATTTTCCTTTTCCTCCCGTTTATAATGCCTATGCACAATCCGGGCAGGTTATGGTAAAATAATAAAAATGTTTTTCGGTTTCAGGGAGGCAGTTATGGAACTGTATGAGAAAACCCTTTCAAGCGAAACGATCTATGACGGAAAAATTATCCGGCTGACGCGGGATGAAATCGAGCTGCCCAACGGACATCACTCGATTCGGGAGGTCGTCGGCCATCCCGGCGGCGCCTGCGCGGCAGCCGTGGACGCCGGCGGCAATCTGCTGATGGTGGAACAGTACCGCTACCCGATGGGGGAGACAACCCTCGAGATCCCGGCCGGCAAGCTGGAACATGGGGAAGATCCCGCAAGCGCCGTCGCGCGCGAGCTGCGGGAGGAAACCGGGCGCACGGCGGATTCAATCGAATTTCTCGGAGTCACCTATCCAACGCCCGGTTACTGTGCCGAGAAGCTTTATCTTTATCTTGCTACCGGGCTGCATGAAGGGCAGCAGGATCTGGACGCGGACGAAAACCTGCGCGTCCGGCTGGTGCCTCTTCGCGATGCGGTCAGGATGGTCGAGCGCAACGAGCTCAAGGATGGCAAAACCGTGACCGCCATTCTGCTTGCCGCCCGCCGTTTTGGGCTGTGACCCGCTTTTAAAGCGCGAGTGGGACTAATAAAACAGCGCTCCTCTGTTTTCTGCAGCTCGGAAATGCAGCCGCTGCGGTTTTCTAAATTTTCCCTTTCATCAGTTCCGGCACCGGCGGCACACAAGCCGGGCTTTGTGCGCCATTCTGCCGCCTGTCCGGGCTGCTCCAGAGCTTTGGCAGGATGCACACTGCCGAAAAATCGCCGCAGATGCGCATAAAATTCTTCCTAGACGGGCTGGTAAACCGAAAGCTTTACCGCTCGTACTTGCTTTCGCAGAACGCAGCGGGATAAAAGTTTACCGGCCGGGCAGGTCGGCCGCCGCGCAGCAACCGAGTCAATCCGGCGTGTGTCGAAGGTTGTGCGCAATGGGGTATTTTCTTCTCGCTGCCGCTTTGGAAAAGCGGGCGAGCAGGCAGTTTGTGTAAACACCGGAATAACGGCACAGGTTACTGCATTCCCTGCACAATAAAACCGGCGTCCATAACGGACGCCGGTTTACTGTATACCCCGGCAAACCACAACTGACTATGCGGGAGCACTGTTATTTCAGCATTAAGCGCCGCCCGCCGGCTTTCCGATGGCCTGTTGGAAAAGGCTTTATAAGGATATGCAGTGTAAGCAGCCTACCTATCTTAATTCCTTGCAGAAAAACCATTTTATCGCGTGCGAAGTGAACAACAAGCTGTTTTTCCAGCCCCCCGAAAAGGAAACCCGACGGGGTGGGGACTGCGCGCGGTTCCTTGCATTTTTTAATTCGTCCGCGTTTTCCTTCTTAAACCGCCTGTGACTTTAAACAAAATTTCATGGTCTGAGGCATTAAATAGCCCGATTCTTCACTTTTTTCCTGCGGAAATTTTTGCACCGGCTTTGTCCAGCGCGGCAAAGAGGATTGTCGCCGTACACAGGGCAAAAAGCGGAATGCAATTGACAAGATACCGCGCGCGCGTCTCCCAGATCAGAAGAAACGCGGCAACGCCGAACAGGGTGAACCAGACGACCGGCATAAGAGCGGCATCGTCGTTCCGCCCGCGCCGCGCCGCAAACGAGATCGATCCGGCCGCAAGACAGCCGAGCGTCACGATCTGCATACCCTGCGCCCAGCCGCGCCAGAGCGCGAAATATTTTCCGTCCGACAAAACAATCTGGTGCAGGTCGGTATATTGATACACGTCCTGCGCGAGGATCGGCGTCGCGTAATACAGACCGTCGTTCCAGGTATAGCGGATTTTTTCGACCAGATGGGAAAGCAGCCCGCCCACGCCGTATTCGCGCAGAAGCGCCGCGATCTCTTCCCTGGCCTGCGCGGTGCGGGCCGCCGCATCGGGGAGCGCCGCGGCCGCCGCATGCGATTCGCCGTTATAGCCCCCGTTTCCAATCAGCCCCATCCGCAGATAATGCATGGCGGGCAGCCGGTAAGCGTCCAGATCGCTCAGATCGATCAGCCCGCTTCTGCCCAGCCAAAACTGATATCCGCCCATGCACAGCGCAAAGACGGCAAAGGCGGCGGCCAGAAAACGCAATCCGTCCCGGCGCACAAGGAGGATGACCACTGCCGCCGCAATCAGAGGAAACGCCGCCGTCGGTTTGAGCCGGTAGGCAACAAAGGCCGCAGCGCCCGCTGCTGCGCCGAACAGCAGCGCGCCTTTTTTTCCGCGCTGCCTGTCCAGTCCCCTCGCGCATAAGAACAGACAGAGGGTCATAAAGGGCATGGAGAGCGTGTCGGTATAACAGATCGGGCTGTAAGCGTAAAGCGGCGCGCTGATAAAGCACAGCAGGCCTGCGGCAAATGCCGTGCGGGTTCCAACAGCCGCCTTCGCCGCAAAAAACAGGAACAGCACCGCAAGCGCAATTGAGGCGGCGTTGAGCGCGACCAGCGCCGGAAGCATATTCACCGGTCCAAACAGGGCGAACAGCCGCACAAAGCCCGCAATCCACAAGGTGGGAAACAGATTGTTGACCGACTCCAGATAATAGCTCCAGGTCGTCTCAAAGCGGCCGTTTTGGATAAGATCCGCCGCGCCGTTGTAAATCCGTCCGAAATCCCAGGAGGGGCGGACGCGAATATCCATGCCGAAAAAGTAAAGCGCGACGCCGAATCCCACTGTCAGCAGCACAAACAGCAGGGTGAGCCGCTTCTCTGCGCACCGGCGCAGCAGCGCGCATATGGCTATAAACAGCAGCAGAATCCCCGCGGCGATCAGTATGTCCGACAAAAGGTTGGACAGAATACACAACACAAAGATGATGGTGAACAGTGCGGCGCATAAAATCCGCGCCGCGCGATATAGCGGCTTTGCTGTCATTTGTTCTCCTTTTCAGCGTTTTGTTTTCTCTTTTTTTATTTTATTGTAAAAAAAAGCTCTTTTCAATCGCCTTGCGCACAGGAATGTGCTATAATATCTGATGCTTGAGTTAGGATGGGCATAAGAGCCGGTTTTTGTACCGGTTTGCTAGTTTGTAATTTAACGAGGATCAATATGTCTGTTAAACGTAGAAAACCCGATTATTCTGCTGCGATCAGTCTTGCGCACAGCTCCCGCATTTCCAACGCCGTCATGTGCGCCGTCGGCGCAGCGGTCGCGGTTGCCGCAGCGATTGCCGGCTTTTTTCTTGCCGCCGACTACGCGCTGCTTATTCTGAGCGTCTGCGTCACGCTGCTGCTCCCTCTTACAGCGCTGCTTGTCAAAAATTTGCAGGAAGTGCGGGCGGTGGAGCGTATCGCCAAAACCGGCACCTATGCGGCCAAACTGGACGACAGCCAGCAGGAAGATATCCGCATTCATCTGCTGCGTCAGGGACGGCAGTTTTACCTGACCGCTTTTCTGGTGATTGCAACGCCGGAAGCCGCGATTCTCATATTAATGAGCACCCTGTTTAAAAACGATCTGTTTTTACTGCTGATGGCGATTTTCTCGCTCGCGGCATTGTCTGTCGCCGCAATCGCGGGATTGTATCTCAGCGCCCGTCTGCGCACCCTGCACGCCTTTTCGACCGTTTCTTCGATGGGCGTTCTGACCAGCCGCGAGGTGCTGCCTTTTGACGCCCGCGCCGGCGAGGTTCTGTCCCTGATCCGGTTTGATGATTATTACCGCATTGAATTCATCAAGCGGGAAATTCTCGGTATCCGTCGCCGCGCAAGCGTGATTATTCCCACCGACGGTGTATTGAAAAACGGGATTGACGGCAATGTCGACGAGGTGCTTGCCCGCACCCTCGGCCTGAAGCGAATCACTGTGATTCACAGCAAATTCTATGAAAGCCGTGACTATTCCGAAGAGGCCGTCAATGCGCTCGCTTCTCGAAAAGCGGCGCAGGACAGGGCTTAAAAATTCAATTTTATCCGACTTATGCGTTTATTCGAGCGCCCGTACGCATAAAATAAACTATCAGCTCCGAAATGGTTATCTCTGCGGGGCAGAAGGGCAGGACGGGCGGAGGAAAACAATATGCCAAAATACAAAACAGGTTATTCCAGCGGCAGCTCGTCCGCAAAGCGCACCGGCAGCAGACCTGCGCCGCAGGCGAAAAAGCGCCGCAGACGTTCAAAGTCCTATGCCGCGCCTTATCTTGCATTGCTGGTTCTTGTCGCTGTACTGGCGGGCGCGGTTTTCGGACTGCATCGCTATCTGGACGGTCCGCCGGTGCAATCGGAGCAGACTCCTCCTGCGGGCACAGGAGGAAGTCTCGACAGCAAGGTTGAGGAAGGGGAAAGCACCGAAATCATCTCGGACGTGAACGATGAAACGCTGCTTCCCGAGCCGCCGCAATACACCGAGGACGGCATTCTGATGACCAATCTTGAAAACGGCGCCAAGATGTATGAGCGCGACGGACTGACCTGGCTGGTGATTGACGGCAAGGAAATGCTGCTTTGCAATAAGGAGTATTCTCTGCCCGCTGATTATGGAGACGGTTTGACCGCCGAATGTCAGGCTGCGTTTGATCAAATGGCCGCCGCGGCGGAAAAGGATGGACTGACTATCTGGATCGGTTCGGGATTCCGCAGCTACGACACCCAGAAAGCAATCCACGATAACTACATTTCTATCTACGGGGAAGAATACACCAAGTCCATGTCCGCGGAACCTGGCCACAGCGAACACCAAACCGGACTTGCGATGGACATTGCGGGCGCCGGCGGGTATTATCTCGAGCAGGAATTTGAAAACACCGCAGAGTTTGCCTGGCTGTCCGAGCATGCGGCGGAATATGGATTTATTCTGCGCTACCAGAAAGACAAAAGCTGGGCGACCGGTTATATTTACGAACCCTGGCACTATCGTTATGTCGGCGTCGAACTTGCACAGCTGCTCTGGGCAAGCGGCGTCACGGTCGAGGAATATGTCGGGCTGGCAAAGCCGCAAGAGTAAAGTCAAAATTCAATAAATCATTTTCCGGGCCGCAGCTTTGCTGCGGCTTTTTTGTTTCGCCGCAGACCGCTCAAAAGCTATTTTCTTCAATTTTTAGAATTTTCAAAGAAGATGCATTTTCCGAACTCTTACCAGCGCTTGTTTTGAAAGAGTTTTCAGGCGCTTTTTGTCCTGTGACAATAACAAGAAAATTTCCCGCTTCTTTGCCGCGCGCAGAACGAATAATTCGCCTGCCCGCGACAGAAGCGCCGACTGCCGTTTTTTTGCAAAATGTCGTTTGTGACATTTCAGCGCATACGCTATTCCATCAGAACGTTCATATTTTTAGCGCGTATTTGAATGGTCTTCTTGCAGTTGTTTGGGCTTGGATAAAATGACTATCTTTATCCTGTCTTATAGAAGTTTTTCGCCTCATACTTTTCTGTTTATGCGTTTTTGCGCAGCATAAAACGGCCATGCCTAAACGCTGCAGGCATGGCCGTTCATGTTTCTTCTTTAAAACAGGAAACCCTGTTGCGATTTTAAAAATGCTCAGCTGAGCGCGCCGTTGATCGTCTCCAGAACCTTATCATTGTCTTCCGAGATGCAATAAAGCAGCCAGGTTCCCTCTTTCGTCTCGATCTCGGTCTCCAGCCGGTTGTTCACCAGCTCCGCCTGATCCGGCAGATAGTTGTTCCAGAGATCCTCATAGCCCGCAAGGTAGCTGTCCATTGCAGTCTTGACCTCCTCTGCCTTGCCCTCCTTGGGCAGCAGCAGCCAGAGCATGCTGGACTTGACGTTCATCATGGAGACAACGATATACCGCTGCTCCAGCAGTTCGGGATCAACGCCGTAAGCCGTTTTCAGCGTCTCGTCATCCAGCTCCATCGACATGGGAAACATCTCAAGCGCGGTAATGTCGGTTTTCACCTTTTCCAGATCCAGAGATTTCTTTCCTGCGCCGCATCCGGCAAGGGTAAAAACAGTCAGAGCGACCAGCAGTAAAGCAATTGCTTTCTTCATTCCAATTTCATCCTTTCAGTTTGTCAAATATTTAGTGGACGGGATCGTTGTTTCTGTTGCATTCTTTTTCGGGGAATTTTCGGGGAACACTATCTGATTTCCCCATTCATTATTCTTATCATTTGCCTGCTCGCTGCAAATTATTACCTATCGACTTAATTAGCAAGGCCGCTTCCGCACGATAGCGCGCGGCAAGAGTATACGCTCGCAGGTTTGAGCTTCTGCTAATTTTTTGCCCTGTCCGGCCGTTTTATTTTCGGATTTCTCTGCCCGCCGCTTTATTCCGGTATAAAAAAGGGAAACGGTGCGCTGCGCCGTTTCCCTTTTTACGCTTTTACCGCAATGCCGTTCAGTTGCCTTCAGGCAGAATGCGAATCACGCCGACCGGGCATTCCTGCGCGCATTTGCCGCACAGTACGCATTTTTCGGTGTCGATTGCCGCGTGGTTGTTCTGCACATGCACGGCGTCATGTTCACAGACCTTTTCGCATTTCATGCAGCCGATACAGCCGTTGGTGCAGATTTTTCGGGTAACCGCGCCTTTGTCCGCGCTGCTGCACAAAACGGCGGCATATTTTGCCTGCGGGATCAAAGAGATCAGCTTTTTCGGGCAGGCGGAAACACAGCGCCCGCAGCCCTTGCAGAGGGCCGGGTCCACATGCGCAACCCCGTTCGCGATGCAGATCGCGTCAAAGGGGCAGGCGGCGGCGCAGTCGCCGAAGCCTTCGCAGCCGTAGCTGCACTTGACCGGTCCCGCATGCATCATGTTGGCCGCTGCACAGCTCTGAATTCCGCGATATTCATATTTCGGTTCCCGGTCGGCACAGCCGCGGCAGGCGACGACGGCGGTCATCTCGACAACATCCAGCGCCTCCTGTCCCATGAGAGCGGCGACCTCGGCCGCTACCTTGTCCGCGCCGGGAACACACAGATTGGTCTTTGCCTTTCCGGCGGCAACGGCGGCCGCGTAGTCGTCGCAGCCGGCATAACCGCAGGCGCCGCAGTTTGCACCGGGCAGCACTTCCCTTATCTTCGCCGCATTTTCATCGGTTGGCACATACATCAGCTTGGAAGCGACAACCAACACCGCAGAGGCGATCAGGCCAATGCCCGCAAGAACGGCGACAGCATAAACAATTGCCATGATCCTTCCTCCTTAAGCAAACAGATGTTCGACAATGCCGGTGAATCCCATGAAAGTCAGGGATGTCAGCGACGCGGCGACCAGGGTAATGGGCAGGCCCTCAAAGCATTTGGGCGGCTTCGCACGCAGCAAAGTGCGGCGAACCCCGGAAAACAGCACCATTGCCAGCATGAAGCCGAGTCCCGCGCCCAAACCGTTGACCAGCGACTGCGCAAATCCGTACTCGTTGGTAAAATTGAGCAGCGTGACGCCGAGAACCGCGCAGTTTGTGGTAATCAGCGGCAGATAGATGCCGAGCGTTTTGTGCAGCGCGGGGATATATTTTTTGAGCGTGAACTCAATAAGCTGAACCAGTGCCGCAATCACCAGGATAAAAGCGATTGTCTGCATGTATTCCAGCCCCAGCGGCACAAGCAGGAAGGTCTGGATACACCAGGTTGCCGCAGACGCAACCACCATGACGATGGTCACCGCCGCGCTCATGCCGACGGCGGAATCCAGCTTTTTGGATACGCCGAGGAAGGGGCAGATACCGAGGAACTTGACCAGCACATAGTTCTCGGTCAGGATCATGGTGAACAGGATCACCAGAAAGGGTTTTACAGCATCCCAGGCAGTGTTCATTTGTTCGCCTCCTCACAGTGCGCGCAGTCGGGGCATCCCAGACATTTGTTCTGCGAACTGATAAGCTTTTTGCCCCGTTTCTGCAAAATGGCGGTCAAAAGCGCGATCATGCAGCCGAAGGTAAAGAAGCCGCCGGGCGACATGGTCATGATCCGGATCGCGTACTCTTCCGGGAAAACCCGCAGGCCGAATACCGTGCCCGCGCCGATCAGTTCCCGGACGATACCCATGCAGGTCAGGGTCAGGGTGAAGCCCAGCCCCATGCCGAGCCCATCCAGCGCCGAATCCAGCACCGGATTTTTGCTCGCAAACATCTCGGCGCGGCCGAGAATGATGCAGTTCACGACGATCAGCGGCAGGTAAATGCCGAGCATCTGATCCAGTTCGGGAGAAAACGCCTGAATCAGCATCTGGATGATGGTGACAAAGCCGGCGATCAGGGTAATATAGGCCGGAATACGCACTTTGTCCGGAATCACCTTGCGCAGCGCCGAAATCGCCATATTGGAACAGATCAGCACAAAGGTCGCCGCAAGTCCCATGCCGAAGCCGCCGGTTGCGGAGACCGAAATCGCAAGGGTCGGGCAGGTGCCGAGCACCAGGCGCAGCACCGGGTTTTCGTTAAAAAGGCCGTTGGTAATCAGTTTCAATTTTTTCGCCATATTTTCACGCCCCCTTAACTTGCTCGTACGCTTCAAAGGCCAGGCCAACGGCGTTGTAAACCGCCTTGGAGGATACCGTCGCGCCGCTCAGGATGTCGATCGCGGCGCTTCCGTCCTCATTCTGGGTCGCGGACGAAATGCCGTCGCTTTGATGCTTGCCCAGTCCGATATACTGCGCAAGATAGGACGCTTCGCCGACCTTGCTGCCGACGCCGGCCGTTTCGCCGGAAGCATCCACTTTAATGCCGAGAATCTCCCCTTCGGGACTCAGCGCAACGGTGACCGGAAGATCGCCCTTATAGCCCTTTCCGTTTACGACGATGACATAGCCGCTGCCGCCGTCGTCCGCATGGACGCTTTCGACCCCTTCCACCGTTGTCTCCAGCTCCGTAAAGCCGGTGGCGTCGGGCAGGAGTTCCTTGCGGGTTGCCGTTGCCGCTTCCAGCTTTTTCTGCTCGATGATCGGCGCGGTAATTCCGTTGGTAAGCGCAAGCAGGGCGGAGACAACAATGCAGATCACGGTCAGCACGACGACCGGTTTGAGCATTTCGCTCCAGAGATTGCTTTTTCTTTTTTCGCTCATTTTGCCGCCTCCGTTCCATACGGTTTTCTGCGGGTCCAGCCGTTGATATAGGGCACAATCAGGTTCATCAGCAGGATCGCATAGGACACCCCTTCGGTCGAGTTGGCAAAGGTGCGGATAACTGCCGTGATCAGGCCGCAGCCCAATCCGAAAATCAGTTTACCGGTATTTGTGTACGGCGTTGTCGTATAGTCGGTCGCCATGAAAAACGCGCCCAGGAAGAGGCCGCCGGACAGGATGGAGGCAAGCGGCGCCTCGCAGCCGAACAGCGCCAGGAAAATAAAGGTTGATCCGATATAGGCAATCGGAATAATCGGCTTGATAACGCCGCGCAGAATCAGATACAGGCCACCGATCAGCAGCGCAAGGCAGCTTGTCTCTCCAAGCACGCCGCCATGGTTGCCGGCAAACAGGTCCCAAAGCGGGAGTTTTGCGCCGTTTCCCGCCGTGATGACGCTCAGCGGCGTTGCGGAGGACAGGGCGTCCGCTGCCTGCGCAGGATAGGCATAATTGACCATGGTGCCGGTAAAGGAGACCGCCATGATGACCCGCCCGGCAAGCGCCGGATTGACAAAGTTGCAGCCAATGCCGCCGAACAGCTGTTTAACGACCACGATGGTGACGATCGAACCAATAACCGCCTGCCAGACAGGCAGTGTCGCCGGCAGGTTGAACGCCAGCATAACGCCCGTCACAACCGCCGACAGGTCGCCGACCGGGACCGGCTTTTTGGCAAGCAGGCAATAGGCTGCTTCGCTCAAAACACAGCAGGCCACGCACACCGCGATGAGCAGCAGCGCACGGGCGCCAAAAAAGAGAAAGGATGCGATCATCGCCGGCACCATCGCGATGATGACGTCCAGCATTATGCCGGTTGTCGTGCGCGGACTGGTGATGTGGGGCGAGGAGGTAACAGTCAGATTATTCATTTTTTGCTCGCCGCCTTTCTGATTTCGCCCTTGCTCAGGCGCATAATCTGGGTGATGGTCCTCTTTGCAGGACAAACAAAGGTACAGCTGCCGCATTCAATGCAGTTCATCGCGCCGAGCGCCTGCATTTCCTCGACGTCGCCGCGCTCGAACGCGGTCTGAATTTCCGCCGGGGACAGGTTCATCGGACAGGCCTCTATGCAGCGTCCGCAGCGAATGCAGGGGTTATTTTTCAGCTGTCCAACCTGTTCGGGAGACAGCGCGAGAATCGCGTTGTTATTTTTCAAAATCGGGAACTCGTCGCTTGCAAGCGCCGTTCCCATCATCGGACCGCCCATAAGCAGCTTTGCGCATTCGCCGCTGTAGCCGCCCGCCGCCTCGATAACCTCCCGCACCGGCGTGCCGATGGGAACCATCAGGTTGCAGCCGCGCGCGACCGCGCCGCCGTCCACCGTCAGCCGTTTGGAAACCAGCGGCATTCCCGTGCGCAGGTATTCATGAATAAAGGAGACCGTCGCCGTGTTCAGCACAAGGCAGCCCGCGTCCGCCGGCAGTTTGCCCGCGGGAACGACCCTGCCGGTCACGTTGGTGATCAGCACCTTTTCCGCGCCCTGCGGATAGGTGCTCGGCAGCTTGATCACCTCGATCTGTTTGCCCTCGCTCAGACGCCGAAGGGTCTCGATGGCGGCAGGTTTGTTCGCCTCCACCGCAATAACCGCCCGCTTTATGCCGAGCAGCTCCCGCACCTTGCAGACGCCGCCGATGATCCGCTCGGGAAATTCCACCATTTCCCTGTAGTCCGACGTGATATACGGTTCGCACTCCGCCGCATTGACGATAAGCGTGTCCACATTTGCCCCTTCCGGAATGGACAGCTTGACATGGGTCGGGAAACCCGCACCGCCAAGTCCGACCAGTCCGGACTGCGCGATGGCCGCTACCAGACTCTTTGCATCGCTGACCTCGGGCGGCGCAATGGACGGGTTGGGCGTGAACTGTCCGTCGCTTTCGATGATTACCGCCTGCACATGCGCGCCCATCGGATTGACCAGTTCGGTCAAACCGCTCACCGTGCCGCTGACCGAAGAATGCACATTGGCGGACACAAAGCCGCCGGCCTTGCCCACCAGCGTTCCCACATAAACATGGTCGCCTTTCGCCACACAGGCTGCGGCGGGCGCGCCGATATGCTGGGACAGCAGAATGGTCACGCTCTTCGGACTGAGCAGCTTTTCAGTCGCGCAGTCCTGGGTGTTTTTGTAATGCGGTACCCGGGTACTGGATACATGTGGCTTTTTGAGGAAAATCAAGCTGCAAAACCCCTTTCACGCTTAAATCGCAATCAGCTGGCCGAGATTGCGGACCAGCGTATTTTTATAAAATCCATAACGAAACACGGTCGCCAGCCGGCCGAATTTGCCCTTCTGCCCCATCGCGCCATAGGCGGCGCACAGCGCATACTGCTGCGGGGTAAGCCGGTTTTTATAAGTCTGCGCAAAACAGGCCGCCTGCGCAAACATTGCATCATATATCGCCCGTGTTCCGGCGGTGTTGGCGAGCTTCTTTGCCGCGAGCATCGGGTCGGCGGCATTGTAAGCGCCGACCGAATTCCCGCCATGCTGCCTGTACAGGATGGTCGGCTCGTAAAGAACGCCGATTTTTCCAAACGCCGCCGCGACAAGCGCCGCCCACCAGTCATGCATTACCGCGCCCGCAGGCTTTTCCGCAATCAGCGTGCGCAGCGCGCGGTTGATCATAACCGTGCATCCGGTCACGTTGTTCTGCGCGAGCAGCTCGCGCAGGCTGTTTCGCTCGGGAGACAGCTTTTCATAGCGAAACAGGGAAGGCGCCGTCACCTTAAGTTCGCCATCCGCGACAGAAAGGTCGGTATGCACCAGAATCGGGCACTCTTTTCCCTGGCTTTTTTCCAGCTCCTTCATTTTTGCAAGGGTCTTTTCGACCTTGTCCGGCAGCCAGAAATCATCCGCGTCCGCAAACATAAGGTAATCGTCCTCATGCTCCAGCAGCAGCCGGAAAAAGTTGTTGCAGGCGCTGCCGGAAGGCGCGTCGCTTCGCACCGCGCTCACCCGCGGGTCGGTATATCCGGACGCGATCGCGAAGCTGTCATCGCTTGAGCAGTCATCTCTTATGTACAGCCGAAAGTCGGCGCAGCTCTGCGCAAGGATCGAATCGATCAGCGTTTTCAGATGCGCGCCGTTATTGTAAACCGCAAGCAGTATTGAAATCATTTTTCCAGCGCCGCGTCGAATACCGCGCGGACATCCTCCCTGTTTGCCGCCCCTTCATGCAGCTTGTTTCCTTCAACGTAGTAGGTCGGCACATAATAATAGTCATATCGGTCCGCAAGTTCCGGCTGCTTCTGTTCATCGATCCGCTCGATTTCCAGCGCGGCATATTCGGGATGCTCCGCGCGCAGTTCGGACTCATATTTCATCGCCCTTTGGCAATATGGACAAGAGGGGAAATAGAACATTGTGATTTTTTTCACTAATTCATCTTTCCTTTCAATTTGTTCGGTTTCTTTAACATTATAGTTCGGATATTTGCGAAAGTCTAGGTCTTTCGCTCGCTTTTTGTGGTGATTCTTGTCAAATTTTTATTTTGATTTTTGTGCAGTCCGGATGAGGGCTTTTTATTCTGCCACATTTTTCGCCTGTTTTTTGTCAAAATTTTAAGCACTTTTCAAATTAAGACAAAAATCTATTTTCAACCATTGGGGGATTCCGCAGCTGAAAGCTTCAAGAGCGGTTTGTGCGCCGCAGCCGGCCCACCCTTCAGGGCTCGAGCGTTTTTCCCATCCGTGCAGAGGTTATGTGAGAAAAACTGTTCAGACAGATAATTTTAAAAAAAGGCAGCGGCCCATTGCGGGCGGCTGCCTTCAAAAGGATTTTTAAGCAAAATAACTCTCGGCCAGTTTCTGTGCCTGCTCATACTGCTCGGCAGTGATGAAAACGACATACTGACCCTTGGACATGATCACTGCGTTTTCAATGCGCGGCACTGCGTCCGGCGCATAAGACTCATAGGTAGACAGCAAATCGTCTCTATGGGTCTCCAACTGGGCAACCAGCGATTCGGCGGACTTGGCGTCTGCGCATTCAAACAGGCCCCATTCCTCTCCGGTAGCTCCCGCGCCCATGTAATATTGCGCGGAAACATAGAGACTGGAGTCCAGTCCGACCATACCCGCAATGCTTTCAGCCGCCACAGGCTGAAGCTCGGTATCCAAAAACAGTCCGGCCTTCGAGATCTCGGCGCCGATCGCGTCCAGATCCAGCTCAACCTTTTCCTGCCCGCCGCATGCGGCAAGCGAAAACACCAATACAAGCGCCATCAGCGCAATTATCAACTTTTTCAATTTGTGTATAACTCCTTTTTCACGGTGTGGGTCACAAGATAATCGTGCCAAATATCGAAACAATCTGTGTTCAGATTGATTCCGTCTCCGGTATACTCGGCCGGCAGCGCGCCGGTCTCGTCCGCATAAGCGGCATTAAGATCCAGGAAATAGACCTCTTTTTTTGCGCACATCGCCTGCAGCTGGGTATTGAAAAGAGCAACCCGCTCGTTGTTATAGCTGTCGCCCGACGCGCTGCGGTTCGCAGAAATGGGGATGATCGCCTGCACATAGATAGATGTTAACGGCTGCGCCGCGCGGATGTTGTCGATCAATGCACCGTATTCCTCAATAAAGGAATCGACGTAGGGCCAGCCGAGTTCATTTGTTCCAAATCCGATATAAATCGCGGAATAGGGCTTTTCCGCAAGCGCCTGCGCAATAGTTTCTCCGTTTTCTCCAAACGAATAGTCCCACGCGCCGCTCACGCTGACGTTGGAACTGGCAAGCGCTTTGGCGTCCCCGATGTTGCCGTACATCGAAAGGCCAAGGGTGCGGGAATCGCCGATGAAGAGCACATCCGTGAAATAAGCGTCCGAAACCTTTTCGCTTTCCGGCACCGGCAGGGCGAAATCATACAAATTGACATACTGCGCAAGACCCGTGTCGGCAGCCGCAACGGCAGGTCCGATCTGCGCGAATCCCGCCGGTTTTGGCGTCACCTTTCCTCCGAAGATCGCTCGAAACAGAAGAACGATCAGGGTCATCAGCAATGCGAGGATCGCAAGGCAGATCGCGCCGAAAATCACCCGGCGGATCATGACTTTGCGCTTGCGTCTTCTATATTCTTCGGGAGAAAGCTTTCGTCTCGCCATTGGGCACTCCTTCACGCAATTCAACAGACATTATCTATTCAAAATTGTAGCTGAACCGCGCGCCCTTGTCAATTCCGGTCAACTTTTGCGAAAATAGCCCGGACCTTGTTGACGAATCAACTGTCCGGGCTTACAATACGCTGGGAACCGCGCCATGGGCGGCTCTGAAAGATTCCGACGGAGATTTGTCTGCCTCCGGCCGTGTTTAAAAAACCTTTTTAAGCGCCTGGCCGTGCAGCTTGCTGCGGAACAGCGCGGAGGAACAGAGCATTTTCTCCATCAGGCAGATCCGTATGCAAACCGCAATGCTGCACCCGAGCACAATCAGCCCGCCAACAGCTGCCGCGCCGAGAATCAGCCTGTCCGCTTCTCTTGCCATCCATCTCATTCGGTTTTCCCCTTTCTGCCGCGATCTGCGGCGCAAATTATATAAAGATTCTGTTTTTAGTTTCTCCGCTCCTCCCTTTTCTATTCCGCCGCATTTTCTGTGCATGCGGCGATTGCCAAAAGCTGTACGGGCCGCCGAGCATATTACTGCCGGCACAAAACGGCAGTGTAAAAAGGGATTGCGGACAACCTGAAAAGGAGTTATCATGCAGCTGAATATTGTTCTTGTCGAACCGCAAATTCCGCAAAATACCGGAAACATCGCCCGCACCTGCGCCGCAACCGGCGCGCGGCTGCACCTGGTGGAACCAATGGGGTTTCGGGTGGACGATGCCAAGCTTAAAAGAGCCGGATTGGACTACTGGTATTTGCTGGACATCACCTACTATCGCGATCTGGAGGATTTTTTTGACCGCAATCCGAACGGCCCCTTCTTTTATTTCTCCACCAAGGCGGCGCGTGTACACAGCGAAGCCGCCTACCCGGACGGCTCTTATCTGGTTTTCGGGCGCGAAGACCGCGGACTTCCCGAGAGCCTGCTGCGGCGGAATTACGCGCAGAGCGTCCGCATTCCCATGATCAGCGAGGCCCGCAGCCTGAACCTCTCCAACTCGGTTGCGATCGCCGTCTATGAGGCCTTGCGTCAGAACGACTATCCGGGTCTGCTGGAAACGGGCAAACTGACCGGACGCGCGGACTGATCCGGGAAATTTTCGCCCTTCTTTTATGGGTCCGCGCCTGCTTTTACCGGGTCCGGGACGCCCGCGCAGAAAAGCGGCCGGGTCCTGCACGATTTTGCGGGGAAGTCATTGCGGTTTTCGCACACAGCATATTTTCATGTCTGTGCCGGCCTTCTCTTCAAATTTGCTTTTTTATTGGAGATCGTCCGTTTCCGTTTTTTCTTTGGACAAACTTTTCTGTTCTGAGCGCCGTTTCGCGCAGAGCCATCCGTCTCAGGTCTGCGCCGGTTTGGATATTTTAATGAACTACCTTGCGGCAGATACCGCAGAAAGGGGAAACTATGACTGTATTATGGATTCTTCTGGGCGCCGTCGTCCTGATCGCCGCGCTCTGGCTGTTTATGATTTTTCCCGCGCGGGCAGATGATACGGCCCGCCAAAAATTCGCCGGGCGGTGCTACGCGCACCGCGGACTGTACGACAATGCGGCGGGACTGCCGGAGAATTCGCTGCCTGCCTTTGAAAACGCCATGCGCAAAGGGTACGGGTGCGAACTGGACGTTCAATTCACCAAGGATAAAAAACTGATCGTGTTTCACGACAACGACTTCAAGCGGTCCAGCGGGGTGGATACCCCGGTATGGGAGCTCACCTATGAAGAGATCCTGCGCCTTCCTCTGTTCGGTACGGCGGAAAAGGTGCCGCTTTTCAGCGAGGTGCTCCGCACCGTAGACGGGCGCAATCCGCTGATTGTGGAAATCAAGGCCGAAGGGCTGAACATGGCCTGGTATGCGGAAGTCTGCGCGGCAACAATGGAGGCGCTGCGCGGCTATAAAGGGGACTACTGCGTTGAAAGCTTTCATCCGATGGTTGTCCGCTGGCTGCGGCGGAACGCGCCTTCGGTCATCCGCGGGCAGCTGGTCAACGGGCATGCCAGCAGCCCGAACCTGCCTTTTTCAATCGCATTTCCGATCGAACAGCTCTGGACCAATTTTCTGACCCGTCCTCATTTTATCGCCTACAAAGAGCAGGACCGCAACGCCGCCCTTCGCATTGTGCAGAAACTCGGCGCAATGTCGGTCATGTGGACGGTCCGCAGCCCCGAGCGGCACGCAGAGCTTATCAAGCAGGAGGACGCCGTCATTTTTGAACATTACCAGCCCGAGCCGCGCTATGCAGCCGGCCAAGGTTAAACAGCACTTGCTGACGCCGCTTCGTTCTTTTTTGAAGAATCGGAGCGGCTTTTCTCGTTTTAAGTACAGCTTATTATCTGTATTTAATAAAGACCGGTTTGACAAAGAATGCCCAAAAGTGTATTTTCTTCATATAATGGCAGTTTTCTGCACAGATGTTTTGACTGCTATACCGGGCTTGAAACCCGGGTACAGGAGAGGAGTAAACTATGTTTGGAAGAAGACCGGAAGGTATTCGGGTAGTCAAGGGCATTGATCCGATCACCCGTGTCGTTCCGTATATAATGACCGAGCGCGCCGACGCGCAATGCTACTGTACACAATTTG
>CALWZE010000070.1 GCA_944385925.1 uncultured Clostridia bacterium
TTTGATCTGTGGCGTGGCAATATGCAGAAAGGGACGCTATCTTGCGATAACGCCCCTTTTGCTCGGTTATTTAGTTGTAACCTGTTTGCCCGCTGTCCTTAAAACGCGATGATTTAAGGTTTTTTGCTTGTTTTCTTATCTCACCGCGCTTAACAGAGCGGCTGCTTTTTCAAAGAAAAGAGGATTACTCTTCTTCCTTCTCTTTTTTGCTATCATTTTTCGAGTCTTTCGAATCCGATTTGGCGGCTGCAGCGGCAGGCGCAACATCCAGCGGCGTCTTCTCTACATCCTGAATCGCCCATTTCTGGAAACGAATCTTGTTGCGGTCTGTACCGGTTTCGAGAACGATCGTATCATCTTTAATCTGAACAACACGGCCAACAATACCGCCGATTGTGGTGATGCCATCACCGATTTCGATCGAATTGCGCATTTCGCGCTGTTCTTTTTCCTTTTTGCGCTGCGGGCGGATCAGCAGGAAATACATGATCACCAGCATTACGACCATGATCAGGATCGGGGAAAGGCTGGAAAGACTGCTTGCGCTTTCGGTTCCCGCAGTCAGCATGAAATTAAACATTATAACTTTGTCCTCCGTAAGATTATGGATTAAATTATACACAGATTGGCTGTTAAAGGCAAGCGAAAAGGTCACATTTCACCGAAATTATGCGGATCAGATACGCTTTCCAAGACGTTCGGAATAATTGTTTCTAAATTCTTCAAAGGTTCCCTGCTCAAGTTCGGTGCGAATGCGTGTCATCAGGTGATTATAAAAATAGAGATTGTGCTGCACAGCCATCCGAAGACCGAGCATCTCGTTTGCTTTAAACAGGTGCCGCAGATATGCGCGGGAATAGCCGGCACGGCAGACAGGACAGTCACATCTTTCATCAATCACCCCGAGATCGCGCTCATATTTGGCATTATTGATATTGATGATTCCGTCCCAGGTAAACAGCTGTCCGTGACGCCCATTGCGCGCGGGCATAACGCAGTCAAAGAGATCGACCCCGCGCCACACCGCTTCAATGATGTTCGTCGGCGTCCCAACCCCCATCAGATAGCGGATTTTATTCTTCGGCATAACATCGGTTACTGCATCAATAATGCCGTACATTTCCTCTGCTGTCTCTCCGACCGCAAGACCGCCGATCGCGTAGCCGTCACAATCCAGCTCGGCGATATGTTTCATATTTGCTACACGGATATCTTCATAGCACCCGCCCTGGTTAATTCCAAACAGCAGCTGTTTTTTATTAATGGTATCCTCAAGGCTGTTCAGGCGCGCCATTTCACGGCGGCAGCGTTCCAGCCACCGTTCCGTGCGGGCAACCGATGCCTCAACATAGGCGCGCGGCGCAGGATTTTCAATGCATTCATCCAAAGCCATTGCGATTGTGCTGGCGAGATTAGACTGAATCTGCATACTGATTTCCGGACTCATAAAGATTGCGCGGCCGTCAATATGCGAATTGAAATCGATTCCCTCTTCCCGGATTTTGCGGATTCGTGCAAGCGAAAAAACCTGAAATCCACCGCTGTCGGTGAGGATCGGTCCTTGCCAATGGGTAAATTTGTGCAGTCCGCCCAGGTCATGAATCAGACGGTCGCCGGGGCGCAGATGAAGGTGGTAGGTATTGCTCAGCATTACCTGGCAATCTACATTGCGCAGATCGTCTGCATTCAAGCCGCCCTTGATCGCGGCAACAGTCGCAACATTCATAAACGCCGGCGTTTCAAAGGTACCGTGAACGGTTTCGAAGCGGCCGCGGCGCGCACGGCCTTCTGTTTTTAATAAAGTATACATGCAAACTCCGATTCAAACTTATTTTTAATCCGCTGGTTTGTCTTGTCAGATAATAAACATCGCATCGCCAAAGGAGAAGAATCGATACCCTGACTCGACGGCGTGTTTATAGGCGGCCATTGTGTGCTCATATCCTGCAAAAGCGCTGACCAGCATGATCAGCGTGCTTTCCGGCAGATGGAAATTCGTGATGAGTCCGTCCAACGCTTTGAAAGTATAGCCGGGATAGATGAAAATGCTGGTATCTTCGCAACACGGACGAATTTCTCCGTATTTCTGCATAACCGATTCCAGTGTGCGGCAGCTGGTTGTGCCAACGCCGATTGTGCGCCCGCCATTTTTCCTGGCTGCATTGATCTGATCCGCCGCCTGCTGCGTGACAATAAAATGCTCGGAATGCATATGATGGTCGGTAATGTTTTCCGCTTTAACCGGTCTGAAGGTACCAAGACCGACATGAAGCGTCACTTCCGCGACCTGAACCCCTTTTGCCCGAATGCGCTCCAGCAGTGGTTCCGTAAAATGCAGCCCGGCGGTCGGCGCGGCAGCGGAACCATCATATTTGGCATAGACGGTCTGATAATCGCTGTTGTTCTCCAACGGCGCCGTAATATAATGCGGAAGCGGCATCAGGCCGACCTCGTCGAGAATGCTGTAAAATGGTTTTGAGTGATCGTAATCAAAATGTACAATTCGGTTGCCCTGCGGCGTTTCTTCCAAAATTTCCGCCCTTAAGCCTGCGGAAAACTCAATTCGGGCGCCCCGTTTCAGACGCTTGCCCGGTTTCGCAAGGCAGTCCCAGCGATCTTCCCCAAGATCTTTCAGCAGCAGCAATTCCACTGCAGCGCCGGTTTCCGCTTTATGCCCAAGCAGCCTTGCGGGAATCACCTTGCTGTCATTGACGACAAGGCAGTCCCCCGGCCTGAGAAGCGCCTCGATATCGGTGAATACAAGATCTTGAGTTTGGCCCGTTTTGCGGTCAAGCACAAGCAGTCTCGCGCTGTCCCTCGGTTCAGCCGGATGCTGTGCAATTAATTCTTTTGGAAGGTCAAAATAAAAATCAGAGCGTAGCATTTTTTCTCCTGTCTGTGCTGCAAAACTGCAAATTGACATATAATGAATTCAGTGATAAGATACGAATATTAACAGACTAAATCGCTAAAGCGCTTTGCGATTGTAAATTCGCCGTAAAATGTATTATAACACAGATATTCTGCGAAAAAAAGCGTCTTTACCAAATGCGTATTATTCTGTATTATTAGAAAAAGTTCAGCGAAAAACTGAAACAGGAGAGGAATTGTGTTATGAAAGTGACAAAAATTGCCGTCGTCGGCGCTACCGGCATGGTTGGCCGCACCTTCCTGAAGGTGCTTGAGGAGCAGAACTTCCCCAACTGCGAATATACGCTTTTCGCCTCTGCGAAAAGCGCCGGGCTGAAACTTCCTTTTATGGGCGCCGAATATGAAGTGAAAGAACTTACCGAGGCCAGCTTTGACGAGGGTTTTGACATTGCCCTCTTTTCGGCCGGTGCTTCGACCAGCAAGGTCTTTGCGCCGATTGCCGCTTCCAAAGGCTGCACCGTCATCGACAACAGCTCCCAGTGGCGCATGGACCCGGAAGTGCCGCTCGTTGTTCCTGAGGTAAACCCGCAGGACATTGCCAAAAGCAAGGGCATCATCGCCAACCCCAACTGCTCCACAATTCAGGCTGTTGTGGCGCTGAAGCCGCTTTATGACAAATATGGCATCGAGCGCATCGTCTATTCCACCTATCAGGCTGTTTCCGGCGCCGGCGTAAAGGGCTGGGATGATCTTGAGAACGGCGCGAAGGCATATGTCGCCGAAGAGCCGTTTGAACCGAAGAAATTCCCGCACCCGATCTTCAGCAACTGCATCCCGCATATCGATGTATTCCTGGAGAACGGCTATACAAAAGAAGAGGAAAAAATGATCAACGAAACGCGCAAGATCCTGCATGACGATTCTCTGCGCGTAACCGCGACGACGGTTCGGGTGCCGGTATTCAACGGCCACAGCGAATCGATCAACGTTGAGCTCAAAGAGCCGTTTGAATTAAGTGATATCTATGCGCTTTATAATGATTTTCCGGGCATCGTTGTCCAGGATGATCCTTCCACCGATCTCTATCCCCTCGCATGCAGCGCCAGCGGACACGACGAAGTTTTTGTAGGACGGATTCGCCGGGACTTCAGCGTAGAGAACGGCCTGAATCTCTGGGTCGTCGCGGACAACATTCGCAAAGGTGCCGCCTCCAACGCAGTGCAGATCGCAAGGTATATTCTCGAGCATAAGGAGTAAATCCAATGAAAAACACGATTTTTACGGGCTGTGCAACGGCGATAATTACCCCGTTTAAGCCGGACTTCTCTGTCGACTTTGAGGAATTTGGAAAAATCATCGATTTTCAATTGGAAAACGGCATAAAAGCGCTGGTCGTTTGCGGAACAACAGGCGAAGCCTCCACCCTGATCGACGACGAGCAGATTGCTGTGATCAAATATGCCTGTGAAAAAGTCCGGGGCAAAGACGTAAAAATCATTGCGGGCGCCGGCAGCAACGACACGCCGCACGGCATCAAGCTGTCCAAAATGGCGCAGCAGGTTGGCGCGGACGCGCTGCTTCATGTCACGCCTTACTATAATAAAACCTCCCAGCGCGGCCTGGTTCAGCATTTCGGCGCGATTGCTGCCGCTGTCGATATTCCAATTATCCTCTACAATGTCCCTGGCCGGACCGGCATGAATATAGCACCGGAGACCTATGCCGAATTGTCACGTATTGAAAACATCGTTGCCGCCAAAGAGGCCAGTGGAAATTTCAGCGCGCTTGCAACCTCTATGAACCTGTGCGGCGACCGGCTTGATTTCTACAGCGGCAACGACGAGCAGGCGGCCCCTGTAATGGCGCTTGGCGGCAAAGGCGTGATTTCGGTTCTTTCCAACGTGCGTCCCAAAGAAACGGTTGAGATGTGCGACGCGGCGCTGCGCGGCGACTACAAAACGGCGGCGGCGATCCAGTTAAGCATGATTCCGCTGATAAACGCGTTGTTCAGCGACGTTAACCCAATTCCGGTTAAGGCAGCCATGAACATGCTGGGCTTCAAAGCCGGAAAATGCCGCCTCCCTCTTGCGGACAGTATGGACAGCGCAAAAGAAAACAAGCTTCGCGAATTACTGAAATAAGCAGGTCCCCGGCATTGCCGGGGATTTTGTAAAATCAGCAAGGCAATGACATGCCGCCAAAGCGATCAGATATTCCCTTACTTAAAACCTGTCGGGGATCAAACAACGCCACACAATCAAAAAGGAATAAAAAATGGTAAAAGTAATTATAAGCGGTATATTGGGCAGCATGGGAACCAGAGTGCAGGAAGCCTGCTTCAACGACAGCAACATTGAAATTGTGGCCGGTATAGACCGGCGCGAAGGACTTTTAAACAATATCCCTCTATACGCTTCCCTGTCTGACTGCAAAGTAAAAGCGGACGTTTTAATCGATTTCTCAAATCCTGCGCTTACAGACAGCATAGCGGATTACTGTGCGCAAACGAACACGCCGCTTGTGCTGTGCACGACCGGACAGGATGCCCGTCAGCTTGCCTGCATAGAAGAGCTGAGCACCAGGGTTCCGGTATTTAAAAGTGCAAATATGTCAATGGGAATCGCGCTGCTGTGCAGTCTTGCCAAAAAGGCTTCCCTATTTTTGGGCGATGGTTTCGATGTGGAGATACTGGAAAAACATCATAACAAAAAACTGGATGCGCCAAGCGGCACTGCCCTGCTGCTTGCGGATGCAGTCAATTCGGTAAATGGCCAGAAATACGACTACATCTATGACCGTCACAACAAGAAAGCGCCGCGCGAATCCAGTGAAATCGGAATAAGCTCAATACGCGGCGGCACGATTGTGGGAGAACATGAAGTGATATTTGCCGGAAACGACGAGGTGATCACGCTGTCCCACAGCGCTGCAAGCAAGCAGGTGTTCGCAACAGGCGCCGTTAACGCGGCAAAATTCATTGTCCGCCAAAAGCCCGGGTTATATGATATGGAATCCATGGTGCGCGGACTTGTCTAAGTCCTTTCAAAAGCTGTAAATGCTCCTATCGGGGCTTGGATAAAAAAACAGGCAGATAAACAGGAGAAAAACTGAGCTTTATCGTTTTTTCACCCTATTATATTTTTTATGCTATGCTGCGCTTTACTGTCATGTGCATTTTATGAGCTGTGTTTTCATATCGATTTGCCGAAGCAAGGTGAAAACAAAAAACTCCCCTGGTTGTAGAAGATTCTTTTTATGACACAAGTAGGCTTTGTCCATCATGTGGCTTTACCGCAATTAATAAACAAGTCTTTGGGTTTCGAAAGTTATCCAGGATTAATCAGAGAAAGCAACAATGTTACCGATTGTACTAGCTGCTGCCACTATTCCCACCAAACTCACATCCATGCGTATGGCCATGTCCATAATACCATCGCCCATACCGGTACCCGTAGTGTTCAGGACAGTTTGCGCAGTCGCCATCACATTGGTGTTCAGTTTTTTTGCGCACGCCAAACACAGCAGCAAGTAGGCCCAACAAACCGGTTTTAGAGATTTTCTGCGGCTGGTTATTTGCAGGTAAAATATTTTTCTCTAAAACATCCTCTGACTGAAGTTTTGACGGCAAGGTGCATTTCCCATTTTTGCAGATTTCAATCAGTTCCTCATCATCGGTCAGATCATACAAATCTTCCAGATCTTTGCTGGTAAGCCGATTGACAGAGTTGCGCAGAGCGGCAGATGCAAGCGCCTTATCATTGAAACAAAAAATCTCTGCCAAATCTGAGCCGGAAAATGCAATCTTGGATTCTACGGCTTTTTTCAGCAAACGATTTGAAGCGGCTGGGTTTCCTTGCAGTTCAATAATAATTTCAGCAACCTCGTCAGCATCCCCGAGAGTGGTCAGATATGATAGATTGCGTTGCTGTGTACTCTCTGCCCAGTCAAAGAATTTTTCATAATATTCATCCCAATCATATTGCCGCATAATAAAGTTCCTCATTTTTCGGCTAATTGCCGTTTTGAATACACAACGCTGAATTAAAAAGGCGCAGGATTTTCAGAGGATCTCAAACAAATTCTGACACTCCGGTGGTGCAAAAGTCGTCCACTTTAAAAGCGCACTTGGGAGATTCCGGACAAAACGCACATGCAAAGCCTCCTAGCTTTACATGTGCGTTTTCATCTTGAATTGCTCTTTTACAGCACCGAAAACTGTCCGTTAGTAAGGAATGGCACGAGCCAAAGAAACGGGAACAGCGTATATCATACCTTCTGCAGCCTTTATGCGCTTAAAATTTGGCCTTTTCCCGGAGCATTTCCAAAAACTGCGCCTCACTTAAAACAGGCACACCCAGCTGCTGCGCTTTGGTCAGCTTGCTGCCTGCATTCTCGCCGGCAACAACATAGCTGGTTTTTTTGCTGACCGAGTTGGCTGCTTTGCCGCCATTGTTGACAATCAGCGCGTTGGCCTCATCACGGCTCAGAGTTTCCAATGTTCCGGTCACAACCAATGTCAATCCTGTAAGACGGTTGGAAGCCTTTTCACTGGTATAATGCATGTTCAGGCCAAGCCCAGTCAGGCGTTCA
>CALWZE010000071.1 GCA_944385925.1 uncultured Clostridia bacterium
TTACTCACCCGTTCGCCACTAAGAAAATCCTTCGTCCATCCGAAAACTTCAGAAGAACCTCTCCGTTCGACTTGCATGTGTTAGGCGCGCCGCCAGCGTTCGTCCTGAGCCAGGATCAAACTCTTAACAGTTTGTATCTAAACAAGCTTTTTACAGCTCGTCCAAATCTGCTCAAGACATCATCTCTGACGTCCTGTCTTTACCTTCGCCGGTCTCTCTCCGGCTGCTCTCAAACGCCCGATTACTCGGAGCCTGGAGCCAATTAACAAGGGTCTTTCAAGCTTCTGTATTGTTTAATTTTCAAGGTCCTTAGCGCGCACCTGATCGGTGCGGCGTGATTTTTATTATATATGCGTAATGAGACAAAGTCAACACTTTTTTTGCAAAAATTTTACATTCGACATTTTGCACACAACTTACATGATTTTCCAATATATTTTAACAAAAAGAACCGCGAAAGTACTTTCGCGGTTCAGTCAGCCATGTATTCTCTTAATTTTGCAATGATTTTTCGCTCATTTCGGGATATCTGCACCTGCGTTGTGTTGAGCATCTTTGCCGTTTCGCTTTGGGTTTTGTTTTTATAATATCGCTGTGTCAGCAGCCGGCGCTCTTCCGCATTCAATCGATTGATTGCGTCTTTTAATGTCAGCCTTTCTGAAATCGTTTCCTCTTCATGGACAGGAATGTCCGCCACTCTTTCTTCTCCATCCTCGTCATCGCAGGTCAGAGAAACCGATGGTTTTGCGGCGCACAGCGCTTCGATAACCGCTTCCTGTGAACAGTCCAGCTTCTGCGCAAGTTCGCTGATTGTCGGCTCATTGCCGGTCTGCTGCACGGATTCATTGATTGCCCGGACAGCTTTCATAGACAGTTCTTTAAGCCGCCGGCTCACCTTGACTGTTCCGCCCTCTCTGAACAGCTTCTTTATCTCGCCGAGAATCACCGGGACTGCATAGGTCGAAAAACGCAGGCCGCGCGATTCATCAAAGCCGTCATAGGCCTTGATCAGTCCCATGCATCCCGCCTGAAAAAGGTCGTCATATTCAATGCCGCGCCCAGTAAATCGATGGGCACAGGCATGCGCAAGCCCGATATTCTCTTCGATAAAAGTATTTCTGTCTGCCGTTGACTGTACCGGCATAATCAGCACTCCCGCCTGTCGCCGATTTTTTTGCTCAATGTTACGGTCGTTCCCTTCCCCGGCTTTGAGCGCACACGCACCGTATCCATGAATGCTTCCATAACCGAAAAGCCAAGTCCCGCGCGCTCTTCGCCCCCGGTCGTATAAGCCGGCGTCATTGCGCGCCTGACGTCCTCAATACCACAGCCTCTGTCTTTGATCTGGATAACGATTGTTCTGTCCTCCAAAAGGGTCGCACGCAGAAAAACCGTGCCGATTGTATCCTTGTATCCATGTACGATGCAGTTGGTAACCGCCTCGCTGACTGCCGTTTTGATGTCGCTGACCTCGTCCAATGTCGGATCAAGATATGTAACAAAAGCGGACACCGCTGTTCTCGCAAAAGCTTCATTGCAGGAGCGGCTCGGAAAAGCGAGCTTAAAACTGTTGATAATCCGTTTCATTCTTTCGTCCTCACTTCACAATATCCACGATTTCCAGCACACCGGACAGTTCAACCAACCTTCGGCACCTGCTGTTCAGGTTTTGTATACGCAGCTTTGCGCCATGTTCCGCCGCCTTTTTATAGCGCCCCATGATCAGTCCAACGCCGGAGCTGTCCATGAATTCCACCGAATCAAAATCCAGGCGGATTTCTCTGGCCGGCATAAGTTCAATCGCCCTGTCTATTTCCAGCCGGAGATCCGCAGCGTTGTGGTGGTCTATGTCCCTTTCGATGAAAATTGTCAGCGTGCCTTTATCATTTGAAAAGGTGATCGTATGCATTTTGCCGCCTCCTTGTTTTCTTAATGAATATATTTTATTTCCTGTAAAAAAGCTGTCGAAGCAGGGAGCTATGTCAAAAATCCCCTTTTGCCAAGCGCCATCCACAAGCTTGACCCTTTAAAAAAACATCTAAGCGAGGCCCTTCCCAGGCTCGGAGCCCTCGTGTTCCTGCATCTTTGCGAACTGTGCTGCGTTCTGCTTTGCGCATATTCAGTTCCTCCTGTATCAGCAAATCCGTGCAGGTGTAATAAGGCAACAAAAAAGGACCCGGCACGTACCGGGTCCTTTTTTTACTCTTATCACTATTAAACAGGTTTTCGCCTTATTCACGCAGTCAGACGAGTTTGGCGATGCTCTGTTCTATGTTTTCTTTTTTGTCCTGTGCTTTTTTCAGTTTTTCCCGCTCAGCCTCAATGACATGCGCGGGCGCTTTACTGGTGAACTGCTCATTGGACAGACGGCCGGACAAAGCGGCAATCTCCTTTTCAGCCGCCGCCAGCTCTTTGTTCAGCCGGGCAAGTTCCTTTTCACGATCGACAAGATCCGCCATCGGGATAAGCGCTCGCGCGGAATCTGTTACCGCCTGCACGGCACCCTCAACCTCAAAGGACTCACCGATCGTTACCTTATCGGCGCCGGCGAGACGCTGAATAAACGCCACTCCCTTTTCGAATATTTCGGGCGACTTTGTTTCGATATACATCGCAGCCTTTTTGCTCGGCGGTACATTCATGCCGCTGCGCAGCGCACGGACAGCCTTAATAAGATCCATAATGCGGGAGAAGTCCGCTTCATCCTGCGCAAAAACAAGGTCTTCACGAAATACCGGGAAAGGCGAAATCATGATGCTCCCGCAGCTGTGCGGCAGCGCGTCGTAAATCTCCTCGGTGATGAAGGGCATGAAGGGGTGCAGCAGCTTGAGAATTCCGGTCATTACATAGACAAGCACCTGCTTGCAGTCCGCCTTTGCCTGCTCATCCTCGCCGTTCAGCCGCAGCTTGGCGACCTCGATATACCAGTCGCAAAAAACATCCCAGGTAAAGTCATAGATTTTGCCAACCGCGACACCAAGTTCAAACCGGTCGATATTCTCGGTCACTTCGCCGACGAGCGCGTTGAGCTGGTGCAGTATCCAGCGGTCTTCGATGCGGAGCGTACCGGGCAGCTGATCCGGAACGACCGCCTCGACGTCGTTCATCAGGATAAAGCGCGCCGCATTCCATATCTTATTGCAGAAATTGCGGCAGGCGCGCACCTTTTCTTCGGAATAGCGCATATCGTTTCCGGGACTTGTGCCGTTGGCAAGCATCAGCCGCAGCGCATCCGCGCCCATCTCATTGATGACCTCAAGCGGATCGATGCCATTGCCGAGCGACTTGGACATCTTGCGGCCCTGGGCGTCCCGGACGATACCGTGAATGAATACGGTGTCAAAGGGCTTTTTGCCCATATGCTCCAAGCCGGAAAAGATCATCCGCGCAACCCAGAAAAAGATGATGTCATAGCCGGTGACCGGCGTATTGGTCGGGTAGAAATAATCCAGCTCTTTGGTCTTATCCGGCCATCCCAGGGTAGAGAAAGGCCAAAGCGCCGAAGAGAACCAGGTGTCCAGCGTATCCTCGTCCTGATGCAGCTTGCCGCCGCATTTCGGGCAGGTGTCAACATGGGTCTTGCTGACCACCGTCTCTCCGCACTGGTCACAATAATAAGCCGGAATGCGATGGCCCCACCAGAGCTGACGGGAAATGCACCAGTCTTTGATATTGTTCATCCAGTTAAAATAGATTTTGTCAAAACGCTCAGGAACGAAACGGATGTCCTTGTTGCGGACCGCCTCGATCGCCGGATCAGCAAGCGGCTGCATTTTGACAAACCACTGCTTGGACATGCGCGGCTCAATGGTCGTGCCGCAGCGGTAGCAGGTGCCGACATTGTGGGTAATCGGCTCGACCCGAACCAGATAACCGCCGGCTTCCAGATCAGCAACGATCGCCTTGCGGCACTCTTCGCGGGTCATGCCCGCATATTTGCCGCCAAGCTCGTTGATGGTCGCGTCATCATTCATGACGTTGATCACCGGCAGATTGTGCCGCAGGCCGACCTCATAGTCGTTGGGGTCGTGCGCCGGCGTGATTTTGACAACGCCGGTGCCGAAATCAGTCTCAACATAGTCGTCCGCCACAATCGGGATCTCACGACCAACCAGCGGCAAAATCAGTGTTTTGCCGACAAGATGGCTGTAACGCTCGTCTTTCGGATTGACCGCGACCGCCGTATCGCCAAGCATGGTTTCCGGCCGGGTCGTAGCAAGCTCCAGCCAGCCGCTGCCATCGCTGAGCGGATAGCGCAGATGCCAGAAATTGCCCTCGCTCTCCTTGAAATCCACCTCGGCGTCCGAAATGGAGGTCAGGCAGTGCGGGCACCAGTTGATGATCCGCTCGCCGCGATAGATAAGTCCTTTGTTATACAGGTTGACAAAGACCTCGTTGACCGCGCGGCTGCATCCCTCGTCCATCGTGAACCGCTCACGGTCCCAGTCGCAGGAGGAGCCGAGTTTTTTCAGCTGTTCAACAATCCGGCCGCCGTACTTTTCCTTCCATGCCCAGGCACGCTCCAGGAACGCTTCGCGCCCAATGCCTTCCTTGGTCAAGCCCTCTTTCTTCATCGCCTCGACGATCTTCGCCTCGGTCGCAATGGAGGCGTGATCGGTGCCGGGCAGCCAAAGAGCGCTGTAGCCCTGCATCCGGCGCACCCGGATCAGGATGTCCTGCAAAGTCTCGTCCAGCGCGTGGCCCATATGCAGCTGACCCGTGATGTTGGGCGGCGGAATAACGATCGTGTAGGGTTTCTTGTTTTCATCCGGCTCGGCGTGGAAATAGCCGCCGTCCATCCACATTTTGTAGATGCGGTCTTCCACGTTTTGCGGATTGTACTGCTTTTCCAGTTCTTTCATCCGTTTTCTCTTGTCCTTTCCGATATTTCCTGACCTGACCGAGACAGAATAAAAAAGTCCCGGCGCGCATCTGCGCACTGGGACGATTCAGGCAACCGCGGTACCACCCATTTTATCCGCACAAGGCGGATCACCTTTGCAGCCCTTAACGCGGGCAAACGGGAAACGCTGTGCGCGGCGCGCAGTCACGTTCCTGCTCCAAAGCGACAGTCTCCGCGGCCCGTCCCCAAGCTTGCAGCAAACGCTCGGGTCTCTGTGGGCGGGACATGGCGGATTCCCTCTTTTTCACAGCATTTTGCGATATGTAATTATATTAAAGTCAGGCGCCCCTTTTGTCAAGCGCCCGCACGTGCGCCGGTGCGCTCAGGTAGTCTGCTTTCGTTTTCACCCGCCGCATTGCTTGCGCAGGCGGTTTGCCGTCGAATAGCGGCATATCAACCGATACACTCTGTCCGGCACACCGGCCGGAAACCCATTTCTGCCCTTTGCCGCATCAATCGGCTTGGCTGTTTGCTTCAACCAAACACTCTGCACACAAAGAACAGGCCGGCATTCAGACGTGTGCTGAAATGCCGGTCTGTTCTTTAATACTTTTGCAGTATTATTCTCCAACGCCACATTGTGCCTTCTGCTATTCACCGCCGAACAGCTGTTCAAATTCCTGCTCGGTGCAGCAGCGAAGATATACTCCTGCATAGCCGCCTCCCTTTGTACCGCTCGCGATTGCATACAGGGCAAGCGACCTGGAATACCGCGCACACCCAATATCCTCTTTAGTGGAAGAAGAATATTCCACCTCCTGCCAGTCCTGTATTTGAGACAATCCAAGCAATTCAAAAAGAGCGTCCAGCCTTTGTTCCGGATTCGGTTCCTCGCTGCTTTTCCACATTGCGCTGCGCAGCGTGCCGGAAAGCGGTTCAATCAATATTAAACAGCCGTTTGACTCCTGATCGAAGGTGCTGTGCGAGGTCCATATGCATGCCTGCGGAACCACACCGGCCTGCTTAAGTTCCGCAAGCAGCGCTTCGTCCCCAAGATCAACAGCGGCGTCGCTCAAGCTTCGCCCCGAATGAAGTCCAAGGGCTGTCTCATTTTTCAGCAGGTCTTCGGACGGCAGCTCCGACTGCAAAGCGTCGACCGACTGTGCCCGGCCGTCCAGCAGGCGTTCAAGCTCCAGATCACCAAGCATCGAGGGCGCCGCTATGCAGGCAGCGCAGAATACGGCAGCCGCGGCAACCGCGGCTATGCTTTTGCCTTTCCTAAAGCGCATCCTTTGTCACCTCCTGCGCCGCCTGTAAGCACAGCCGCACGGTTGTGCCTTTGCCGGGTTCACTTTCAAAGCGGAGTTTGCTTTGATGCAGCGCCGCAATTTGGGAGCAGATCGCAAGCCCTAACCCGCTTCCGTTTGAAGCTCTCGAGCGGGATTTGTCAACCATATAGAAGGGCTCGGTAATACGTTCAAGCTCCTGCGGCGGCATCCCGCAGCCGTTATCCCGCACAAACAGCTCGACTGTTTTTCCTTTTCTGATATAACCGATCTCAATTTCTCCCTCTTCCCCGCAGGCATGAACCGCATTCAGAACCAGGTTGCGCAGCAGATCGTCCAGCAGAGTGAGATTTCCCCGAACCGTGGCCGGGCCATCGGTTGTTGCGCGCAGTTTTACGCCGGCCGGCAGCGGCGGCAAGGTTTTTTGCAGGCTGTAAAACAGCTTGTGCAGTTCAACCGACTGCATAGACGGCGGCTCTGCGCGCAGTCCAACCAGTCCAATCAACTCGCCGGACAAGCTCTCCAGCCTTCTGGTCTCGCGCCAGATCGCGTCCGCCGCGGCGCGCCGGGTATCTTCCGGCTGCTCGCCGCTGCGAAGAAGCGCCGCATAGCCGACCATTGAGGTCATCGGCGTTTTGAGCTCATGAGAAAGCGCCGCAATAAATTCCTCCCGTTTTCGCACCTCCTGCTGCAACCGGTCAACATTTTGTTTTACGGCCCCGGACATCCGCTCAAAGCTCTGGGAGAGCGCGCCGATCTCGTCGTCGGAGCATACGCCGGCGGAACAGTCATAGTCCCCGTCTGCCATCCGCCGGCTGGCCTGTTCGAGGCTCACCAGCGGGCGGGTAAACCTTCTCGCAAACAGCGCCGCCGCGATCGCGGCAAACGCCAGAACCACCGCGGTAATTGAGCGCAGGCTGCGCAGCTGTGACTGCCGGGAAGCAAAAATCGGAGTCACATCAAACGCCATCAGCAAACTGCCCGCTTCACCGGGCAGCATCAATCTTCCGCCCAGCAGCATACTTATACCGCCGTCCTGATTTTCCGCAAGCAGATATTCCCCGTTTTGCAGGCTCATCGCCCTGTTCTGGGACTGCAAATCAATTTTTTTTGGCATGTTGGAGTATATCCAGCTGCCGTTTTCCAGGAAGATCGCAAATCCCTGCGCGCCTCGAAAACCGTCCGCTTGTTCCTGGGCCGCGAGGGTCAGCGCCTGTACATATATCAGCCCGTTCTCTCTGCTCAGCGCAACTGCACGGGCGGTTTCTGCTTCGCTGTCGTTTTGTGAAGCGGATACGACCTGCTGCATTTTCAGCAAATCGATTCCTTTGGTCTTTGCCGTCTGTTCGAGTTGCTGCGCGGCCTGCGCAAACAGCTCGGCATTCTGCCGTATCGCAAGCGCCAGCGCATCTTCGGTATTTCGCCGCACCAGGAGATAACCGCACAGCGAAAGGCAAAGCGCCAGCAGGCACACCGCAGCCAGTGTCAGCTTCAATGAGAATTTCATCTCTACTTCTCCAATCTGTATCCCACTTTATACAGGGTGCGGATCTGTTTTTCCCAGCCAAGTTTCCGGCGCAGCCGCTGGATGTGGGTATCCAGCGCGCGGTTATCCGCCTCGTCCCACATCTGTCCCCAGATCGTCTCGTACAGATACTCCCGGTAAAGGGTCTTTCCCGCATTCTGCATCAGCAGGATCAGCAGGTCGGTTTCGCGCGGCGTCAGCGAAACCGTCTTGCCCGATTTTATGCATCGCCTGTTCTCGACGTCCAGCGTCACATCGCCCACGGTCAGGTTCTCCGCCGCTTTTCCCGCACGCCGCAGCACGCTGTAAACCCGCGCGGCCAGTTCTTCCGGCTCAAACGGTTTGACCAGGTAATCATCAGCACCCATCCGCAGGCCGCGCACCCGGTCTGCAAGCTCCCCCCTGGCCGTGAGAAAGATCACCGGTATATGCAGACTTTTCAGGTATTCCAGCAGCTCATAGCCGTCTATAAAGGGCAGCATGATATCCAGCAGCGCGAGGTCAAAGTCACGCTGTTCAATCAGATCCGCCGCCTGCCTGCCGTCCTGCGCCGTAACACAGCTGTGTCCGGCCTGCTCCATCGTCATCCGGATCAGTTCCCGGATCGACCGCTCGTCTTCCACGATCAGAATACTGCTCATTGTCCCTCCCGCACAGCGATCGACCGGAAATTCGGCTGGTTTGCAAAATAATCTTCCGCGCTGATGATTCCCCATTGCTGGATCGGCTGTTCGGCAACAAACGGTGTTGAACCCACATGATAGGGAAAGCTGCCCAGCGATTCCGAGACAATGGTCAACAGATTGCCGCCGCCGATATCGCACAGATAAAGCTGCCGCATTTCCAGCTTATCCGCGACCATATAGCTTAGGGTCAGCTCATTGAATTCGCCGTTCTCATAAACATACCGCCGGCTGCCGTCTTCGCCGGAAAGATGCGCTTCCACAACCAGCCTGCCGCAAAGTTCATAGCCGCTGCAATATTCCCACTCCTCCGGCATTGCCGCATAAGCGTTTCTCTCTCCGGAAGGTACGTCAATCGCATATATTGTGCGGCTATCCATATCGCAGAGATAAGACTGGGTCGAAAGATCGTTTAAAGCTACCGGCATTTCGCTGTATTCCGTGACCTGGCCTGTGTTCGGGGAGATCGAAAAAAAGCTCGATTCGCCGTCTGCATAATTTGTCTGCGGGTCTTTTTCGATTTTTGCATAGACGATGTCTCCGGACGTCGTCAGCCCAATCATAGAAAACAGGTAACTATTCTGGCCAGAATAATATTCCCATTCCGTCTCCTGCGTCCCATCCAGCCGAAGTTTCAACAGCGAGCGTCTGACCTCGTCGTTGTACCCGAAGCCCTCCTCCCTCATGACACAGCACTCAATCTGATCCAGATAAAGATTAACGCCGTCAAAAAACGCGCCGTTCAGGGTAAATTCCTCAAAAGTCGAGCTGATCCGGCTCTTGCTGTAAATCACCTTAGGATTGCGGAAATTCTCGTCGTAAACAGTCAGTGTCGTGGTGTTCTCCTTCTGCGGACTGGGCGGCAAATCCGGCGAAAATGGATCCTCTGCGTAAATTTCCAAAAAGCGGTCCGCCGCCTGCTGATCGACATAGCGTCTGGTCGTCCGGTTGACCACAAACGCCTCTCCGGTATACCACACGTTATAGACCCCACTGATCGTGTACTTGTCCGGCATCGTGTCGTATTCCGTCTCAAGGATCAGCGTCTCTGTTTCGGTTTCGGCATCAAATTTCCAGATTTTCACCTGTTTTTCCGGGCGGCTTTCGGTTCTGTAGGGCAATCCGGTCGAGTAAAGATGGGTCAATGAAGGCAGACTGTACATCGGGACTGTCTGCTCCGCTTGCTGCACAGTCCCCTCCTCCTGCCCCTGGTATTCTTCAAGCTTGGTATTGTCTCCCTCGCTTTGCGCGGAACAACCGCTCAGCAACAGCAGACAGACCAAAAAGCAACAGGCAAACTTTTTAAACCGCACAGAATCACTCCTCTCTTTTGATGAGACCAGCATAGTCTGTGTTTTCGTCCGATTTTTGTCTGATTCTATTTTGCGGCAGTTTATCAAAAACCGCAAGCCGGAATACGGACTCCCCTACGTTCTTTCTATTATTCATTTCTCAAAATTAGTTTTGAAAAAGGCGATGTATCGGGCAGTCATCTGCCGTTTCCCGATCTTGATACACTTTTCCCGGACCCACATTAATTTATTATTACTTTCGGCGGATTATATAAAACAAAAAAGACACGGCAAATGCCGTGTCTTTTTCTGGTCGGAGTGAGGTGATTCGAACACCCGACCTCTTGGTCCCGAACCAAGCGCTCTACCAAGCTGAGCCACACCCCGATAAACAAAGCCGATGGCGAATTAAGCCAACGGCTTATGGTTGCGGAACTAGGATTCGAACCCAGACAAACAGAGTCAGAGTCTGTCGTGCTACCCTTACACAATTCCGCAGTGCGCAAGAATTATTATATCGTCTGGGAAGAATTTGTCAAGGGATAATTTAAAATTTTTTTAATTTTTCTGTCGAGTTGCCATTGAGATACCCGTACGATAACGCTTTGCGCTTGATTTACGCGCAAAAAGAGTTGAAACCGGCAGCCATTTATATTAGAATGTGTTTATATTTTGATGAACGGAGAAAGACGGATGGCAGAATTTTCCTACGAAATCACAGAACAGATCGGGGTTCTTTCGGAGAGCTCCAACGGTTGGAGCCGTGAACTGAACCTAATCAGCTGGAATGGGCGCGAGCCGAAGTATGATATTCGGGACTGGGCGCCCGGCAACGAGAAAATGGGGAAAGGTATCTCTCTTTCAAAAGAAGAAGCCAAAGCGCTCAAAGAGATTCTTAATGGGCTTGAGCTTTAATGTAAGGCGGTGCAATCTTGTCTGAATTAAAAGACCGTTTTTTTCAATGCTATCAGCAGTACATAAATCGCGAAGGAAACGTTGAACTGCTTGATTGGCTTGACCGGCGCACCGACTTTTTCTATGCGCCGGCAAGCACCCGGTTTCACGGTGCCTATGCCGAGGGTTTGGTTGCGCATTCGCTGAATGTGTTTGATTTAATGCTCAAGAGAAATGAAATCGAGCAGAACGAGAACCCGGAAAGCGTTGCGATTGTTTCCCTTCTGCACGACGTCTGTAAGACGGAGTTTTATAAGGAAACGACTCGAAACGTAAAAAACGAGGACACCGGCAGATGGGAGAAGGTTCCCTACTATTCCATCGAAGACCGCTTCCCGTTTGGTCATGGAGAAAAATCGGTATTTCTGATTGAGCGTTTTATGCGGCTTAAGCCCGCGGAAGCTATTGCGATTCGTTGGCATATGGGCGGTTTTGACGACAACGCGCGCGTCGGCGGATATTCGGTCGCCAACGCATTCGGAAAATATCCGCTCGCGGTCAAGCTGCATCTCTGCGATCTTGAAGCGACCTATTTACTGGAAAACGACGACTGATTTAAAGCCTGTGCGCTGCACGGGCTTTATTTTTTGCAGTTGTCTATCGCTTTTGTCTCAAAGCCGCTGTCATCAAAAACACCCCCTTGCCGTTTTATTCGTCCGGTAAGCGAATCATGATCTGCTTTGCCGGCACATCCTGGCCGCACCCAGTAAAAGCCCCGAAAAAAACTATGCATGCGCACTTTACATAATGCCCTACCCATGGACACCATTCTGCCCTCTTAGCCCGAAACGTCTATTAAATAGTAAAACAGGAGACTCTCGTCGGCATAATCGCCTATTTTCTTTTTGGGCGACGAAAAAAATCTTGCATGTACCGAAGAGATCTTGCCTTTCAAATCAAATACTATATCCATCCGGTAAACATAGGACGTTTGGCTGATTATAGGCTTTCAACCGTAATTTCTCAGCCAGAGCTGTCTTGACTTTTTGCAACTATACCGTTTACTTTTCCCCGTTTTCAATTGGGGTGATGTTTGCTGGATTTTCAAATATTCCCTTTGCGGGTTGCTATCAAATCACACCATAGAAAAAGGACGTCCGGTTGCGGACGTCCTTTACTCTTATTATTTTTCATCCTGCGCGGGTACAAAAGGATAAGCGGGGTTAAAGCCGCGCGGCGCAGTCTGCACTTGCGGCGTATAAGCAGGCTGTACAGGCCGCTGCGGGTCATAGGCCGGCGACTGCATTTGCCGATACTGTGGCTGCGGTGCATACGTATACCCCTGCTGAACCGGCAAGCTCTGCGGCTGCTCCGCATAGGTTACCGGTTGCTGCTGACGTGCAGGCTGCGCGGCGTATGCCGGTGCACTCTGGGAATAGGACATTGAATTCTGAGCAACGATCGAAGAAAGCTGATTGATCTTGATCTGCGCGTCTGCAAGCGCACGATCCGCCTCGATGCTTCTCTTATTCATTTCGGCTAACTGCGCTTCCTGTGCGCCGAGTTTGCTGTCACAGGCAGCCAGACGGTTTTTAAGATCGTACAGTTCTTTTTCACGCGCATTCAGCAGATCATTCTTGTCTGAAAGGCTTTTGTTCAGCGCACTGAGTCTGCCGTTTCTATCCTCAAGCTCACGATAGCAGTTTTCCAGCTCGATGGTTTTTTCATCCAGAAGACGGGTTCTGTCATTCAGCTGCGCACTCTGATTTTCAAGCTGCTGCGCATAGTCGCTGATCTGTTTGCCAAGCTCAGCATTGCTGAACCGTGCGCCCTCCAGCGCCTCATTCTGCGTTCCATAATCATATTTCAGCTTTTCATAAGCATTTTGCAGCTCGGTATAGCTGTAGTGCAGCTTATTCAATTCACCTGTCAGATTATCGGTCTGGCTGCCAAAATCTGCGCGCAGACGTTCCATCTGCTTCGCATAATTTTCGATCTGACGGCCGCAATCCTGCTGAATTGCCTCCTGCGCTCTTGCCGCCGCGTCAAGTTTTTCCTCGTACTCCGCTGCTAGTTCCTGACGCTGCTGTTCTGCAAGCTCTCTTTGCTGACTGTATTCCGCTGCCGCGGCGTCCATCTGTTTCTTGTATTCTTCCTGCGCCGCGTCGAACTGATTTTTAAAGACTTCCTGCGCATGGACAAACTGCTGCTTGAAGTCTTCCTGCATGTCGGTGATCTGCGCCGAATGCATTCCCTGCAGCTCGTTCAGCTGGCCGGCATGCGCCTGTTTGACCGACTCAAGCGCCTGCTGGAACTCGGCAATCTGCGCGGCATGGGTGTTTTGCAGCTCATTAAGCTGCGCGGTATAGGTGCTTTGCTGCTCGTTCAGCTGCTGCTCAAGCTGCGCGATCTCGTCAGCGTGCGCTTTATCCGCTTCCTCCAGCTGCTTTTGCAGCTCAAATACAGCCGCATCCCGCTCCTGCTGCAAATTATATATCTGTTCCGCATTTGCTTTTTCCAGCGCGTCAAGGCGGTCAGAGCTTGCGCGGCTCTGCTCTTCCAGCTGCTGGTTAAAGCTCTGCTTCATCGACTCGATCTGGCCCTCATAGAATGAGGCGCTGTCAGAAAGCTGCTGTTCCTTCTCCTGGAGCTGCTGCGCATTCTGCTGCTGAAGCGCGGCAATTTGCGCGCTATGATTCTGATTCAGCGTTTCAACTGTTTGATCCAGTTCACGTTCTTTCTCCTGCAAAGCCGCGCCGGTTTGCTCCAGATCGTTTTGCAGCCGCGCAGAGTTCTCCCTTGTATCGGCCAGTTCTGCGGTGCACTGATCCAATTCAGAGCGCAGGGATGCCGCCTCATCGCCGACAGTGCGCAGAGAATCCTCCAATTCTGCCATTCGCTCATCGCGCTGACGCAGATCGGCATTCAGCTGCTCCAACGACGCGGCAGCCTCTTCAAGATCCTGCCGCTTCTTTTCATAGGCGTTCGCCGAGGCGACAAGATCCTGATTCATCTGTTCAATCGTGCCGTTCGCTTCAACGATTGTGTCGTTCGCTTTATCCAGCGCCTCAGCAAGCGCCGTCATCTGCTGTGACTTTTTCTCGTTGTCCAGTTTTACATCCGCAAGCTCAATTGTGCGGGCATCCAGTTCGTTTTGAACATCGTGCAGCTGGTTCTGTGCGGTCATGAGATCGCTTTGCGCATGCGCAAGTTCAGACTTAACGCCGCCCAATTCTGTTTCAACGTCATTTTTCTCGACGCACAGCGCTTCATATCCGCGCTGTTTTTCCTCCAGCTCATGGCGCGTGTCAATCAGTTCGATATTTCTATCATCCAGCTGGCGCTTAATTTCGGCGTTTTCTGTTTCCAGGGCTGTGCACTCATTCGTTTTTTCCAGCAATTCATTTTCTGTTTTTGCAAGTGCCGCTTCTTTCTCGGAAATCACGCGGTTCTTTTCTGCCAGGGAGAGCTCTTTTTCGCTGGCCCGGTCCTCACTTTGATGCAGGCGCTCTTTCAGATCAGCAAGCTGGGTGCTGGCATGCACAAGTTCATCCTTGAGCATGGTAATTGTCCTGGTATATTTTTCAAGCTCGCTGTTCAGCTTGTTGACCTTCTCGACGTTTTCCTGCAGCGCAGCTTCATGTCCGCCAGCATCATTTTTAAGCGCCGCGATTTCGCTCTGCTTTTCTTTCAAAGATTGCTCGGCACTCAGCAGCATCTCCTTGCGGCTATTCAGCTCGTTCTGCGCATTTTTAACGTACTCAACCGCCTCGTTCAGCTTTTCATTCAGCTTGCGGTTATTTTCACGCTCGTTCTCAAGCGCCTTCTGCGCCGCTTCCAACTGGGTCTTCAATGTGCTGTTTGCGAGGTTCTGGGATGTTTCGCGCTGCGCGACATCCGCAAGTTTTTTTGCCTCGTCGTCCAGTCTGTTTTTGTACTGAGAACTCTGCGCCGCCAGTTCTTCCATCTTTGCAGAAAGTTCCTGCGCCTTGGCAACAGCTTCGTTGGCCCGGTTACTCAGGATATTGTTTTCATATGTAAGATTGTCGATTTTATCCAGAAGTTCATTTTCGCGGTCGGCGAAGTTTTGCGTGATTTCATCGACATACTGCTGCACGGCTTTTTTGCTGAAGCCAAACAGTGAGCCTTTCAGCGCAAAATCCTCTTCGTATTCGTCGTCCTCACCAAAAGCACCCGGTGCGCCGGATGTGTTTTCCTCGTAAAGTTCCTTGGCCAAAACCACTACCTCCGTAAACTATATTCTTTCGTAGACCCGCGCCGCAAGCGACCGGTTAATTTTTATCTCTGTTTATATCTAAAAATCAAAAGTGGTAAAAAGAAAAGCGGCGCAGCCGGCTTTAACAGTGTTCCTGTTCAATCAGCCGCCGCACCGCGCCCACAGCCGTTCGAATTGCCGATTCGGTATCATGGCTGGTTTCCTGCGGCAGGCCAGCCGCCTCCCGCTCCTGATTCCAGACCGCCAGCATAACGCCGCCGGCCCGCGCGCCAAGCACCGAACAAACCGTGAACAGTGCCGCGGTTTCCATTTCGGAACACAGCGCTCCGCCGCGCAGCCACGCCTGCCACTTGTTCAGCAATTCATAGGACACCGGCATGCGCTGCGGGTCATGCTGGCCATAAAAACTGTCTTTACACTGTGCAACGCCCACATGGAAAGGCACCCCAAGCGCTTTTGCCTCATCCCGAAGCGCACAGGTCACGTCCAGATCGGCAATCGCAGGAAACTCAATCGGAAGATATTCCCTGGAAGTGCCCTCCGCGCGGATTGCGCCGTTCACCACAACCACATCTCCCGCCTTGACTTCCAGTGCCATGCCGCCGCAGGTACCTACCCGAATAAAGGTACGCACGCCAAGTTGAAACAATTCCTCGACCGCAATTGCAGTTGAGGGGCCGCCTATTCCATGCGACATCAGAACCACTTTTTCCCCTGCACAATCCGCGAGCCAGGAGTTGTATTCCCGGTTAAACGTCAGTTGATGGGGATTTTCAAAGCAGGCGGCAATTTTAGGGATCCGGCCCGGATCGCCCGCAATGATCGCATAGCGAGCGCCCTGAAGCTCTTTTTCAGAAAGCTGAATATGGTAAAGCTTTTCGGTCTTTTCCATATATGCCTGCTCCTTTATTCGTTGCTGTTCGTCCTTCTGTTCAGCATGTCAATCAGCGTATCAATTTCGAAGGGATCGCGATCCCGCTCTTCCACAGGTGCATTAAGCTGCTCCATGCGGATAGAATCCATCGCCTCGGCATTCTGTCCGCTCTGAGCCGCAGCGTTGTCCGGCGTGAAAGTTACCGGGGAAGCCTGTGCCGTCTGCGGACGGACTTCCTCTTCAAAATGCTTGTCAAAACCGGTTGCGATGACGGTGATGCTCATCTCATCGTTGTAGCTCTCGTCAAAAGCCGCACCCCAGACAATATTCGCATTGGGATCGGCAGCATCGGTAATCATGGACGCCGCAAGCTCAACGTCGGTCAAATCGATATCCGGCGAAGCGGTTATATTAATAAGTACGCCCTTTGCGCCGTTAATAGTCGTCTCAAGCAGCGGGCTGGAAATCGCTTCGTTCGCCGCCTGGGTCGCCTTGTCCGCACCGGCAGCGCGGCCAACGCCCATGTGAGCATAGCCGGAGTCCCGCATGATGGCCGTAACGTCCGCAAAGTCGAGGTTGATAAATCCCGGAACATTGATAAGCTCGGAGATGCTCTGTACGCCCTGAAGCAGGACGTTATCCGCAATTTCAAAAGCGTTCGCGAGGGTGATGCGCTCCTCGCTGATCAGCTTAAGCCGCTCGTTGGGAATCACGATGATGGAATCAACATTTTCACGCAGATCCTCAATGCCCTTAATCGCGATTTCCATCTTGCGCTTTCCCTCAAAGCGGAACGGCGTCGTCACGATACCGACCGTGAGGATGCCGCTTTCCTTCGCGACCTCCGCCACAAGCGCGGCTGCGCCGGTTCCGGTGCCGCCGCCCATACCTGCGGTGATAAAGACCATGTTTGCGCCCTTGAGTGCGGCAGCAATGTCCTCGCGGCTCTCCTCGGCGGCGCGCCGGCCGATGTCGGGATTGCCGCCGGCCCCCATGCCATGGGTAAGCTTGGTGCCGAGCTGAAGCTTATGGGTCGCCTTGCTGAACTGAAGGATATGGCCGTCGGTGTTCATCGCAATGAACTCGACGCCCTTTATTCCGTTCTGGATCATGCGGTTCACGGCGTTTCCGCCGCCGCCGCCGACCCCGACCACTTTAATATTGATGCCGAAAGGCGCTTCTTCACTTAAAACAAAATTCATAGACGGCAAGGTAAACCCTCCTCTTATCGTCCCTTCGAAACCGAGTTCCGAAGTTATACACATTATAATTTATCACATGTATGGTTTAATTTCAATAATTATCGCGAATCTGTCCTTTTGATCTTACTGCGGCTGCGCTATGCTCTGATAACCTTCCGGCAGTTCCAGCTCACCGGCTTTGAAAATTCCCTTTCCGGCCAGAGAAAGATCCAGGCTGCCCGTCTCGGTATCCCCGATCTTCTCGGTAACCAGCACCTTCATCATGCTGATTTTATAATCAAGGTTATTTGCAGTACCCAGCATAACAAAAATTCTGTTGTCATAGACAACCGAAAGATTCAGCTTGTCCGACACATTGATCATGGACGTTTTTCCCAGCAGGCCATACAGCTTGAGGGTATCGACCACCGAAGCGAGGTACTGTGTCCCCTCCTCTGCGTCGGTACCGAGCATGCTGCCGACTTTATAGGAATTGGGCTGTAAGCCGTAAACCAGCGTTAGGTTTTCCGGCACGGCAGCGGCGTTTTCCAGGATTTTAAGACTGTCCGAAAGCACCAGACAGCCGCCCGCATAAGGCAGCGCCAGCGACGTTGTCGTCTCGGTAATACCAATGACGATCGTGTTGGGAAGTTTCCGCACGCTCTTGACATTTTCAAGATAGGGCAGCGCTTCGGTCAGCTCCTTTTCCGTCTTGGAAGTTGTAACGAGTACGA
>CALWZE010000072.1 GCA_944385925.1 uncultured Clostridia bacterium
CTTCAACGCTGTCCGAAATGGAAATTTCGCACAGGACGGAATCCGCCTTTCCCTTTTCCACCACAACGCTCGCCGGCAGTTCATAATCCAGTGGGCAATATTCCTCAGTGCCCAGCTTTACATAAACCGGCTGCAGGGCCTGCGCGTCCACTTCCAGCTGCGCAAGTTCAAAATTGGCAAATCCGTACTCAAGCAGACTGGCCGCCGCGTCAAACCGTCCCTGGCTGTTGGAAGAGCCAAGCACAACGGCGATAATCTCCATGCCGTCCCGCTCGGCAGCTGCGGAGATGCAGACGCCGGCTTTGCTGGTCGTTCCGGTTTTTATGCCGGTGATGCCGTTAAAGGTTCTGAGCATCTTGTTTGTATTGGTCAACTGGGTCTCTCCGCCGCGCAGCTCATCGGTCCAGATTGTAATATAGTTTCGAATAAGATCATGCCGCAGCACTTCCCTGGACATAATCGCAACATCCAGCGCGCAGGACATGTGTCCCTCTTCATCCAGTCCGTTGGAGTTTTTAAAGGTCGTGCGGGTCATGCCAAGTTCCTGCGCCTTCTGGTTCATCATGGCCACAAACGCCTCCTCGCTGCCGCCGACATGCTCCGCGAGCGCAACGGCTGCGTCGTTCGCACTCGCCACGGCAACCGCGCGCAGCATTTCGTCAACCGTAAATACCTCGCCGGGTTCCAGCCAGATCTGAGAACCGCCCATGGAATAAGCGTGCTCGCTGACATTAACCTTGTCGTCCAACGTAGTCTGCCCGCTCTCTATCGCTTCCATTACCAGAATCATCGTCATAACTTTTGTAATGGATGCAATGGCGCGCGGCTCTTCTGCATTCATGGAATACAGCACTTCGCCTGTGTCCCGCTCCACCAGAATGGCTGCCGTTGCGTCCAGCGGCAGTTCTTCCTTGTTTGCAAACACAGCGGCATACTGGCCGCTGTAACCGGTCAGCTGTTCAAAGTCGTCCTGTCTTGTTGTCTGATAAGCGCCCGCCGGTGCGGCGAAAAAGAGCGCAAAAATCAAAAAAAGCGCAGTGAGCCTGAGTCGTTTCATAAGCGTACCTACCTCCACTACCAATAGGTATGCCGTTTGCGCATTGTTTTTTCCTCTTTGGTTCTATATAATAAAAAAACACACCTCAGAAGTGTGGAAAGAACTATCACCTCTGCACGGAGACTTTCTATGAAAATTTTTCTGTATACCTTCGGCTGCAAGGTCAACAGCTTTGAAACCGCCGCAATGGCCGAACTGCTTGCTTCTTGCGGCCATGAAATCGTCCACACTGCCGGCGACGCGGATGCGGTCGTTATAAACTCCTGTACCGTCACCGCCAACGGCGACAAAAAGGTCCGGCAATACCTGCGCCGGATCAAACGGGACAATCCCGCGGTTATTACTGTTCTGACCGGCTGTTTTCCACAGGCTTTTCCCGAGCTGGCGGCCGAATATACCGAGGCGGACCTGATCATGGGGACCGGCAACCGCAAAGAACTTCCGGCGCTTCTTGCACAGTTTGTCAAGGATCGTGAAAAACGCACCGACATACTTTCCAACAAGGAAAAAGGCTTCGAGCTTCTGCGCGCCGAAACGCTGGAAGGGCACACGCGCGCTTTCCTGAAAATTGAGGACGGCTGCGAGCGTTTTTGCGCCTATTGCATTGTCCCTTTTGCACGGGGACCGGTACGCTCCATGCCGATTGAGAAACTCGTCGAACAGGTCGAGCTTTTTGCGTGCGGCGGCTATAAGGAGGTCGTCCTGTCCGGGATCAATCTCTCCTGCTATGGCCGCGAGGAAGGATTAACCCTGGCAGACGCGGTTGAACGCGCCGCGGCGGTAGACGGAATCGAGCGTATCCGTCTGGGATCGCTGGAGCCCGATCTGATTTCCGAGGAAACCTGGCGCAGGTTTGCGTCGGTGGATAAGCTCTGCCCCCAGTTCCATCTTGCGCTTCAAAGCGGATGCGATCAGACGCTGCGGCGGATGAACCGCAAATACACGACGGCCGAATATCTGGCGGTCGCAGACAGAGTCCGCGCGCTTTTTGACCGCCCGACTTTTACGACCGACGTTATGGTTGGCTTCGCGGGAGAAACCGAGCAGGAATTCGCCGAAAGCCTGCGTTTCGTGCGGGAATTCGGTTTCCTGAAATGTCACATTTTCCCCTACTCCATCCGCACAGGCACCGCCGGCGCCCGCATGCCTGATCAGGTGGAAAAATCGGTGAAGGAAGCGCGCGCGGCACAAATGGCACAAGCAGCGGCCGAAGCGCGCAACGAGGTATTACGCAGCTTTGTGGGCGCGGCCGCGCGGGTCATACTGGAGCGCCGGCAGCCTGACGGCAGTTTTGACGGCTATACCGACCGATACCTGCCGGCCCTTGTGCAGGGTACGGGTCTTGCGGAGCACGATATGGTCTGCGGCAGGATCGACCGTATAGAAGGAGATCACTGCATAGTCCTCGCCTGACCGCCGCACAAAAGCTCTGAACGCATGCGGCGGCGTGCCGCCTGTTCTCTTGTACAAAAAAAATTGTTAAATCGAAATCCCCGACCAGGTCGGGGATTTTTGCGTAAGCTCTAAATACAGGGCTGTTGCTTTGCCGGCAGCCGTGCATAGAAAGACTGTGCTTGTGCTTCCCTGCATCGCATGTCCCGCTAGGATGGATAATTTCTGTAAAAAGCAGGTTTTTTCCAAAAAGTCCTTCGCAATTGCCTGTTTATTATCAGGGCGTAATTTCACTCTGCCGGGAGTTTTGTTAATAATGTATTTTTCTTCACGGCGCGGTCAGTCATTCCTGTTTGTTTAAGAAAACAGATTTTCCCGGCCCGGCGAAAAACTCTGGAAAATCCGTTCATGACGTGATGTGCCCCTTTAAAAGTCCCGAAATATTTCAAACGGACAGTCTTCTTTTTTTGTTTCTCTCCCTTGGATTTTTCCACCAGCTTTCGCTTTGCCCCTAGGCCGAATCAACAGCTTGCCAGCTCTTCCCGGCAAATCCGAAAGCTGTTGATTCACTGAAACACGCGGCAATGCAAAAAGCGTCGGGAGCAGGCCCGCCGCTTTTCTTTTATTTTGTGTGCTTTAGCAATGCAAAAATCCCCAAAGGAGGCAAAACCTCTCCTTTCGAACATCGAACATCGAGAGATGCTGTTAAACGTTCAGAAAAGAAGGACGAGACAAAAGAGTTTTCACGTTTGCGGGTTGTGAGACTAATTATGCGGGAGTCGGGCTATTCAGCGACTCTTGAGTTTTGTCGGCATTATGGCCCTTTAAAACGTATCCCCCGGCTGAGCCGGGGGATACTGACTTATTTATTTCTCAGTCTTCATTCAGCCGCGTTCGATATTGATGATCCGTGCAGATTTCGCGGACTCGATGAAAGACAGCACCTTCTCCGCCGCCTGCTCGAGCGGGAGGGTCTGCTGCTCACCGGTCTGCATGTTTTTCAGAGAGACCTGATGATTGGCGATCTCCTCTTCTCCCAGGAAAAGCGCGAAGGGAATACGCAGCTTATCGGCATATCCGATCTTATGTTTGAATTTTCTGTCTTCAAAATAAATCTGGGTACGGATTCCCTGCGCACGCAGCGCTGAAGCCGCTGAAATGGCGGGCGCCAGGTCCTCCGTCATCGGAATGACCAGCAGATCAGCCGGGCTGTTTGCGCCGCCGTCAATATAATCCATCTCATTCAGAATATAGAAAAGCCGGGTCAATCCGATTGAGATTCCCACGCCGGGCAGCTGTGCCTTGGTGTAGAATTCCGCAAGGTTGTCATACCGCCCGCCCGAGCAGATGCTGCCGATTTCCGGATGCTTGTTGAAGGTCGTTTCATAAACCGTGCCGGTGTAGTAGTCCAGCCCCCGCGCGATCGAGAGATCAATGCGGAAATTTTTGCGCGGCACGCCGAAAGCGTCCAGATAGCGGGTCACCTGTTCAAGTTCCTGCACACCCTTCGCAAAAAGTTCGGTCTGGTCAGGCAGCGCGCGAAGCTGCTCGATGACCTCTTCGTTTTCTCCCCGAATCGCGATGAAGTCAAGCAGGCGCGCACAGAGATCTTCTCCGACTCCGATTGAACCGAGCTCGGCAACAACTGCGTCCCGCCCGGCCTTTTCTATCTTGTCGACGATGCGCATAATATCCTCGGCACGATCGCCGACCGACAGCATCTCAAAAAAGCCGGAAAGCACCTTGCGGTTATTCATCCGAATGGTAAAGTCGTCCAAGCCGAGCCGGGTGAAGATATTGTAGATAATGCTCGGAATCTCTGCGTCGTTGATAATGCTCAGCTCACCGTCGCCGATAATGTCAATGTCGCTTTGATAAAATTCGCGAAAACGGCCTTTCTGCGCGCGCTCCCCGCGATAAACCTTTCCGATCTGATAACGCTTGAAGGGGAAGGTCAGTTCGCCGCGGTTTTTCGCGACATATTTTGCAAGCGGCACCGTGAGGTCAAAGCGCATCGCAAGGTCGGTATCGCCTTTTTGAAAGCGATATACCTGCTTTTCGGTCTCTCCGCCTGCCTTTGCGAACAGGATCTCCGCATATTCCAGGACCGGCGTATCCAGCGGATAAAATCCATAAAGCCGGTACACTTCCTCCAGAACTGATTTGATCCGGTTAAATTTGATCTGATCCGCCGGCATCAATTCCATAAAGCCCGAAAGGGTTCTGGGCTGTACAATACTGGGTTTCATTTGCTTTCTCCTCTTTTCTTGCAAAATTCCCGATCAAAGCGCAGGGGTTGCCCCGCTTTTTTTACTTATTTTCCTTAAACGCCCGTCTGAACAGTTCGTTTGCGCGCTCGCGTGCCGCACGCTGAAGATCCTCACGAAGGACAAATCCGTCCTCCGCGTCTGTTTTTTCCAGGATCATTCCCTCCCGCAGCGGAAAGTTGAAAGCGCTTGCAGGCTGAATCAGTTCCCCGCCCTGCTCATCGACCAGCACGGCGAAGCCGTTCTCGATCCTGTCCAAAGTGTACCGCATCAGGCTGCCTCTCTTTCCCGGGACGAATCATATTGAATCGTTCTTCCGTCGGTGACAAAGCGGACGTCTCCATCCAGATCCGTGCGCAGAAGGCTCGCACCCGCCCCGTCAACTCTGCGCATAAAGTCCTCTGTCGGATAGTCGTATTGATTGTCTATTCCGCAGGAAGCCACAACCCATTGCGCGCCGGCCGCTTCCAGAAATTCACTGCTTGTGGAATAACGCGACCCGTGATGACCAGCCTTCAGCACATCGCACTCGACCGGCGATCCGCCTTCCATAAGATCGTCCTCCACCGAAAAACTGGCGTCGCCCATAAAGAGAAACGCTTTGGCGCCATAATCGTAGCGAATGACCAGCGAGCAGTCGTTCAGCTCATCATATCCGCCCGCGGCGATCACGGTCAGCTTGCCGCAGTCCAACGCAATTTCCTCGTTGGTCGAAGCTCTCCACGCGTCAATTTCCCTTTGCAGGATAATTTCATTGAACCGCAGGAAAGATTCGCTCGTCGGCGTAATCTCTTCCGGCCAGGTCGAAACATAAAGTTTTCCGATCTCAAATTCTTCCAGCACCGGCAAAAGCCCACCCAGATGGTCTTTATGGGGATGGGTCAGAAAGACATAATCCAACCGCTCAATTTTCTTTTCGCGGAGCGTTTCGCAAAGTCCGTCGCCCGCGTAGGTGTCTCCGCCGTCTATCAGCACGGCCATTTCCGGTGTTTCAATGAGAATTGCGTCTCCCTGTCCAACACTCAGGACGGTTACGGCAACTTCATCCTTTGCAATTTGAACCGGCTCTTCGAAAGTCAGGCCCGCCAGGGAGTAAAGGTCATTCCAGCTTATCGTTTGTGTGCCGTAAATCAGAATCAGCACAGCCGCTGCAATCGTCGCGCCCAGTGCGAGCAAAGTCCTGCCCAGAGCCGCGCGCAGTTTTCCTTCGCGTTTCTCCCCGTCCTTTTCACGCTTTGATCTGCTCATGGCTCTTCCCTGTTCATGAGCCGTTCCTGCCACTGCTGGCGGGTCATGCGCACCTCGCGGGGCTTGCTGCCCTCGCTTGGCCCGATAATGCCCATATCAAACATCTCGTCCATGATTCTCGCCGCCCGGCCATAGCCCAGCTTGAGCCGGCGCTGCAGCAGAGAGGTGCTGGCCTGTCCGGCCTCCACAACAACCTCGATGGCGTCCTCAAGCAGCGGGTCGCCCGAATCTTCGGAGATTGCCGCGCCGCTCTTGCCCTTTTGGCCGGCCTGCGCCGCCTTTTCCTCCATGTCCTGGATAAACTGCTCATTGTATTGCGCCACCGCGAACTGTTTGAGAAAATCAACCACCCGGTTGACTTCCGCGTCGCTGACAAAGCACCCTTGAATGCGGATCGGCTTGGGCTGGCCGACCGGCAAAAACAGCATATCGCCGCGGCCGATCAGTTTTTCCGCACCCGAACCGTCGATAATGGTACGGCTGTCGATCTGAGAGGACACCTTGAAAGCAATTCGTGTCGGAATGTTGTTTTTGATGGTTCCGGTAATGACGTCGACCGACGGACGCTGGGTCGCGACAACCAGGTGAATGCCCGCCGCACGTCCCATCTGCGCAATGCGGCAAATGGCGTCCTCCACCTCGTTGGGGGAGGTCATCATCAGATCGGCAAGCTCGTCGATCACGATCACCATCCGCGGCTTTTTCTCCAGCGGCTCGCCCTCATCGGTGCCGGCCGGTTCGCCGGACTGGGCAGCACGCTCCACCATCGCGTTATATTCCCCGATATTGCGCACGCCATACTGCGAAAACAGCTTGTACCGCTTCATCATCTCGCCGACCGCCGAACCGAGCGCGCCGGCCGCCTTTTTCGGATCGGTCACGACCGGGATATAAAGGTGCGGCAGACCC
>CALWZE010000073.1 GCA_944385925.1 uncultured Clostridia bacterium
TTTGTTGGCTTCTTCTACTGCAACTGCGCAGGCGACGGTGGCGCCGACCATCGGGTTGTTGCCCATGCCGATCAGGCCCATCATCTCGACGTGCGCCGGAACCGACGAAGAACCGGCAAACTGCGCGTCGCCGTGCATACGGCCCATCGAGTCGGTCAGGCCGTAAGACGCAGGACCTGCCGCGACGTTGTCCGGATGCAGGGTACGGCCGGTACCACCGCCCGAAGCAACCGAGAAATACTTCTTGCCGTTTTCGTTCGCCCATTTTTTATAGGTGCCCGCGACAAGATGCTGGAAGCGGGTCGGGTTGGTCGAGTTGCCGGTGATCGAGACGTCGACCTTCTCATACTTCATGATCGCGACGCCTTCAAGAACATCGTTTGCGCCGTAGCACTTAACCGCCGCGCGCTCACCATCCGAGAATTTGACCTCGCGGACGATCTTAAGATCGCCGGTCATGAAATCGAACTCGGTCTCGACATAGGTGAAGCCGTTGATGCGGGAAATGATATACGCCGCGTCCTTGCCAAGGCCGTTGAGGATAACGCGAAGCGGTTTTTTACGCGCTTTGTTCGCGGTGCGAGCGATGCCGATTGCGCCTTCCGCAGCCGCAAAGGACTCGTGGCCCGCGAGGAAGCAGAAGCAGGAGGTCTCCTCACGCAGCAGCATCGCGCCAAGGTTGCCGTGACCGCGGCCGACGTTGCGCTGCTCTGCAACCGAACCGGGAACGCAGAACGCTTCAAGGCCCTCGCCGATCAGTTCCGCACAAGCGGGCGCATCCTTCGCACCTTTTTTCAGCGCGAGCGCACAGCCGAGCGTATAGGCCCAAACCGCATTTTCAAAAGCGATCGGCTGAACGCCCTTAACGATCGCCTCAGGATCGACGCCTTTGGACTTGCACAGTTCCATGCAAGCCTCCATGGACTCAAACCCGTTTTCCGCGAGGAAAGCGTTGATTTTGCCCATTCTTCTCTCTTTGCCTTCAAAGTTTGCCATACTCAAACGCCTCCCTTCTTATTCTTCGCGCGGATCGATGTACTTAACCGCGCCGTCATAACGTCCATATGTGCCGACGTTTTTCTCAAAAGCCTCTTTCGCGTCAACACCGTGCCGGATGTCCTCCAGCATTTTGCCGAGCCGCACAAACTTGTAGCCGATGACTTCGTTTTTGTCATCCAGCGCCAGGGACAGGACATAGCCTTCGGCCATCTCCATGTAACGAACGCCCTTCGCAGAGGTCGCAAACATGGTGCCGACCTGCGAACGCAGGCCCTTGCCGAGGTCCTCCAGCGAAGCGCCGATGGGCAGGCCATCCTCAGAGAATGCGGTCTGGGTGCGGCCATAGACCAGCTGCAGGAAGATCTCGCGCATCGCAACGTTGATCGCGTCGCAGACGAGGTCGGTGTTGAGCGCTTCCAGAATGGTCTTGCCGGTCAGGATCTCGGCAGCCATAGCAGCGGAGTGGGTCATACCCGAGCAGCCGAGCGTCTCAACCAGCGCCTCTTCGATAACGCCGTTTTTAACGTTCAGGGTCAGCTTGCAGGCGCCCTGCTGCGGCGCGCACCAGCCCACGCCGTGGGAAAGGCCGGAAACGTCCGAGATCTGGGTGGATTTTACCCAGCGTCCCTCTTCGGGGATCGGGGCGGGACCGTGGTTCGGTCCCTTTGCAACAGGACACATGCGTTCTACTTCATGTGAATAGTTCATATTGTGCTCCTTTCGATTTCTATTCCTAACCGTTACTAGTATATCCACAAACAGGCCGGTTTTCAAGCCGAAATTGCCGATTTATCGACATTTGTTATTTGACATGAGTATACCCCAGGTTGTAGAATGATGAAATGTTAAAAAAGATATATGAGGTATTTTGAAATGTCTTTTCTTGATAAAATCTTCGGGACACCGAGCACCAAAGCGATTAAGCAGTTCTCGCCGGTTGTGGACAAGGTGCTCGATCTTGAATCCAAATACGCGGCGATGAGCGACGAGGAATTGCGTGCCATGACCCCGCAGTTCAAGCAGCAGCTGGCCGACGGAAAAACTCTGGACGATATTCTTCCGGATGCATTCGCTGTCTGCCGGGAAGCCGCGTGGCGCGTTCTGGAAATGAAACACTTCCCCGTCCAGCTTCTTGGCGGCATGGTGCTGCACGCAGGCATGATCTCGGAAATGAAAACCGGTGAGGGCAAAACCCTCGTCGCAACGCTTCCCGCTTATCTGAATGCACTGACCGGAAACGGTGTGCATATTGCAACGGTCAACGATTATCTCGCCCGCCGCGACAGTGAGTGGATGGGAAAGGTGTACACTTTTCTCGGTCTGTCGGTTGGCCTGATTGTTTCGGGCATGGACGCCCAGGAGCGCAAGGCCGCCTATGCCGCAGACATCACCTACGGCACCAACAATGAATTCGGCTTCGATTATCTGCGCGACAATATGGTCGTTGTAAAGGACCGCAAGGTTCAGCGCGGACACGCCTTCGCAATCGTTGACGAGGTGGACTCCATCCTGATCGATGAAGCGCGCACCCCGCTGATTATTTCCGGTCCCGGCGAAAAATCCACCGACCTTTACCAGCGCGCGGATCAGTTTGCAAAAACGCTCAAGATGACCAAAATCAAAGAGCACGACGACAAACAGGAATTCGAGGAGCTGGAGGGAGACGTCATTATTGACGAAAAGGCCAGGACCTGTACGCTCACCCAGAGCGGCATAGAAAAAGCCCAGCGTTTCTTTAATGTAGAGAACCTCGCCGACTCTGAAAACATGACCCTTTCCCACCACATTAATCAGGCGATCCGCGCACGCGGCATCATGACGCGCGACGTTGACTATGTCGTAAAAGACGGTGAAGTCGTCATTGTCGATGAATTTACCGGACGCCTGATGATCGGCCGCCGGTACAATGAAGGATTGCATCAGGCAATTGAGGCCAAAGAGCATGTACATGTGGCCCGTGAGAGCCGTACTCTGGCCACCATTACCTTTCAAAACTATTTCCGCATGTATCAGAAGCTGGCCGGCATGACCGGTACGGCGATGACTGAAGCGGATGAATTTCTTGAGATATACGGTCTGGATGTCGTGGAAATTCCGACCAACCGCCCGATGATCCGTCAGGACCTGGATGACATTATTTACAAAACCGAAGCTGCTAAATTCCGTGCTGTGATTGAACAGGTTGCGGAATGTCATGAAAAAGGGCAGCCGGTTCTGGTCGGTACGGTCAGCATTGAAAAATCCGAGCTGCTCAGCAAAATGCTGCATAAGCGCGGCATCAAGCACGAAGTTCTTAACGCCAAATATCACGAAAAAGAGGCGGCAATAGTCGCGCAGGCCGGAAAATTCGGCGCTGTGACCATTGCAACCAACATGGCAGGACGCGGTACGGATATTGTTCTGGGCGGTAACGCCGATTTCCTTGCCCGCAGTGAAATGGCAAAGCAGGGCTGCACCGACGAGGATATTTTTAACGCGACCAGCTATTTCGCGACCGATGATCCCGTAATTCTCGAACTGCGAGAGCGTTACAATGCATTGAACGATAAATTTAAAGCCGAACTTGCACCTGGTGCACAGAAAGTTCGCGACGTCGGCGGCTTGTTCATTATCGGTACTGAAAGACATGAAAGCCGGCGAGTCGACAACCAGCTGCGCGGACGTGCCGGACGCCAGGGCGATCCGGGTATGACCCGTTTCTATCTTTCCATGGAAGACGATCTGCTTCGTCTGTTTGGCGGCGACCGGATGAGCGCACTTATGGACTCTGTAAACGCATCCGAAGACCTGCCTTTGGAAAACCGACTGCTTTCTAAAGGGATTGAAAGCAGTCAGAAGAAGGTTGAAGCGCGCAACTTCAGCATTCGTAAAAACGTCCTCAATTATGACGACGTCATGAACAGCCAGCGCGAGAAGATCTATAGCCAGCGCGACATGGTCTTGGATGGAACGGATATTCGGGACAAGATTCTGGACATGATGGACGAGTCAATCCAGAACAACATAGCGCTTTATCTTGCAGACACGCCGGACCACGCGGATTGGAACATGGCCGGTCTGCGAAACCATTATCTGGGCTGGCTGCTTAATGACCGTGATCTTCGCTATACCAAGGAAGAACTCGCCTCTGTGTCCCGCGAAGATATCGCCCAAAAACTCACCGAGATTGCGCATCGCAAATATGAGGAAAAAGAGACGCGTCTCGGTGCCGACATGATGCGTCAGCTTGAGCGTCTGGTATTGCTTCGCGTTGTCGACGTTAAATGGATGAATCATATCGACGACATGGATCAGCTGCGGAAGTCCATTCACCTGAGTTCTTATGCCCAGAAAAATCCGGTTATCGAGTATCGCAACATCGGCTATGCAATGTTTGACGAGATGATCGATTCCATTCGCGAAGACACGGCGCATATGGTTTTGACTGCCGAGCTTGTCGCAGCCAATCGGGACGTCAACAAGTCCGCCGAAGGTGCGCAGGCCGCCGGGACTGATGGCAGTGAGACCAAACGTCCCGTCAAGGCAAAGAAAGTTGGGCGCAATGATCCCTGCCCCTGTGGAAGCGGAAAGAAATATAAAAACTGCTGCGGCCGGAACAAAAGCTCAGAATAAGATTGTTGCCTTAAATTTCTCCAGCTTAATGGTTTAATTTTTAAACAACTAAGAGCAGGCTTTATGCCTGCTCTTTCTTTTTATACATCAATAGCTATTTGACAGGTGCAGGCTCACGAAAGCAGCGAAGACGCAAGGAAAACCATATACACATCAAGGGCACTGCCGATATATTAGCAGTGCCCTGAAACAGGCGTTGCAGGAACAAGAGAATTCAAAGCAAGGGAGATAACCTGCTTATGCAAAAAAGCCAACGAGAGGCAATTCTGCGCGCTGTCAGGGTTTTTGCCTGTGCAACGTCATTCCCGGATCACATCGGAATTCACCTGGGATTAAAAGCCTCAGGTATTTCGGAGATTTATATTCTATAGTTGAATAAGCAAAAACCGTGCAGCCCTATATTCTGAAAAGTCACATGCAGATAACAAAAAAGTAAAAATTTTTTACCGGAAAATTTGCCGCAGGCGTTCATAGACAAAAACGTGGAACATGCATTGACGCATTAAAAGGCATATTCCGTGCTCTGTTATGCAAAAACTACAGATGGCATTTCTTTCTGGCTCCTGCACATTTATCGGACCACAGCCAGGCAGAGCGTTATGATTGAAAAGAGTGTTAAAAGAACCAGTGCGTTTAAAATATTTAATGCCAGGCGCCCTCTAAACCGGCGATCGGCATTGATTTTATCAGCACCATTACCTTGATACTAAAAATCAACAGTTTATATGCTTGTATCCCCTGCCCTACAGCCCATGGAGAACGGCAACTGACCTAACAAAAATTTTATTGTCTCTGACCTGCTGTTGGCCATTCGCTGCATTAAATGCTTGAAGATAAATATTTAGGGATAATCCTCACCCATGTAGCTCATATCTCCGCTGGATCACAGCCTCCAACTATGTCGGAACACATGAGTAAGTTCTTTAAGCTCTCGTGCCAGCTGATTTCATAAGGGCTGGAAATCCGTCACTTGTATCACCAGTCCCCTACCGGCTATACGCTGCATATAGATTGTTATTATTCTTTTCTTGAATCCCTCGATACTTAAAGCTGACGTTTTCTGCCCTTCCCAGCATAGCTGACAGATTCTTGATGCACTAAAGCATAAAAATAAGAGCAAGCGATACATCGCTTGCTCTTGTGTTGGAGGCGCCACCCGGATTTGAACCGGGGAATCAAGGTTTTGCAGACCTGTGCCTTACCACTTGGCTATGGCGCCATTTCTCTGCCTTTTCGGCAAAGAAACTACATAAAAAATGGAGCGGGTTACGAGGCTCGAACTCGCTACCTCCACCTTGGCAAGGTGGCGCTCTACCAGATGAGCTAAACCCGCAAATGGTGCCTCCGGTCGGAATCGAACCAACGACACGGGGATTTTCAGTCCCCTGCTCTACCGACTGAGCTACAGAGGCAAATGGCGACCCGGATGAGGCTCGAACTCACGACCTCTAGCGTGACAGGCTAGCGTTCTAACCAACTGAACTACCGGG
>CALWZE010000074.1 GCA_944385925.1 uncultured Clostridia bacterium
AAAGGAAGGTAATTTCTGATGAAAAAGTTCAAAATCGGCGGCGTACTGGAATCCTCTGTGCTTGCACAGGGCTGCATGCGGCAGTGCAAGGTCTCGCTTGAAGAGGCGGACCGTGTGATCCACACAGCACTGGATTGCGGCATCACCTTTTTCGACCATGCGGATGTGTATGGCTTCGGCAAGTCGGAAGAGGTATTCGGCAAGGTGCTGAACCTTCGCTCGGACATCCGCAGCAAGATCCTGGTGCAGTCCAAATGCACCCTGATCCGGGACGACTTCCAGACGCTGACCAATGACCAGACCAAGGAGCACATCCTGAGCTCCTGCGAGGCCTCGCTTAAGCGGCTTGGTACCGATTATCTCGACGTCTACATGCTGCATGCGCCGGATACACTTGTGGAGCCGGAAGAGGTCGCTGAAGCGTTTGATCTGCTGCATGCGCAGGGCAAGGTTCGCTATTTCGGCGTCAGCAACCATCGCCCGCTGCAAATTGAGCTGCTGCATAAGTACCTGAATCAGCGGCTGATCATTGACCAGCTGCAGTTCAGCGTGGCGCACACCGATCTGGTGGATGCAAGTATGACCATGCGTCTGCGCCCGGCGGCGAATATTGACCGCACCGGCGGCGATGTGCTGACCTATACCCGCATTCATGACATGACGATCCAGGCCTGGAGCCCGTTCCAGTTCGGTTTCTACGGCGGCGTATTTATGGGCAACGAGGGATACCCGAAGCTCAATGCGGCTGTGAATCGGATGGCTGAGGAGAAGGGCGTGTCCCCCAGCGCAATCGCGATTGCCTGGATTCTCCGGCATCCTGCAAGAATTCAGCCGCTGATCGGCACGACCAACGCGGCGCGCCTGAAAGATATCTGCACCGCAACAGAGGTGGAGATGAGCCGCGAGGAGTGGTACGAGCTGTACCGCATGAGCCTTGCGGATGAAGAGAAGGATGATATGACCTCCTCGGTCCATCACGATCCCAAGGCGCAGATGCCTACAAAGCAGAACTGAATGCAAAAATAATCGAAGCCCTTCCCAAAACTTTGGGAAGGGCTTTTTATGTGCTTTATCGATGTAAGCTGCCAATTCTGCCGGGAAAGCTTTAGATTCAAGCATCCTGCAAAACGGCGAATGAACAGCCGGTTTATCTTAACAAAAAGTTGACCGCGGAAAAGCAACGTCCTTTTTGGACAGCCGCACAGGGGGAGCAACAGACTATTCAGAAAATCTTGTGGATTTTGCCGGTGTAAGACGCCTTTTGGTTTCAAGTCCTTTGCTTCGCCGGGAGCTTTGATTATTTAACTTTTTAGCTCAAATAACCATCCGAGTGCAATGAAACGTTTAATGCAGCATTTGCTTTAATATGAATGATTTGCAGAGTTTTTTTGTTTATGGGCAGTGGGAGCGGGCGGCACGGCAGAAAAAATTTTACCGCCGTCAGCCGACTGACAGACCCTCCCGAAAAATGCAAAATCCTCAAAGCTTCCGGGAACGCGCCGCCTGATTTAAGCAGTAATAAGAAATCTCTTTTGGCGGGAAAAGGTGCAAAAAGCGCGGTACACAGCGGCCGCGAACAATCAGGATCGCGCCGCATTTTGCCGGCCGGCTTAAGGGAGAGCAATAGACGGTTCCCCTGGCCGTATACCTGACCGGCTTTAAGCCGGTTGCGCAGATTTGTCTTCAGCGATTTGCTCGGATTCAGATTCTGCGGAGAGTCTGGCATGCAGTTTGCGAATTTTGAAGGCATAAAGCGTAAGAAGAAAAATATCCGCGAATAACCAGGCAAGCGGGTTGGCAAAGCAGACGCCGAGGAATTCGAAGTTTACTGCAAAGATAAAAGCGGCAATCAGACGCGCGGCCAGCTCGGTGACGCCTGCAAGCATGGCGGAAGAGGAAAAACCAAGGCCCTGCAGGGAATTGCGGTAGATATAAATGATCGCCAGCATGGGATAGGCTGCGCTGTTGATCACAAGAAAGAGGTGAATGCCGTCATAAATTTTCTGGGAGGCACCGCTGAGGAAAAGCTGTGCAAGAACTGTGCTTCCGAAATAGTTCAGCAAAAAAGCCAGCACACAATAAAGCATGGAAACTTTGGTGATCGCCCCAACTCCTTTTCGAATGCGTTCCGGTTTGCGTGCGCCAAGGTTCTGGCCGCAAAAGGTCGCCATGGCGATACCGAGCGTTTCAAGGGGCGCTGTGACGATAAGCTGAATTTTCTGCGCCGCGGAAACCGAGGCCACCGCGTCTGCACCAAGTCCGTTAACTGCGCCTTGAAGAGTGATCGAACCGATAGCCGTGATGGAGAATTGCAATCCCATCGGTACCCCGGCGCTGATCAGTATGCCGAGCTGGCGAAAATCCGGATGCATATCTTCTGTGCTGAGGGCCAGCACGGGAACATGCGATTTTATATAAAAAATACAGAGCAGTCCGGAAAGACCTTGCGCGATAACTGTGGCGTAAGCCGCGCCTTCAACACCCATACCAAAGACGCCGATAAACAACAAATCCAGTGCAATGTTGATTATGCATGCGATGATCAGGAAGAAAAGCGGCGTACGGCTGTCGCCAAGCGCGCGCAGAATTCCGGAAACAAGATTATACAAAATAGAGGTCCCGGCGCCCATGAAGATGATGAAAATATAGCGGAAGGCGTCTTCGAAAATCTCGGGCGGCGTATTGATCAGCCGCAAAACCGGCTCCGTAAGAAAATAAGTCAACAGTGTGATGAGAAGGGAAAAAGCGATTCCGAGATAAATCGCCTGCGCAACCCTGCGGCGGAGCATCTTTTCATCGTGCGCGCCGAAACTCTGTGCAATCGGAATGGAAAATCCGGAGCATATTCCCAGCGCGAAACCGAGCACAAGAAAGTTAAGCGACGAAGTGCTGCCTACCGCCGCAAACGCGTTAACACCCAGAAATTTGCCGACGATAATGCTGTCCGCCAGGTTGTAGAATTGCTGAAACAAATTTCCAATCAGTAACGGGATGCAGAATAACAGTATGCGGCGAATCGGACTGCCGCTGGTCATATCTCTTGTCATGTGTACACCTCTTTTGCTCACCCTATTTTATCCATGTCCAACGGAAAGTCAATGGATGCGAAAGGATTTCGGCGTTGTAACAGTTGTACAAAAGAATATGCTTAAATTATGTTAAAATTACTAAAAAAATTTCGCCTATGTGTGGAGCATTGTTTTACACAATTGCAGACAGTATAATCGAGACAATGAAATAAAAACGAGGGGTGCGGCGATGGAAGTTACACATAGACCTTTTGGAGTGACAAAAGACGGGCAGTCGGTCACAGAGTTTCGGCTGACGAACCGGCAGGGCGCCTATGTTAAATTGCTGGATTATGGCTGCACGGTACGCTCGCTGGTTTTGCCGGACGCAGTCGGAAAAATGACCGACATAGTCCTTGGATATGACACGCTGCGTGAATATGAAGAGCGGGATGGTTACCTTGGGGCGGTCGTGGGCCGTTTTGCGAACAGGATCGGCGGCGGAAAGTTAGTCATTGACGGGCAAGAATATCTGCTTGCGGTGAATGATGGACCGAACCATCTGCATGGCGGATTTCGCGGTTTCGACCGCCGAGTGTGGAAGGCGGATTGGAATGAAAAAGGGATTACCTTTTCCCGTTTCTCACCGGAGGGAGAGGAGGGATATCCCGGTAATTTGCAGGTTGCTGTCCGGTACGAATGGAGTGACGAAAACGAGCTAACCATCCATTACACCGCCGAGACCGACGCGGCGACCGCGGTCAATCTCACGAATCACAGTTATTTTAATCTGAACGGTTCGGGAAGCGTGCTGGAGCATCTTTTGCAGATCAATGCAGATCAGATAACCGAGAACGACCCGGATTGTCTGCCGACCGGGCGATTCATCGAACTTGCGGACTGTCCGGCAATGGATTTCAGGACGGCAAAACCGGTTGGCCGTGATATTGAGATACCGGATCAGAATCTGCGCAACGGCAAGGGCTATGACCATAACTATGTTCTGCGCTCGCCGGGAATTGACCGGGAAGCGGCGAGGCTTTATTCGCCTGCAAGCGGCATTACTCTTGTTTGCCGGACAACCCAGCCGGGTGTCCAGCTGTACAGCGCCAATTTTCTCACCGAGCGCTGCGGGAAAAATGGTGTGATTTATTACCCGCGAGGCGGCGTATGCCTGGAAACCCAGCATTTTCCGGACGCGATAGCGAAGGGATTTGTCCCGTCGCCGATTCTTCGTCCGGGTGAGCGGCTGGAAGAGACCACGATCTATGCGTTCAGCAGTGAAAAGCCATAACAGGGAAATCCGAAAAATTGACGTTGAAGTTCGGCAAGTCGGGTCTGGGTTAAAAGTTGAAAAAAGGAAAAGGATACAGATTCGGCTGAATGGATAAAAAAGTCTTTTAGCTGGTTTTAGATAATAGGTTGGTACCTGCAAAAAAAGCAGCCGCGTGTGCGGCTGCTTTTTATTTGTGCTGTTGAACGGATTACATATTTTGGCAAATCAGATGAATTAAAACATATAACAATGCCCTGTGGTGAAGGATGCCCGCCTGTAGCCGCGGCTTGCGTTTTCAAGCGAAAAAAGCAGAAGAAGACAAAGGATATCAATGGCTGGCTTCGCAAACCTGGTTGAGCGGGGCATCTTCCGGATAATATCCAATCTGGGTCTTCGGGCAACCGGCATCTGCAAGCAGACCGGTTTCAGTGCAGAATTCCAGCTCAACGATCCCTTCGCAGCGGTCAAATTCTCGCGCTTCAAGATTCTGATGGATATGGGACATCACATGATCAAAAGCGAGTTGAACAGGCTGCGGGCGAAGGATGGTTAAAGACTCTGCTGTGTCCGCGCCTGACCAGACAGCCGTCAAGTAGTAGGGGGTCATACCGACCGCCCAGAAATCGGTGTTGTCGGAAGTCATGCCGGTTTTCGCAGCAACGGGAATCCCCTGCGGCATGTTTTGAATCATATAAGTGCCGGTTCCGTTCTCCGCAACGCCTCGCAGCATCTGGTTCATTGTATATGCTGTTTGTGGACTCAGGACTTGTACCGGCGTAATGGCGGCAGTTTTATCCAATACGAGTTCACCGGCCTGATTATAAAGATGAGTGTATATGTGCGGCTGATAATATATGCCACCATTGCCAAAGACCTGGTAGGCTGCTGCCAATTCATACAGGCTGACGCCGCTGCGAAGGCTGCCCAGCGAGAGAGACAGCGTGCGGTCAGTTTCCTGTGCATCCGCACCGCCGTCCGCAAGGCTGGTAAAGCCAAATCCGTCGCACAGAAGATCGTAGCAGGAATCTACGCCTGTTTCCTGCATTAATTGGGCCGGCGTCGTGTTTAAAGAGGTACGCAGACCATCGTAGAGGGTAACCGGATCGCCGTAGTTCTCAGAAAAGTTGCGTGGCCAGCCCGCTCCATCGGCTTCTTCCCAAAGCGGTTGATTGGGCAATACGGTCGAATAATGGGCCTTTCCGTATTCCAAAGCCGGGGCATAGGCGCTTAGCGGGGAAAATACAGATCCGGGCTGGCGCAGCGCCCGGCTGCGCTGCGCGCCGTCTTTCTCACGGATGCCATTCGTGATTGCGGCGACGCTTTCGTCGTAGCGCAGAATGATCATTGCGGCCTGAACGGGGCTTTCCTGACTGGTTTGTTCGGATTCGCCGGACTGACTGTTCAGCGGCGGCCAAATCTGATGATTGCCTTCACCACCCCAGCTGCCGTTATCCCAGTAGGCCGGATCATACGCCGTTTCCTCAAGAAGGTCTTGCAGCGCGGGGTCAATGCTCAGGTATAAAGTATAACCGCCTGCGAGCAATTCGTCATAAGCCTGCTCGGCTGTTATCCCGTTTTTTGCCGCAAGATCCGCGGCCGCTTCTCGCAGCGCGGTTTGCGTACAGTCATAAACAAAGGAAGTCTGTTCTGCGCTGACTGTCTCCAACACGGTCCAGCTGTCCGGGTCTTCCGCTGACGCGGCGACAAGCCGCGTTTGCCCATCCGGATTGGCATAGACGTTGTCTTGCTGTCGGGCCGGCGCACCGGTGAAGGTGCAGGCTGTTGCAACAGCGGCGCACAGGAGCAGTGCAGTCAATGCAATAAGACTCCTTTTAGGTTCGCGGATAATCCGGTCAATTCGACGGCGGACGGCTTTTTTTCCGGCGGTCATGGTGGTTGCGGCGGCTGACCGCGCGCTGTGCCCGCTTTGCTGGGCGACCATCTGCACCAGCGTGCGTCCATATTCTATCCGACGGCCTTCACCCAGCTGCCGGACCGTTGCCTCGTCGCAGGCAAGCTCGCAATCGGTTTTGGAGACTCGTGCCGCTGCCCAGACGAGCGGGTTGAACCAGTACAGCGAGACACACAGACAGCGCACCACAGCCCATAAATGATCCAGGTGCCGCCAGTGGCAAAGCTCATGGGTTACGACATCGGTCAGCTTGTCGGCCTGGTCGGCAGAAAATCGGGTGAGATAAATCGCAGGGCGAAAAAGGCCGAACAGACAGGGAGAAGGAATCTCCTCGCACCAGTAAATCGGCAGTGCGCAACTCGCTATCTGAATGGGAACGGATTTTGTGCGCAGCTTGTGTCGAAACAGGAGATTGACAATCAAAAACCAGATCAACATCGCGGCCGCTCCAACCAACCAGATGAATCGGAGAAGCCTTACCCGGTCTGGTGCCAAAAATCCTCCCGTGCCGGTATTTTGCACGGGCTGGCCGCTCTGTATGGGCGGCGTATTGTTTTCCGCAGCCGGGGCGTCCGTCGCATTAGCCGTTGGTGAATTTTGCTGGGCATCCGGCAGCACTGCAAAAGGCGGTTGCTCTGCATTGCGGTCGGGCCGGAGCAATTGCATGCTTTGCTGGATCGCGGAATTTACCGGCGCCATGACGCTTACCGGGCTTTGCACAAAATTGACCGGAATCAACAGGCGCAGCGCCACAAGCAGCCAGAGCCCATAAATCAGACGCTGGGAAACACGGTTGCGAAGCAAAAGACGCAGTGCAAGAATCACAAGAATCAAAACCGAAGAGGTGACGAAAATCTCAAACATCTTCCTTTTCCTCCGCCTGTTTTAAAAGAGCGTACAGCTCGTCCAATTCTGCCTTACTCAGTGAATTTTCCTGAATCAGATTGTTGAGCATCATGCCCACACTTCCCTGATAGACCCTGTTAAGAAAACCGCGCGCTTCCTGTGCCGCGACCGCGGCCTGCTCGACTGCCGGATAATACAGACGCGCTTTACCGCCGTCTTCCCAACGCACGGCGCCTTTTGCCTGCATCCGATTAAGCAGGGTCATGACGGTGGTTTTTGCCCACCCCTTTTCCTGGGAAAGATCCGCGGTCAGCTGCATAATGGTGCGGGGTGGATTTTGCCACAGGATCTGCATAATTGCCCACTCGGATTCGGTTAAATGGATTTGCTTGTCCATGGTTCTCACTCCCTAAACGTACTACAGTTGTCTAACTGAATCATAGCAAAACGTACTACATTTGTCAAACGATATTTAAAAAAGTTTTTGGTTGCATGTATGAAATAACGAAAACTTTACTTTTTAGATTGAATCCGACGAAAAATGGCGGTTGACCGATAAGAAAAAAATGAAAAATCATTTCGATCTTGATAATAAAAAACGGCCTTCGGCAAATGCCGAGGCCGTTTTAATGTCTGGTGAAATATCAATTGCGAAGAAGCAAATCCTGCCGGATTTTGCGTTTGCAGGACGAAAAAGGACAAACCGAGGCATTAAGCGATGCCGCAGATTTTTGGGGCTTTTGCGCCACATCGGCCGTTATTTTGAGGAATTCAGCGCCGATTCCAGTTCGGCAGCAGTGGGCAGCGACTCCATTGCGCCCTTTTTCTGTACGCAGAGGCTGCCGGCAATGTTGCCGCGTTCAAGCGCCCTTTCGATTATCTCGGGGCAGAGCTGACTTGCGTTTTTAATCCCGCCAAGCAGCAGAGAAGACAGAAAACCGCCCCAGAACGCATCGCCCGCACCGGTGGTATCAATACAGCGGACCGCCTTTCCGTTTACAGAAAATACCGTCCCCTTCCAGTAAGCTTTTGCGCCGTGCGCGCCAAGCGTCTGCACGACCAGGCCGACATTGTACTGCTGCATGAGCTGCTGCAAAGCCCCTTCGCCGCCCAGCAGGGAGATTTCTTCATCGGAGATTTTGAGCAGATCGATGAAGGAAAGCGCCGTGTAAACCGCGTTTGCCGCTGCCTGCGCATCCCCGTCCCACATGGCGTCCCGATAGTTGAGGTCAAAGCTGACAAGCTTGTGATGCTGCGCGGCAAGCCTCAGGGCGCGCAGGGTCGCCTGTGCGGCGTCACCCTTGGACAGCGAGCAGCTGCCCGCGTGGACAAGGGTCGATTGAAGGATGTCCTTTTCCTGCACCTGATCGGGGCGCAAAAACATGTCCGCGCCCGGCTTGCGTGCAAAGGTGAAGCTGCGGTTTCCGCTTTCGTCCAGGGTCACGAAGGACATAGTAGTGGTTGCCAGCGGCGTGGGCTCCTCAGCAAGCGGAGCAACCCCGTTTGAACGCAGCGTATTCAGCAAAAAGCTTCCGAAATCGTCCTGACCGACCATTCCGAGGAATCCGCAGGAGATTCCCTGCTTTGCGAGAGCGACCGCGACATTCGCCGGTGCGCCGCCCGGTTTTCTTATATAGGTACCCGGCTTATCCCCCGGCAGAAAATCAATTAAAATTTCCCCGACGCAAATTGCCTGCATGTTTTTTCTCCAGTTTCCCGTGGTTTTCTATATAATACAACAAACAAGAAGTGCGGGCAATCTCGGAAAGAGCGAAATTGATGCAGGACCGATGACGGGAACGCGGCGTTACATGGCTGATTAAAGCGAAAGAATGGCTTTATGTGGAAAAATCAGCTTTTCTGTGGTATATTAAAAATAGGTGAGTTTAAAATGACCCGCAATAAGCGGGAGAATTCTGACGGAAATGGACGGATAAACTATGTATTGTGTCAAGAAGATAACCAAAGACCTGACTTGGGTCGGCGCAAACGACCGCCGGCTTGCGATGTTTGAGGGCGTTTATTCGGTTCCGGATGGCGTTTCCTACAACTCTTATCTGCTTCTGGATGATAAAACAGTTCTTTTCGATACGGTCGACAAGGCAGTAGGCAAAACTTTTTTGGAAAATGTCGAGCATGTGCTTGGCGGGCGTAAATTGGACTATGTTGTCGTGCAGCATATGGAGCCTGACCACTCGGCGACCTTGTCCGAGCTGCTTTTCCGTCATCCGGAAGCGTCTGTCGTTTGCAATGCCAAGCTGGAAGCGATGATGCGCCAGTTCTACGACCTAGACCTGGAGGGGCGGATCCGGCTGGTTGCGGAAGGGGATACCCTGGAAACCGGGCGCCACACCCTGCATTTTGTCATGGCGCCGATGGTGCACTGGCCTGAGGTCATGGTGACCTATGATTCGACCGACAAAGTCCTTTATTCGGCAGACGCATTCGGCACCTTCGGTGCGCTTAACGGCGCGATGTTTGCCGATGAGGTCGACTTCATGCGCGACTATCTGGATGAAGCGCGCCGGTATTATTGCAACATTGTCGGCAAATACGGTCCGCAGGTTCAGGCACTGCTTAAAAAAGCCTCCGCGCTGGAAATCGAAATGATCTGCCCGCTGCACGGATTTGTTTGGCGGCGCAATCTCGGCGATTATATTGAGAAATATCTGCTTTGGAGCAGCTACCAGCCGGAAGAAAAAGGCGTTATGATCGCCTATGCGTCGGTTTACGGCAACACAGAGAATG
>CALWZE010000075.1 GCA_944385925.1 uncultured Clostridia bacterium
CGGGGCTTTGCGCATTCAGGGTAACGCTTTTTGCTTGTATCGAGCATCTTTTTGCCTCCGGCGGCCCGGTTTCTTTGAAAGAAACCGGGGAAAGAACGAGTCGGCATACCGTCGGGCGTTGCGTCATTTGCTGCGCTTTTCCGTCCGCGCTCTTGCAGCCGCCCCGCGATCATTGCGAAAGTCCGCAGGGCTTCCGCTCGTTCGCTTCGCCGTCTGCGCCGCGCGGAAGGGAAGGCTCTTTCGGGCGGCGAGGTTGTTTTTTTATTGCCGTCGCCCGGGGCTTTGCGCATTCAGGATACGGCTTTTTGCTTGTATCGAGCATCTTTTTGCCTCCGGCGGCCCGGTTTCTTTGAAAGAAACCGGGGAAAGAACAGGACCGGGCAGTAAAAAGAATTGATAATACCGTGTAAATCCTGTATAATGTTCCTTTAGAGTACGTTCATTTCGGAGGATATGATTTTGAATATACGCAAACTGATTGCCGCGCTTGCTGTGGCTGTGCTTTGTCTGTCCCTTTTTGCAGGATGCGGGTATAATCCCGAAACGGTCCTGACCATCAACGGCACCCCGGTCAAGGCGGGCAGATATCTCTATTACCAGTTGGACGCGACCTTTGCCGCCGTCGACGCTTACGGCGACAGCACGGTTACCGGAGCCGACATCTTCAACGTGGAAATCGACGGTACCCCTGCGCGGGAATGGATCGCAAACAGCACCCTGCAAAGCTGCAAGGAAAGCGTCTATATCGAACAGGAATTCGAGCGGCTTGGCCTTGAGCTGGACGCGTTCAACGAATACTATGTTGAATATCAGGCGACTTCCGCCTGGAACAGCTACAGCTCCTTCTATATGAAAAACGGTATCAGCTATGAAACTTTCCTGGAGATGCAGAAGCTGCCCTACAAGCAGAGCCAGCTGATTCAGGCGCTTTATGGTGCGGACGGCGAACACGCCATCAGCCAGGAGGACAAGCAGGCTTATTTCGAGCAGAATTACACGAGAATCGATTACATCACCTTCCCGACCACCGATTCCAACGGCTATACCCTGGACAGCGAAAAGCTTGCCAAAATCGGCGAAGTTGCCGCTTTGATGGCGCAGGCTAAAAATGAGGAAGAGCTGCTCGCGCTTTATCTTGAGCATTACGCGGATGTACTCGCGCAGACCGGATCGAGCGCCGAAGTCAATGAGGAGAGTTTCGAGGAACTTTATCTCACCGATACCCTGGTCAACACAAATTCTCAGGGTCTTGACGCTGACTTTGTCGCCGCCGTCATTGCAACGACCGATAACGCTTACCATCTCTTTGAGAAGGATGGAGCTTATTATCTCTATCGCAATATCGGTCTTTCCTCTGAAGACACTGAGGAAACCTATGATCTTGAGATCGTGACCAACATGGGTCTTGAGCCTTTTGAAGCCCTGATGGCCGAGGCAACCGCTGCTTTTGAGGTCTCTGCCGATGAGCGCGCGCAAAAGTATTACTCGCTGGACAAAATCAAATTCAGCTGATCGCGACTGTCAAATTTTCGTTTCACGGAATTAAAACTGAAAAATCTAAACAACCCGGTGTTTTTAAGGGACTTTTCCCTGATAAATCGCCGGGTTCTTTCTGTGGTGGCGCTATGGAACCGATTGCCGCAGGATTCCCAATTTTTTCAACAGGCAAACTCAAAAAGCGGGTTTCGGCAAAAAGAAAACTTCAAACGGTATATTCTTTTTTATGTTTTGCCGTCTTTAAAAATCTTATCTCTGACAAATCGCCGGGTTCTTTCTGTGATTGCGCTTTGGAACCGATTGCCGCCGGATTTACCGCTTTCTTAAATAGGCAGAGTTAAAAAGCAGTTTCCCGTGAAAAGTGAATGTCAAATGGAAATATTCCTTTTTATGTTTTGAGCGGGTTTCCGCTGGCTTTTTTCTTTTAAACACCCTCTGGTTCATTTGTGCCCAATTTTTCTTTTTCAATGGTCTATTATTTATCCGGACTCTTTAAATGGAAAAAAATAAGCCGGCAGCATTTTTTCCATTTGGCAAAGTAAGCTGAAAACATGTTTTTTTATATGTTTGCCTCAAGGTTTTTGCAGCAAAAAACGGCCGAAAAAAACTACTCTTTGTTCATTTTAAAATTGAGATTACAGGTCATGAAACGCCCGGGTGCGAGATACTTTTAACCGTTTCAACAGTCTTTTCAACAGTCTTTTCTTTGTTAAACCGATGACATTCCCAATTTTTCGGGCTTGTCCGCCCTTGTTTGAACAACAAAACGGTAAACTCGTTGAAGTTTTAACAGTTTCAACCGGGTTTTCAACAGTCAGACCGGATCGGCGAGTACTGATTGTCAAAACCCCAAAATAAACGTCCGACACCCAAAAAGCAATAAAAGAGAAATTTTCAAACCGGCAGGCGTTGAAGAGAAATTCCGTCGTATGTACGGATTTCCCCTGCTTTCCGCAGTTATACCAGGGAATTTTTCAGGGCAGTGCAGCGGTATGCAAAAAGTCCGCGCGGCATTGTACCGCGCGGACTTTTTAATGAATCATTTTGGAATCTCGCATAGATCGCACAATTCGATATACAGCGGGGAAAACCGGTCGGTTACATAACTGCTGACTGCCGCACGGAAACAGGGTTCATCGGACAGATCCGCCCTGAAAGAAAGCGCGACGGTCGTTCCTTCGCCGAAGCGGCTGTTGAGTACCAGCGCGCCGCCGTGTGTCTCGCAAAAAACAGACGCTACCGAAAGCCCAAGACCAAGACCGGGCGCAGGACCGCCGTCATCTGCCGGTTCGCAGGAAAAATAAGGCTTGGTAACCAGCGCGGTGTTTTCCTCCCGAATCCCCGCGCCGCTGTCGTGGACAACCAGATGCACCAGGCCGGCGTTTTCGCTGACCGTCACGACGATCCGGTTGCCGTCCCTTGTATAGCGGATCGCATTGGCCAGCAGATTCAGCAGCGCGCGTTCGCAAAGCTTGAGATCGACATTTGCAACCACCGGCGCTCCCTTGACCTTTACCTCAATTCCCATATGCCGTTTGAGCACGCTCTGCACCGAAAGACAGAGCGCCCGGGTAAGTTCGCCGATATCGCAGTTGCTCCGGTTAAGCGTCAGGGTACCGGACGCATATTTGGAAAGCAGCGAGGCGTTGTTCAGTCCGCGCAGAATCTGATAGGCGTTGAGCCTGATATTTGCAAAAAGCTGTTCCACATCCGGATCATCCGTATCCACCGCGTATTCCGCCGAAGTCGCGCTGAGGGTCAGGCGGTCCAGGCTGGTGCGGACGAGATTGGAAAAGCTGTCAAACCCGTCGGTTGAAAAGCGCTGGTGCAGCGGCGAACCCATTTCGGAGCGGTCGAACACCGCAAGCACGCCGCCCGCAAGACAGCTGAGCATAATGCCGGACATATTTGCAAAGGCCGCGCCCGGACGGACATAAGCTGAACCGGTCCGCGCAAGAGAGGCCTTTGTCTGCCGGGTAAACACAGCCTGCGCGAATAGATCAGAGCCCACATAGTCAAACGACTGATCCGATGCGGCCCTGTTTTTCCAAAGCAGCGCGCCTGCATCATCAAACAGGACGACCGGCGAGCCGGCATCCTGATACAGCGCGATTACGTTGTCCATCCTGCTTTTATCCATAAGACCGCCTTTTAATCTGTAATTGGGGTCAACAAAGTTAATATAGCATATTTTGTCGAATTTTGCATCTTCCTGTATTCTTTTTCTCATCGGTGCCATTTTTTCTTCCTCCGTCCTCCAGATACACTTACACAAGCCGCTTTTTCGTAAGCGGCGGGAATACGATCTGACCATTGCTTATTCTAAAATTTGTATTTACCAGTGGTAAAATTACTGAATGTTGAAAACATGGTTGAAACTGTTAAAGCAGCGCAAACTATAGACAGGAAAGAGGGCACTGCTTTATTGTATGCGGCTTTTTTTCTTTTTACTCGGCATTTGTGGTATAATATCCATTGCAATTTGCGGCAATAAAAGCCTTTTTGGAGAGTAATATAGAATGAAATTTATCCAGAATGTAGATCCGCAGAGGTACGACGCCTTTGTGCGCAGTCATCCGACCAAATCCCACTTTATGCAGTCCGCCGCCTGGGGCGAGCTGAACGAGCGGGAAAAGGGGCTCAAAGCCCATCTGGTCGGGATGGAGAACGAGGCGGGGGAACTCTGTGCGGCGGCGCTGCTGCTGGAAAGGCGGCCGCCGATGTTTCCGCCTTATTTCTATTCGCCGCGCGGTTTTGTGGTTGATTTTTTCGACCGCCCGCTGCTGGACGAATTCTGCCGCGCGGTTTTTGCCTATACCGCCCAATGCGGCGCGATGTTTCTCAAGATCGATCCGGATATTGAGCGGCGCGAGATCGACCCGCACGGCAACGGCGTGCAGGGTGGATTTGACAACACGCCGCTGATCGAGCATCTCAAATCGCTGGGGTTCAGGCATCGCGGATTTAATCTCGGCTTTGAGGGACGTCAGCCGCGATTTACCATCCGCATTGATCTGACGCCGGACGACGCCGAAATCGACAAGCGGATCGTCGGCAATGTTCTCAAGAACGTCAAGAAGTCCCACCGCTATGCCTGCGAGGTGCTGCGCGGCGAAAGCGGGCAGGTCAAAGAGCTGCACCGTCTGATCACGATTACCAGCGAGCGGGACGAATTCGTCGGCTACAGCGCAAGCTATTATCAGAGCATGTTCGATGTGCTGGACAAATACGGGATGGCCAATCTCTATCTTGGAAAGGTCGATCCGGCCAAAACGGTCGAGATGCTGAAAGCCGAACTGGATGCGCTGCTCAAAAAGCGGGAAACTATCAAAAAGCCGGGACCGCTCAACGAGTCCCACCTTACGGAGCAGCGGCTGCTGCGGGAAATCGAACAGTTTGAAAACTATGCCCGTGAATATCCGGACGGCGCCTTTATCAGCGCGCACTTCGTCATCCATTACGGCGACAAATCCTGGGCAGTCCATGCCGGAAGCGACAAGCTCATGAGCGAGACCTTTATCAACAACCGGGTCTATTACGAAAAGCTGCACGACGCAAAGCGACAGGGCGCGCGCCTGCTCGACCAGTTCGGCACTGTTGGCAACCCTGACGACAGTCCTCTGCGGTCTTTACATGAGTTTAAACGACAGTTTGGCGGAAAATATGTCGAATTTATAGGGGAATTCGATTTTATTCAAAAAAAATTCTGGTATTATCTGTATAATAATGTATTACCGCTGTATCGGACGGCCAGAATTCGTCTGAAAATGGCGCTGCGCGGAAAAAAACAGCGAAAGATGCCGCTTGACCGGCGCAGGGCGATCCAATCGCCGGCAGCCGGCGGTTAAACTCTTTCGCCGTCTGCGCTGCGCCGAAGACAATTTTTTAATTGTTTTCCAGGCCCGGGAAAAATTGCCCGCGCAGCAGCAAATAAAATAAACATAAAGGAGACAAAATGGAAAAGAGAACTTTTAACATGCTCGGTTTCGGTCTGCTTGCCATGACGGTTGCCACCGTCAGCGCGCAGCTTCTGTACACGATCATCGCACAGCTGATCGATCCGTCCTTTGTCAATACCACTGCCTATACCTATCTTTCCATCACCATGTTTTACTTTTTCGGTCTGCCCACCCTCTGGCTCTTTGTGCGGCATCTTCCGGTCTGCGAGCCGGAACCGAAAAAGCCGCTTGGTTTTGGGAAGCTGGCCCTCTGTCTGCTCTACACCCTTGGCGTGACCTATATCTTCAATATTTTCGGCAACCTTCTGATGACCCTGGTCAGCCTGCTTCGGGGCAGCACCGTTCCCAACACGGTTGTGGACCTGATGTCCGGCGGCACCCTTTTCTGGAATATCCTGATCGTCAGCATCTGCTCTCCGATCATTGAGGAACTGGTTTTTCGCAAACTTCTGCTCGACCGGGTGAAGCCCTTCGGAGACCGGATCGCGATTCTCTATACCGGCATCGCGTTCGGCCTTTACCACATGAATTTCTATCAGTTCTTTTATGCCGCGGCGATCGGCTTCGTCTTTGCCTATATAACCCTGCGCACCGGCAGCGTCAAATACTCGATCATCCTGCACATGCTGGTGAACTTTTTCGGCTCGGTCGTCACCCTGGCCGCAACCGAACAGGGCGGCATGATAGGCGCCATGCTGCTGAGCATGTTCTGCATCGGCGTGATGGTTTTCGCCGTCATCTGGTCCATCGTCAAAGCAAAGGAGATCCGGCTGCAGGGACCGCGCTATACCTTCTCCTGCCCGATCACAAACAACCTCGTCTGGCTGAATGCCGGTACCATCCTGTTCATCGCCCTGTGCGGCGTTTTCTTCATTCTCAACACCTTTATGGTCTGATAAAACCGCAAGTTCGTGAAAAAATCGTCAATCTGTACGGGAATTTTTTCAAGAATTTCTGTCTGTTCATGGAGTTTATCCATTGTTTTGGACAAACTCTTTTGATATAATATATACGCAATAATTTGAAATTTTGGGGGAACATCAAAATGGCAATCAAAGTTGCAATCAATGGCTTCGGCCGTATCGGCCGTCTTGCTTTCCGTCAGATGCATGTCGCCGAGGGCTATGAGGTCGTCGCGATCAACGATCTGACCGATCCGAAGATGCTTGCGCACCTGCTCAAATACGACTCTGCACAGGGCCGTTATGAGGGTCACACTGTCGAGGCGAAGGAGAACTCCATCGTTGTCGACGGCAAGGAAATCACCATCTACAGCGAGAAAGACGCTGCCAACCTGCCCTGGGGCGAGATCGGCGTTGACGTTGTTCTGGAGTGCACCGG
>CALWZE010000076.1 GCA_944385925.1 uncultured Clostridia bacterium
CCACAGGATAAGCTGACCTACCAGGAAGGTACAGACAATGGTGATAAGGGCGTATAAATAGGGCAATAAAATGCGTTGATTTTTCATATCCGTCTCCTGAATACCAGATTTACTTTATACTATCAGAATTATTCTGAAAAGAGCAAGAAAAAGCACCGCAACCCTGATACACATTGTATCAAAATTGCAGTGCTTCTTTGGTGGAGCAGTTCGGTTCAAAAGCAAACCCGCTGTTTTCCTCCACTGCCTGTAATAAATCCGCGTCTACGGTAACAGGCTTGTCCCCGGAGTTAAAGAAGATCGTGAGTTTATCGTCATACAGATAAACTGCATTCACAAAGACGTTGATTAGCGTTTTGCGGTAGCTGATATCGTCTGCCCTGCCCTTTTTCAGTTGTGACAGGAAGAACTTCACCTCTGCAATGGTAAGGGAAACCACACCGGCCTTTTCGATTGCATACTCATTGTTGAGTGTATCGTGTTCAGTGTTTAATCTGGAAATTTCAGCATACAGAGATTTTCGGACGCTCTCAATCTCACACTCGGCAACGGCAGCCATTAGGTTCTTTTGCTTGCGCTCATTTTCCTTGATTGCCTTTTCAACTCGCTTAATTCCCGATGTGTCTTTCTCCCTCTCACACAGTGCCACCACTTCATGCGCAATCTTGTCTATATTTGCCGTCGATAGCTGTTTACGACACTCGGCAATCACAAGATTTTCTATGTAGTCTTTCTGTACCGCCTTTTTATCACACAGCTTTTTCTTTGCATTGTTACATTTGTAGTAATAATAAGCCGTTCCTGTATGGGAGGTTCCTTTGACGCCGGTCATCATATCCCGACACTTACCGCAGAAAAGTTTCGTTGTAAGCAAATACTCCTGTTTCGCCTTTGCGTGAGCAGGAGCCTTTTTATTTTTCTGCAAAATTTCCTGTACCTTATAAAACAGATCATCCTCAATAATACGAGGCATCCCGCCGGGAGTTTCCTTATCTCTATATTTATATACCCCGATGTACCTTTTATTTTGCAGCATTGTGCGCAAAGAGTTTTTATTGAACGCTGCCCCGCGTGAAGTCTTTACTCCCTGTGCATTCAAAGACGCGCATATTTCTGTCACTGTCTGACCGCTTGCATATCGTTCAAACACATCTTGAACTACAGCCGCTTCCTCTGGTTCGATATAAAACCGTCGTTCCGCGTCAACGCGATAGCCTAGGCCCGGATTGCTGCCATTGCTTAGGCACTTTTCCGCATTGATATCCATGCCGCGCCGGATTTTCTGCGAAAGTTCCGCGCTGTAATACTCGGCCATGCTCTCCAGCAAGCCCTCCACAAGAATACCGCTTGCATCGTCTGTAATGTTCTCACGGGCCGAAAGAACGCGCACACCATTCTTTTTGAGTTTTGCCTTGTAAGTTGCGCTGTCATAGCGATTGCGGGCAAAGCGGTCAAGCTGGTACACGAGCACATACTGAAAGCCCTTTTTGTCGCTGTCTGCAATCATTCGCAAGAAATCCGGGCGGGCGTCTGTCGTGCCCGAAAGCGCCCTGTCGATGTACTCACCTACGACTGTATAGCCGTTCTTTTGGGCGAACTCATAGCAGACCTTAAGTTGTCCCTCAATGCTTTGTTCTGTCTGATTATGGGAACTAAAGCGGGCGTATATGACAGCGTTCATTATTTTGCCCCTCCATGCCTATTCATTTGTTGTCTTTACTAAATGGGTTATAGTCGTAGTTTCCTTTGTCATACTCACGAACAGTTTTTTCATATTGTTCCTTTGTAATTCTTCCTTCATTGTAAATCGAGTGGAGAAAAGAATAATACATCCGATCATCTGTATCTAGTTTATTAGAAAAATATTCTACCAGTTCTTTTTTTATTTCTTGAAGTACCGAGTTTACTTTTGCTTCTGCAATATCTCTAGTATAAATCTTGTAGTACCCTTCCCATATAGAATCGTTTTTCTTTGTACAGTAGTCTGTTAAATAGCAGAGTAGTTCCTCAAATTTATCACTTTCGATAAATTTATTGAATACACTCAGTCCCCATTCCATTCTATCCGTTTCTTTTAACTTTTGGATTCTTGCGATAGCCAACTCAGAGAGGCCTATTTCCCTATTTATTGAACTATTCTCGCATGATACCCCCGTCATAAGGTAATTACAATCAACACCCAAATAATTAGCTAGTAGAATGATGTTTCCGAGTGTCGGCTGTTTTGTTCCATTTCGATATCCAGAAATTGAGCCTTGAGAAATCGGCAAGTCTTTTATAATTTGTGTGGTTGAAATTTGTTTTTCCTCTAAAAGTTTATTTAACGTTTTAGCAAAAGCAACCCCTTCCTTTGAGTTTGCCTTTTTGTCGACATTACGACCATCTACCGTGTACACTTTTTTCCTGTTGCTCATATCGCAACCGCCAGCCTCTCTATAGTGAAATTTCTCATGAATATTCACCAATTTATATATTGGTGAATATTTTTGTGTTATTCTTTATTGTTATCTATAATAAAATCATACTAAAGTGAAAGATAACTCATTTATTTACTTTAGTATAAAGCATCGATGCTATAAAGTCAAGAAAAACGAAAACACAAACATACATAGAAAGGTGCTTTATATGAACGATAAAGAATTAAAATCAGCCGCCAAAGCTGCCAAAAACGCATATCACAAGGCATGGCGAGCCGCAAATCGCGATAAGGTTAAAGAGTACAATCAACGTTATTGGGAAAACCGCATTAAAAAGATCGTAGCAAAGGAAGATAACAATGCCTAATACCATGACCGTATTTACAAACGGTGCAGCGGTTTTAGGTGACAAGCAAGCCCAATATTTTGCCCTTTGCATCTGTTCAGCGGTTAAATCGTACATCAAGACCCACCGCGCCGAATATGAAGCCTGGGAGCGAGAACAGCACGGAGAGGGGGTGTCGTAATTGGTCGATGCTGACCTCACCAATAAATTTCTTATGCGTTCAGCGGTGGACGATGGCTGGCCGGAGGAACTGCCGGAACTGGCCGCAGAAACGCCAGCGCTCCCGGATTTTCCCCTTGATAGCCTGCCCCCGGTGCTGCGAGATATGGCCGCCGGGGTTGCCGAAACTACGCAGACAAGCCCCGCAATGGCCGGGACAATGGCTCTTGCCTGTTTGGCTGCCGCCGTCGCCGGGAAGTTTGAGATTGAACCAAAGCCGGACTACCTGGAGCCACTCAACCTTTATACCCTGATTGCAGCCGACCCGGCGGAACGCAAAAGCGCCACTCTTGCCCTGATGACTGCGCCACTGTACCGCTTTCAGAGCGAGGAGAACGCCCGCCGGGCGTTTGATATACAGGCATACAAAGACCAGCGGGAGGCGCTGGAAACCGAGTTAGCAAAGATCAAACGGGACAAGAAACCAGACAAGGCCGAACGCATGGCGGACAAGCGCCGGGAAATGGATGCACTGCCGGTGGTGGAGCCGGTGTGCATTATTGCGGACGATGTAACCCCGGAAGTGGCCGCCAGTCTGTTGGCAGAAAACCACGGGATTCTTTCCATTTTTTCGGCAGAGGGCGGTATTTTCGGCAATCTAGCCGGGCGCTACTCCAACGGGCAGCCGAACTTGTCCACATTTTTGAAAGCCCACAGCGGTGACCCTATCCGCATAGACCGCCGGGGCCGCAAGGAGGCCATCGACAAGCCCGCCTTAACCTGTTGTCTGTGCGTTCAAATTGGTGTACTGACTGACGTACTCAAAAACAAGGCTTTCCGGGAAACCGGGCTTTGTGCGCGGTTCCTGTACTGTACGCCGCCCAGCCGGTTGGGTGAACGCGCCTATAACACCAAACCACTGGACAGCAACGTAAAAGAGAAATACAGGGCGCTTTTGTATGACCTGCTTTCTGTTTCCTGCCAAGAGCCGCAGCCGCTTGGCTTGACCGAGGCCGCCGGGAATGTATCGGCAGACTATTTCAGCGAGTTTGAGAAAGAACTGGGCAGCACATACCGGGAATACAGTGACCTTGCGGGCAAACATTTTGGCGCGGCCATGCGCCTTGCCGGGCTGCTTCATTGCGCCTTGCACGGTTCGGATGCCGCACAGGCGGACGTAAACAGCGACACCGTACAAAAGGCCATCCAGCTTGCAATCTATTACTTGAAAACGGGCGTTTCCGTGTATGCCGGTACAGGTGAAACGGGTACGGCAAGCGACGCTGCCGCCCTTGTAAAGCGACTTAAAGAAATGCCCCAAAGTATGCGCAACAAATATACCGAGCGTGTTTGCTTTACCACAAGTGATTTGCACCACCTTTTCCGATGCCGCCGGGTAAAACGTGCAAAAGATATGTTTCCTATTTTGGAGGAACTGGCCGCCGCCGGGTATGTGCGTCGGAATCAAGACGGGAACTGGCAAGTACATCCTGTAATTGTTTATGGTATGTGGGATTGAAAACGCTCACACAGAAAGGGGGTGCAAACCTTGAAATTATCGGATGATTCCATCCTGTCCGCCCTGATTGCCTACGGCAGCCCGACAGCCGCCGCCAAAGCCCTGGGGTGCTCCACACAGCCGATATACACCCGGCTGCGCAATCCAGAGTTTAAGGCAAAGTTGGACGAACACCGCCGGGAAAATCTGACCGCCGCTTGCGGGGCGCTGCAAGGCGCTTTGCTGGATGCAATCCGCACGGCAAGGGACATTCTCAACGATACGGAAAACGCCCCACAGGTGCGATTAAATGCCGCCAGCATGGTGCTTTCCAACGCCCTGCGCTACACAGAGCAAAACGACATTTTACAGCGGCTTGACGCATTAGAGGCCGCCCAGAGAGGTGAACAGAATTGAACATCAAAAACCGATTGGAAGCGCTGGAAAACCAGCTTTCCCCCGACATCGACCCGGCCACCGCCCTTGCAGAATGTGACCCGCTTTCGGTTGCCATGTTTGTGGCAGAGGCGTACGGGAAACTTGGTGCATTGGCAGACCCAAACCCGCCGCCGAATGTGCGCCGCATTTTGGAGTATATCCGACAGCACCCGGAGGAATACCCATGCAGCGAGTGAAAAAACGCCTTGCCGTGTTGGAGGCCATCCCGCGGCCTGGCAAATATGCCGATGTGGAGCGGCTCATAAGTGAGCATACATATTATGACGAACTGACCGAGGCGCAAAAGCAACGCTATTATGAGTACGCCCAAAGCACCCGGCGGGCCGACTTTGAAGCCGCCCTTGTTTCCGTCTTGGGAGATACCCACATTTGGCTAATGGCTGTAGATGGAAACTTTGACCAGATCATTGAAGAACTACACGAAATCGCCAAAGAAAGGAATGCACTACATGAACGCAAAACAGAAACTTATTGACGCTTGCAAGCACTATACAGGCACGGTCACCACCGTAAACAGCCAGTTGCGGGAACTGGGGAACCAGCTTGCAAACCGCCGTATCACAAAAGAGGTGTACTCTGAACAGTACGGGCCTCTTGCCATTAGCCGGGAACACTTGCAAAGAAGCACCATCGAAGCCATTGAGGCAGCAACGGACGAAATCCGGCAGCAGATTGACCGATGGGCAGAGTTTAACCCGGAACACGCCAGCCGCCCGGACGTTGCTCTTTTAAGCGGTGCTTTTCCGTTGACTGCTGAAACCTTGCAGCAGATTGTTGACCGAAACCGGGACAGTAGCCTCATTTTGGCAACGGTGGACGAATACGCCAGAAAGCACGATATTGACCGCCCGGAGCATCCAACGGCAGAGAGCAAGCACCTTGCGCTTGATAACCTGTTACGGCACGTTGCCGCCGATATTAGAAGCGCGAACACCCCGGAAAGTGAGTTTGATTATGTGGGCGATAGCGATTATATCGGCAGCGTTTTGGACGGTTTGGGGGTGAATCTGTAATGCAAAACAAAGTCGTATTGCATGAAATTTGCGCCCGGCGGAGCGGTGACCCGGAGGCCGTGACCGCCCTTTTGCGGGATGCAAACAACGCCGGGAGCCTGCCCCGCCCGCTCCATGAGATCGTGGCGGATGCGCTGGAAACGGTGCAAAACTGCTGCAACGTGAACAAGCCGCCCCGGGACTTCATCGAAGTGGGCAGCGCCATCATGGTGAAATTGGTGGTTTGCCTGTTGGAGCGCGGCATTGAACAGATGCAGGCCACCAACGTGAGCGAGGAAAGCGAGGGCAAACAGGAATGAAAAAACTTGTACTTGTGGCCGTGCTGGCAGCCTCATTGCTGGCGGGATGCACCGCAGCACCGAAAGACGCGCCAGCATCCACTCCCACGCCTGTGCGGGAAACGGTCACGCTGCTGGACAATGAACAGTTGACCATCACCACCAACGGGCTGGAAACCGTTCTGCAAGACCACGCCAGCGGGACGAAAACGACCTACCGCAAGACGTTGAAGCTCAAACAGGAAGAAACCCAGGCCACACCCGCAGAGCCTTACACGGCGCGGGAAAGCCACCCCAGCGAGGCCGCAACCGTTTACATCCGGGGCGGGGTGCTGGTGATCGTGACCGACGGGAAAACATTCATAATCTAACAAAAAGAGGGCAGCCAGCGGCACGGCTGCCCTTTTCTTTGTCTGAAAAAGCCAACGAAAACCAAATGCTTGGTTTTTTTCGGTGTTGGTGTATAAGGCTTTATCCGCACAAAAGCCAAAAAGCCAAAAAAGCCACGGCTGGTGCATCCAAAATCCAAAAAACATTGTGACAAGATAAAACCCTTTATTTTTATACTGTCTGTCCCTGACAAGCCCATTTTGCCGTCCCTTGTCTGCTATCGTTTTTAATTTTAGGGCAGGTGGTTTTTCTGGTTTTTTGGTTTTTTCAAAGAAAAAAGCCAGCACAAAACGTGCTGACTTTCTCTGTCTGTTATAACCAAACCGTAATGGCAAAGCCATTTTTGAAGAAATAGGGTTTGTTTATAACTCGTATGGTGGAGGCGAGGGGAATTGAACCCCTGTCCGAAAATCTATTCACACAGGCGTCTCCGGGCGCAGACCGTCTACAACATTCCCTCACGCGCAAGCCGGCGATCAGGCCGCGCGATCAGTAGCTTCATAAATGCGTGGCGGGGCTCAAAGCTTTGCCCTGCGCACGTTCACCGCGTAATTTTATGCCGCGAAGACCTACGCGGTCTCAGAATCCGCGACACGCGGCTTAAGCCGCGACAGCTAATTTATTGTTGTTAGCTATTTTTAATTGGAGAGTTTTAAGCGGTTCCCCGCCGCTGCCCGCTTCCCATGCTTCAAAATCCCCGTCGAAACCTTTACGCCCCCATATCTGCGGACAATTTCGTCCGCGTTGTATTATACTAGCAGTAAAACGGCGCCGCGTCAAGTCCCGAACCGTTAACGGGTTTTGAGTGCGCGGTCCATGTCTCTTTTTGCCGAGCGCTCGGCGTCGGACGCGCGCTTATCATACAGTTTTTTGCCCTTGCACAGCCCCAGCTGCATCTTGACCAGCGATCCTTTGAAATAAATCGAAAGCGGGACAAGGGTCAGTCCGTCCTGCTTGACCTTGCCAAACAGCCGCATGATCTCTTTTTTATGCATCAGCAGTTTGCGTGTCCGCAGCGGGTCTTTATTAAAAATGTTTCCCTTTTCGTAGGGGCTGATATGCATCCCGCGCACGAAAAGCTCCCCGTTTTCGATATCCACCCAGCTTTCCTTGAGATTGACAGAGCCCTGACGGATCGACTTGACCTCTGTACCGAACAGTTCAATGCCGGTCTCAAAGCTTTCCAGAACAAAATATTCGTGACGTGCTTTTCTGTTTTCCGCAATGGTTTTAAAACTCTGTTTTTCCGCCATGCCGTCTCCCTCCTTTCCGGACGCGCAGTTTACAGCTCGCTTCTTCCCTCCAGCGCGCGATAGAGAGTCACCTCGTCTGCATATTCCAGATTGCCGCCGACCGGCATTCCATAAGCCAGGCGGGTCACCTTGACGCCGAGCGGCTTGATCAGTCGGCTGATGTAAATTGCGGTCGACTCTCCCTCAACGGTCGGGTTTGTCGCCATGATGATCTCCTTCGTCTGGTCGTTTGCCGCGCGCACAACCAGATCTTTAATATACAGCTGTTCCGGTCCGATTCCGTCCATTGGCGAAATCAGGCCGTGAATAACGTGGTACAGCCCTTTGTATTCCCGCGTTTTCTCAATCGCATTGACATCCCGCGGGCTTTCCACCACGCAGATCACCGACTGATCTCTTCCAGGATCGCTGCATATCGAACATTTTCCCGCGTCGGTCAGGTTGTGACAAACCGGACATTGATGCACCTTTTCATGGGCATCGGTGATCGCCCGCGCAAAATCCTCGGCATCCTTCTTATCCAGCGCAAGAATCCAGTATGCGAGCCGCGCGGCGGTTTTGCGGCCGATCCCCGGCAGCGACGCAAATTTATCGATCAGGTTTTCAAGCGACGGTATATTATATGCCATACCCGTTTACATCAGGCCCGGAATATTCAGCCCGCCGGTGATTGCGCCCATTTCCTTTTCAGAATCCTCTGTCGCCGCCGCCATCGCTGCGTTGACTGCCGCAGCAACGAGATCTCCGAGCATTTCAGCGTCATCCGGATCAATGACCTCAGGCTTGATCTCCACCTTAACGACTGTGTGGTCGCCTTTGACCGTCGCCTCGACCATCGCGCCGCCCGCTGTTCCCTTATATTCCCGCTCGGCAAGCTCGGCCTGCATAGCGGCCATATCCTCCTGCATTTTCTGGACCTGTTTGAGCATATCGCCCCGGCTTTGTCCATAGCCCTGCGGAAGTCTTGCTTTCATTGCTGTATACTCCTTGTATTAATTATTCTCTGATTTCTACTTCAACGCCGCTTTCCCGCGCGCGCTCGATCAGCTCATCCAGCGGAGAAGGCGCGGCAGATACAGGTTCTGCCTGAACCGCACCGTATTTTTGCGGGTCATACGGTCCAATTGGCAGCGAAATACCTGCGGCTTCCAGAAGCGCCTTTTTAATCAGGTCTTTTGCATCCGCATGGTCGCGCACATACTTCATAAAAATGTCCTGCGCCTCGATCAGCACATGCGTTTTGGTCAGGTAAGCGCGGGAATCCGCAAGAAAGGCGTACAGCATGCCGCTTTTCGCCTGCAAGCTGGCTACAACCTGCGGCCAACTCTCCAGCAGTACTGCCTGATGCGGATTAGCGGGCTTTTGCTGAATCTCTTTCGCCACAGCCGCTCCCGGCGCAGTGTCAACAGGGCTTGTGCTTTGCACGGCGCCCGCCGGAGCGCTCATCTCATGTGCAGGCTGCGCTGCGGGCTTCTCGGCCGCCTTTACTGGTTTTGTCTGCGGTACGGATGCCTGAATACGTTCCGGCGGCTCAGCGGGCTGCTGCCCGCACAGCCGGACAAACATCAGCTCAACCAGCAGCATTCGGTCGGTTGCGTTTCCAAGCTTGTCGGCTGTTTCTCCCATCACGCGCAGCATCCAAAGCAGCCGATCTGTCTCAAATTGGGCGCTTTGCTGCTTATACCGCTCCACTTCCTCGTTGGAGCAGTCCCGCAGCGCTGCTTTGCCGGCCAGCCGAACCATCAGCAGATTGCGCACATGACGGATAAGCTCGGTACACAGCCGCGTCGCGTCCAGCGAGTTCTCGTACAGTTCGCCGAGCTTGACAAAAATACCGGAAAGGTCGCCGCTTTGCAGCAGCTGTGCAAGCGCGAACAGATAATCCTTGTTTGCGAGGCCGGTCAGACGCGCGACCGTCTGTTCATCCACCGTTTCTCCCAGCGAAGCGCAGGTGTCCAGAATCGAGAGCGCATCCCGCATCGCGCCGTCGGCCAGCCGCGCGATAAGCGCGGCGCCCTGCTCGGTCAGGTCGATCTGCTCGAGCGAGGCGACATGCAGCAGGTGTGCCGCGATGTCTTCCTGAGAAATCCGCTTGAGATCAAAGCGCTGGCAGCGGGAAAGAATGGTTGCCGGCACCTTGTGTATTTCGGTGGTCGCCAGGATGAAAAGCACATGTGCGGGCGGCTCTTCCATGATCTTGAGCAGCGCGTTGAACGCCTCTTTCGTGAGCATGTGAACCTCGTCGATAATGTAGACCCGCATCTTGCAGACTGCCGGCGCATAGGCCGTTTCATCCCGCAAATCCCGAATGTTATCGACGCCGCTGTTGGAGGCGGCGTCGATCTCGGTAACATCCAGAATGCTTCCGTCATCAATGCCGCAGCAGATTTCGCATTCGCCGCACGGCTCGCCATCCTGCGCATTCGGGCAGTTGACCGCCTTTGCAAGGATGCGCGCGAAGGAGGTTTTTCCGGTACCGCGAATGCCGGTAAAAATATAGCTGTGCCCAAGCTTGCCGCTGCGAATCTGGTTTTTCAACGCGGTTGCGGCGGCTTCCTGACCGATCACGTCCGCAAAACGTTTGGAACGATATTTCCGGTAAAGCGCAATTTTCACACGCGCCGCCTCCTTTTTCCGGGTAGTCGAAAAACGACAGCACGGTTTTGAAGCATAAAGACGGGCAAAGTGGGCTGCGGCACATGAAGATTCCGCTTAATGCTGCTTGGTTCCCCACCTGACATGGTTCACGGAGCTTGCATCGCGCAGGCTTCACCCGTCTTTATACCGCAAAGCGGCGCTGTCATTCCTCAGATAGTATACCCAAAAGCGCGTGCAAAAGCAACTGTTTTTTCACAATTGCCCGCCGCGCCGGATAGGCGGCTTTTTTCAGAAAAGGCTGCTCGTTTTCCCTGCGCCGCCGCTCCTTTTTCTCTCTCCTATATTCCGGCGGACCCTGTTCCGCCGTGCCTCGCCGTGGCAAGAAGACCTTTGCGCATATCCGGTTCCTCGCCCGAACGGTCTCTGTTGGTCTTTTTTCCGGGCGCAAACCGCCGTCCGCTCTCGCTGGATCAATGCACCTTTCTTAACCGCATTTTAAAATGCTTCGCCTTGACCTTCTTTCCATTCTGCCTGTCGATGTGCAGGCTATGCCTGCAATTTTTTCCGTTCAGACAAAGATGGTTAAAGCACCCCCGCTCTATAGTTTCTCAACGAATCTCACGCGGCTGCTCACCGCATTTGCGCAGCACGCGATGATAAATCGGATCGTCGGCGCCGGGCTCGGTCACAGGTTTCAGATAGCCGTTCTGCACCAGTTTTTCCATGCGCAGCGCAACCCAACTGTCCCCAATGCCCAGTTGATAATTGCCGAGGACCTTTCCGACTACCTGCGCCTGCATGAATTCCTGCGGCTGCGCAGCCAGTTCCCGCAGGATGTAGAAATCGTAAAGAGTTTCGGGCGCGCTGACCAGCCTGCCGCCGAGCACTGCGCGAAGCGGCGCGTTTTCCCGCACGAGCTGTTTCCAATGCGCCGCCATGCCGCTTACCAGGGCCGCGGGAAGCACATTGCCGTATTCCGCCATCCGGCCCCATTGATAAGGTTCCACCTCACCCCAGCTTGTATATTGAACCGCCGTTCCGTCCGGTCTTTTCTCAAAGTCAGGAAGCGGCACCAGTGTGACTTCGCTCTTATCCAGGCCCGCCGCGCAAAGCTCGGCCATTAGCCAGTAAAGTCCGCAGCGTTCATCGGGGTTATCGCTGCACCATATACGCAGAGACTCACCGTCTGCGGCGCGCCGCAGCAGAGCTTCAAGCTCCGGCCGGCATCGCGCAAGGATCTCCCCCGCAGCCGGCCGAATGGACGCAGGATAAATCTGCATCAATTGGTCCAGTGCGCGCGCTCTGTGTTCCCCGATCCCCTGCGCATCCAACTCGCCCACGCTCAGCGCAAGGGAAAAACAGAATATATCCCGGCGGCTGCCCTTTAACGGCACAGCCTGTGCCCAGGCGATTTTTTCCCGCTCCTCAGCTTCTTTTTGCATCCGCTTTAATTCCCGCCGCGAAACCTTTCCGCCAATAATTCCCACACCTACAGCCCCACCTATGCACTTCCCGCCGCTCATCGCGACGGTCAGGCTTCCGCCGGCACTTTCTGTAAATACGACTTCCAGCATTTTTCTCTCCTTCATCAACGAAGTGTTGGAATGGTTGACCCGGATACAGTATGTTTTCCGGAAAATCCGAAGCTAACACAAGCCCGGAAAGACTCCGCATCGGCAGCGCGCTGGAAAAATCAATTTCTTTTTCCTTTACCGCCTGCTTAAAAATATCTGAATTCAAATTATATAGCTGCGTTTCGCACTAATTTCCAAGCGTTTGTTTTGCTTATAGTATTAACATGATATCTTTTTACTTTAAGTTAACCATCGCGCGTGTTTTTGCTGAATTGCACAAACGATATTTTTAAAGATTTTAAAATGCATCCAAACGCTTTTTTCTCATCAAATTACTTATTCCGGCGCTTTTTTCCGCTCAAGAGTTATTCAAAGAGCGGCATGACCGAAATCATGCCGCCCCAAGCATAAACCGTCCGATCTGCCATCTGCAAAACAGCCGGTCGTGAAAAATCAACCCTTATTTAAGGATTTCCGCATAAACCTCTTTGCCGACCGCGGCAGCGTTGCCCTCGTCGGTGTCGATGTGCATAGCGGGCGCGAATTTCTCGCTGACACGCACAACAACGTCGCCAAAGATCAGAGAACGGCCGTCGGTGTCGATCTTGGTGCTGACAACCTGTTTGTCGCTTACGCCGTATTTAGCGGCGGTTTCGGGATCGAGGTGAATGTGACGCTTTGCAGCAATGACGCCCTCGGCCAGCTCAACTTCGCCCGCAGGACCAACCAGCTTGCAGGAACCGGAACCCGCAACATCACCGGACTCGCGGATCGGTGCATTAACGCCGATGCTGCGCGCGTCGGTCAGCGAGATCTCAACCTGGGAAGCAGAGCGAACCGGGCCAAGGATCGATACGTTTTTGAGCTCTTTCTTGGTGCCGACAATGGTCACCCGCTCCTCGCAGGCAAACTGGCCGGGCTGAGAAAGATTCTTTTTCGGGGTGAGCTTATAATCCTTCTGACCAAAGAGGATATCCAGGTGCTCCTGGGTCAGGTGGATGTGACGAGCAGAAATTTCAACGAGAACCTTATCCATTTGTGACTCCTTGTTATGTAAAGTATTTTTTCACCATCTGTATTTTACCGCGTATTTTGCCGCGATTCAAGTTATTTTGCCAAATACGGCAAAACCCGCGCTCTACTTATTCTCCCGCACCACCCGGCAGGGATTGCCGAACGCCACGGTGTTGGAGGGAATATCCGAAGTGACAACGCTTCCGGCGCCGATTACCACATTGTCTCCGATCGTAACGCCCGGCAGCAGGATCGCCCCGCCCCCGATCCAGACGGAATTTCCGATGCGCACCGGCGCGGTCTGGGTCACGCAAAATTCAAATCCGCTCCCGCTCGCATGTGGAAACCGCTGATCAGCATTGGTCGGATGAAAAGCGGTATAAATCTGCACATTCGGCGCAATAAGCGCATGATCTCCGATTTCAATGCGGTTATCATCCAGAAAGGTGCAGTTCATGTTTACTTCGCAATGATCTCCGAAATAAATATTTTTTCCGTAATCCACATAAAAAGGAGCGGTTATCCACAGATTGTCTCCCCGGCCGCCCAGCAATTCATCAAGGATTCTGTTCTTTTCCTTCAGGTTTTCCGAATCCGTGCGATTATAATCCCGCATAAGATTTTTCGCCTTGTGCCAAAGGCTGAGCAATTCCGGATCGCCGCAGTCATAGGGCTCTCCAGCAAGCATTTTTTCCAGTTCTCCCATTTCGCTTCTCCTTTTCGTTTATTCCGTCTATAGTTTATCACACAAAATCCGATTTGTCTGTTTTCTGTTTGCGGCAGGATTGTGGTATAATGGGACAAATCAACCGTGTGAGGTAACAGAAATGAATCTGGACGAACTGCGGGCGGAATGTCTGCAATGCACAAAATGCGGGCTCAGCGAAGGACGAACGAAGGTAGTTTTCGGGGACGGGAATCCCACGGCATCCATCCTGTTTGTCGGCGAAGGGCCGGGCCAGAACGAAGACGAAACCGGCATTCCCTTTGTTGGCCGTGCGGGCAAGCTGCTGGACGACTATCTGACCGCGGTCGGCCTTTGCCGGCAGGACGTATATATAACCAACATCGTCAAGTGCCGCCCGCCTCAGAACCGCGACCCGCGTCCTGAGGAGCAGGCTGCTTGCATAGATTACCTGCGCGCCCAGTTCCGGCTGATCTCACCAAAACTGGTTGTCTGCCTTGGCAGAATTGCCGCGCAGAAAATGATCAGTCCCGATTTCCGCGTGACCCGCGATCACGGCACGGTTTATCAGAAAGGCGGCGTGATGATGATGGGCACCTTCCATCCGGCCGCGCTTTTGCGCAATCCGAACAACAAGCCGGACGCCCTGAACGATTTCAAAAAAATCGCAGAATATGCCGCGCAGTTCGGTGCTGAGAAGCTATGAGCACAACGGCCCTGAAACTGATTGCGCTCGGCTTTATGCTGATCGATCACGTCGGAGAATTTTTTCCCGGAATGCCGGTGTTCCTGCGCTGGATCGGGCGGCTGAGCGCACCGATATTTTTCTTCTGCGCGATGTGGGGCTACCATTACACTCATGACCGCCGCAAGCATTTGCTGCGCCTATATCTGTGCGGCGCGGCCATGGGAATCGGCAACGCTTTGTTAAACGCGCTGTTGCCCGCCGCCCCCGTTCCGATCATCAACAATATATTCGTGACAATTCTGCTAAGCTGCTTCGCGGTCGAAATAATAGAGCGGCTGCGCAGGGATCGCAAAGAAGGCATAAATCTGCTGCTCCTTTTTCTGCTTTTGCAGGCGGCTTCCACCTTCCTTTGTTTCTGGCTGGAGGGCCGTTTTTTCTGGAGTGCCGAGAATCTCGCGGGCGCGCTGCTGCCGAATCTTATTTATAATGAAGGCGGTCCGGTCTGGGTTTTGCTGGGCGTGCTGCTCTATTTCTGCAAAGAGAACCGCCGCTCTTTGACGGTTGCTTATTCCTCCTTCTGCGCGGTTTTGTTTGCCCTTGCACTGACCGGCGGACTGCTGATCAGCGCCTCTTACAAAGCTGCGGGACTCTCTCTTTCGCTGTGCGACTACCTCCTGCACTACGACTTTCAATGGATGATGATTTTCAGCCTTCCCTTCATGCTTGCCTATAACGGCTTGCGCGGGCCCGGGCTGAAGCGTTTTTTCTATATCTTTTACCCTGCGCATATTTACGCCCTGTTTTTGTTGAGCTGCCTGATTTACTAAACAGAGCCATATTTTCTGAAACTTCGGGTTGAAAGCGCGCAAAATGTGTCAATTTGCCGCCCTCTTTCATACCATGGCGTGAAAGAGGGTGTTAATTTATGCAGAAATACTACGATTATTTTTTAGGCGCTTCTTCTCCCGGCGGTTTCGCCGACTTTTTCCGTCAGCTTTGCGACAACGACTTCCCGATGCGCACCTATATTATCAAAAGCGGACCGGGCTGCGGCAAATCCACCATGATGCGGCGGATCGGCGCGCGAATCATTAAGGAAGGCTATTCCATTGAATTCATTCACTGTTCCAGCGATCCCGATTCTCTGGATGGCGTGATCTGTCCCGAGCTTGAATTCGCCATTGTGGACGGCACTGCGCCGCACGTGCTTGAGCCTTCCATCCCTGCCGCAAAGCAGGAGGTCGTCTCGCTTTACGATACCATCGACAAGCAGGCGCTTCGCTGCAACTTTGAAACTTTGCGCGATCTTTTCTCGGCCAACGCGAACCTGCATGAACGCACATCCCGCTTCATCTGCGCGGCAGGCACACTGTATGCCGACGCCGAGCGCGGCGCTGCGCAATGCATCCTTCACGACAAACTGGAGCGTTACGCGCTTGCGCTGACAAAAAAACTCTTCACACCGGTTTCCGACAAACCCGGCAGGGTCTCGGTACGCCTTTCGACCGCTGTCACGCCCAAGGGGATTGTCAGCTACGCCCGGGACAATTCGGCGAACAGCCGCCACGTTTATCTGCTGGACGACAAATTCGGTTCCGCCTCCCACCTTCTGCTCGCAAAGCTGCGGGTTGCTGCGGGTGCATCCGGCTATGAGGTTGCGGACAGCCGAAGCCCGATGAGTCCTTATGACAAAACCGAGATGCTTGAAATTCCCGCGCTGAGTCTCTGCTTTACGCTCAGCAGCTATTTTGCCCCTGTACAGCTGGACGGCGCAAAAAAAGTCAATATGCTGCGATTCTATGACAAAAACCGGCTGGCGCAGGCTAAAAACCGCATGCGGTTTTCCAGAAAGGCAACCTTGCAGCTGCTGGATCAGGCGAGTTTCCTGCTTTCACAGGCAAAACAGACCCACGACCAAATTGAGGATATCTATAAAGCGAACATCGATTTTGACATTGTCCGTGAAAAGGAGCGAGAAATTCTCAACGAGTTGGGTCTTCGCTGAAAAGGGATTTTCGAAATCCCCTGAATTTCTCATTTACCTGATTTTACAAAACTGATATACTATATTCAAAGGAACTGAAACGAATCGAAAGGACGCAACAAAATGGAAGCAAGCAAAGTGTATTTTACCAGCATGCGCACGCGGGACGCCGAGAGTCTGCTGGATAAGTTCAAGCGCCTGATTGTTAAAGCAGGCATAGACAAAATCGATTTCCACAACAAATATGTCGCGATCAAGATTCACTTTGGCGAAGAGGGAAACCTCGCATATCTGCGTCACAACTATGCGCGCGCGCTGGTCGAAATGATCAGGGAACGGGGCGGCCGACCCTTTCTGACCGACTGCAATACGCTTTATGTCGGTTACCGCACAAACGCGCTCGATCATCTGGACTGTGCCTATGCCCACGGCTACAATCCCCTCTCGGTCGGCTGCCACGTTATCATTGCCGACGGACTGAAGGGTACCGACGACATTGAGGTGCCCGTGGACGGCGAATATGTTAAGGCGGCCAAGATCGGCCGCGCGGTCATGGACGCCGACATCGTCATCTCCCTGAATCACTTCAAAGCGCATGAAGCGACCGGTATCGGCGGCGCGCTGAAAAACCTCGGCATGGGCTGCGGTTCGCGCGCCGGCAAAATGGAGATGCACTACGGCGGAAAGCCGGTTGTCGACCGCACCCTTTGCGTCGGCTGCAAGAGCTGCGTAAAAGTCTGCGGACAAAACGCGATTGAAATCGTTGAGCGCAAAGCAAAGATCAGCGAAACGCGCTGTGCCGGCTGCGGCCGCTGCATCGGTGTCTGCCCTGTGCATGCCATAACACCGACCAACCCCAATGCAAATGATCTGCTCAACTGCCGCATGGCCGAATACGCAAAAGCTGTCGTACAGGGCCGGCCCAATTTCCACATTTCGCTTGCCATCGATATTTCGCCGATGTGCGACTGCCATGCAACCAACGATTGCGCCATTATCCCCGACGTCGGCATGTTCGCCTCGTTCGATCCGGTTGCGCTGGATCACGCCTGCACAGACGCCTGCAACACCATGCCTCCCTATGAGGACAGTCTTCTTGCGGAGCATGCGGATGAGCACGAGGATCATTTCACCGCCATTGCCCCAACGACCAACTGGTACAGCTGCCTTGCGCACGCAGAAAAGATCGGCGTCGGCAGCATGGATTATGAACTTGTTACCGTGAAATAAAGGTTTGGCTGCCGCATTCAAAAACAACGCACAATAAATCGGCCTCAAAAGAAGCGTTCCGCTTCTTTTGAGGCCGATTTTCTTTATTAGCTGTTGATTTTATGCAAACTGCCATTGCGCTTTTGCCTTGCGGCAGCTTGCCTGCCAGCGTTTCTCAGTGGCCACAGCAGCAGTCGCCGCAACAGCAGCCCGGTTTGCTTTCCTGCCCGCACGGGGTTTTCCCTGTGCTGATCTGCACGGCGCGGTAAACCTGCTGCACCCTGTTTCCGGCACATTGCGGACAAACGATTTTGGCGCCAGTCCGCTCGCTCATCGCAAGCTCTACCGTAAACTCTTCGCCGCAATCGGCACACGCAAATTCGTAAACGGCCATTCCTTTTCTCCTTCTTTAACGGTTATGTATCTTTCTTCTCTTCCTCGTGAATGCTGCCGGCGGCAGCGCCGACCGTTTCTTCCGCCGGTCCCTGCGTTTCCGGTTCGGAGCACTCCTGCGCCGCTGACGGCGCTTCCTGAATCTCCTGCGGCGCGGGCAGCTTTTTCTGCTCCTTAAGTGCCAGAATCGTCATCAATATGCCGCCCAGCGTCAGGCCAATCAGAAGCGGCAGAAAATCCGCCACGATCTCACCTGCGGTAATCCAGTAGTGTTCCGCAAGTTCGGTCTGCTCCGGATGACTGTAGACATAAAAAGTTTCGCTGCCCAGCCGAACGCCGAGGATCACGACTACCAGGGCGTCCAACACCCAGAAAGCGTTGGCCGCCGTCAAACGTTTATTCTTGTTGCGCATTTTCCAACTCCTTGAGCCAAAGGCTGCTTACCGCATCTGACGGCATCCGCCAATCCCCCCGCGGCGAAAGAGAAACCGACCCGATTTTCGGTCCGTTCGGCACGCAGGAGCGCTTGAACTGCTGGCTGAAAAAGCGGCGCAGAAATACGCCGAGCCATTTTTGAATAACCTGCGGCGTATAGCTGTCTGCAAAGGCGTACTGCGCGAGCCGCAGGAGTTTCTCCGGCGAAAAGCCGAATCGCACAAAATAATAAAGGAAAAAGTCATGCAGCTCATACGGGCCGACGATATCCTCTGTCTTTTGCACAATTTCCTCTCCGTCGGTCGGCAAAAGCTCGGGACTGACCGGCGTGTCAAGAATATCATACAGTACCGCTTGCAGCTGCGCGCTGCCATCCGAATCCGCAATGTAACGAACCAGATGGCGAACGAGGGTTTTGGGCACCGAGCAGTTAACCGCATACATGGACATATGGTCGCCGTTATAAGTGCACCAGCCGAGCGCAAGCTCGGACAGATCTCCTGTACCGATCACCAGTCCGCCTTCGGCGTTGGCGATGTCCATCAATATCTGGGTGCGCTCGCGCGCCTGCGCATTTTCATAAGCAGTATCCGTCTGATTCGGATCGTGACCGATATCCTCAAGATGCTGTCTGACCGAAGCGGCTATATCAATTGTGCGGAAGCTGACACCGAGCGATTCGCAAAGCTGCTGGGCGTTGGATTTTGTACGCGACGTCGTGCCGAAGCAGGGCATCGAAATACACAGAACGTCGGAAGCCGGGCGGCCCATCTCGCGCATGGCGCGGACGCTGACCAGAAGCGCAAGGGTGGAGTCCAGGCCGCCGGAGACGCCGATCACCGCCATCTTAGAGCCGGTATGCGCAAGGCGCTTGCGCAGTCCTGCGCTTTGAATAGAGAGAATGTTCTCAAAACGCTGCGCACGTTTCTGCCCTTCCGGCGGCAGAAACGGCCAGGGACTGATTTCCCGGGTAAGCCGCGTCTCTTCCGGCTTGAGGCTGAATTCCACGCTTAAATATTCCTCGGCAATATCCGGCCGCTGCGCTGTGCATCTGCGTCTTTCCGCCTCTATGCGCTCCAGATCCAGCTCGGTTTGCGCAAGGCCACAGCCAAACGCCTCGGCTTCCGCAATGACCGATCCGTTTTCGGCAATCAGGCAGTGACCGGAAAAGACCACATCGTCGGTCGACTCGTCCGGACCTGCGCTGCAATAGACATACGCCGAGGTCGTTTTTGCGGATTGAATGGCAACGAGATTTTTCCGGAATTCGGATTTGCTGACCAGCTCATCGCTCGCCGAGAGGTTGACGATCACGGTCGCGCCCGCAAGCGCATGGGATTCACTCGGAGACAGTCCCACAAAAAGATCGGCGCATATCTCAGCCGCGAGCACAAAAGAAGGCATTTCGCGGCACTCAAACAGAATATTGCGTCCAAAAGGCACCTGCTCGCCGCCGATTTCAATTTCGGACAGAAAGGCGGGCGCGGGCGCAAAATACCTGCCCTCATAATATTCCGTATCGTTGGGCAGATAGCTCTTGGGCACGACGCCGAGCAGGACGCCGTCACACATGAGCGCCGCGCAGTTGTACAGCTTGCCGCTCATCGCCACCGGCAGTCCGGCGGCCACCACCATGTTTTTTCCGCGTGTCGCCGCGCACAGCCGCAAAAGCTCTCTCTTTGCGCTTTCCAGCAGCGTCCGCTGCAAAAACAGTTCGCCGCAGGAATAGCCGGTAACGGACAATTCGGGAAAGACCAGCAATCGGACGCCGTCCGACGCCGCCTGGTCCACCGCCTCAATCATCCGATCCACGTTAAAAGTACAGTCCGCAACCCGAAGCTCCGGGCTTCTTGCTGCGGTCTTCAAAAAACCATGCTGCATTTTAGGACTCCTTGACAAACGCCGCGCACCCATCTTACAAAGCGCGCGGAATTCTTATGACTTTTACCTGTTTTTACAGTATACTATATCTGTGTTTTTCGGAAAAGTCCTTTTCTTGTTTTTTCCAGCGGTGCGGCCTGTTATTCGTCAGTTTTCGCGCCGCGTTCAGAAAACCTTCACATTAATAAACTACAATCTGCTTACTGAAAAGACGGAGGTCCTGCAATGGCAAAGCTGCTAATCGTGGACGATGAAGCAAATAT
>CALWZE010000077.1 GCA_944385925.1 uncultured Clostridia bacterium
ACGCCAACAGAAACGAAGCAATCCACAACATTAAATACGCGAACCTACATACACAGGAATTTAAAGACATCCGTCAACCATCCACATACAAGGCCGTCATAAAGGTTGCCGATTCCGCCGGCTACGATTAACACAACAGCCCATTTTAATATGGGTGATTTGAATTTTTTGAATAGAAGCGAATAAAGCAATACGATCAGGACGACCGCCGTCAGAATGATCAAAAGTCCAGTCTTTCCGGAAAGCATCCCAAAGGCAGCGCCGGTGTTTCCGCCATCCAGCAGCTCCAGACCGAACACCTTTGGAATCAGGACGATCAGACCTTTATCCGCAAGATAGGCTGCAAGCAGCACCTTTGAAAGCCGATCCAGCGCGACCAGCAGCAAAATTACAACCAATGTCAAAACCATTATTTTTTTAAATCCTGAACATGAATTTTATATCAAAGCCTAAGAATATAGCGGTGCTTTCACAAACACCGCTATATCAATTATCTGATTATACAAAACCGGAACTATGTAAATTACATTATTCCTTGCCGAAAGTAAAGCTTTCGCCAAAATCCATCTTTCCAAACTGGATATTGCTGTCGTCATCCGCCATGAAAGACGCAAACGAGGACGCGGAGGAGACCGGCTTCACTTCATTAAGCTCAACCTGAGGGGTGGGAGCAGGCGCTTCAAACTTTCCGAAATCGAAAGGATCAGCAGCGGAAGCAGACGGAGCAACAGGCATCTCAAACTGTGGCATTGCCGGCGATTCGGGCACCTCTGCAGCAGGCGCGGTAAAAGCAGGTGCCGCGGGTTCAACCGGAGCACTCACGGGCACTTCTTCCACAGGTTCCGGCTGCGGTGCAGGCTCAACAACAGGCTGCAGCTCATCGACCGGTTCAGATTCAAATTCGGGAATTTCCTTAATCAGTTCCAGATGCTGTTTGTAAGCGGAGAGCATGCTGTTTTTAAAGGCAGAAACCTGGCTTCTCAGGGTGCGGAGTTTTTCTTCTTCCTGCGCGGAACGAGCAGCAATTTCACCGACAATGGAATCATAGCGGTTCTGCGCTTCGGAAACCAGGGCTTCCGAACGGGACTGCGCTTCAGCCAACATTGCCTGCGCCTGTGTCTGCGCCTCGGCAATGATGCTTTCTTTCATTTTCTCTGCGCTGATCAGGACCGAGCGAAGGCGGCCCTCATCCTCCCGCATCTCATCGACCTTTTCTGCCAGCAGCATAAGCTTTTTCTCGCTTGCAGCCTTGTCGGCTTCAAGCTGCTCGATCTGGTCGGCAAGCTGTGCAAGAAAACCGTCCACGTCTTCCGGATTATAGCCGCGAACAATTCTTTCGAATTCGGTATCACGAATTTCCCTCGGTGTAAACATCTGGATTGTTCCTCCTGATTAAATTCCAGTATTTTTTAGATTGCGCAGATTTCCGCCGTATGGCGGCAGCAAAACGGGCATTTAGAAATAAACGCCGTTATTTTCAAGCTCGTCCAGCAGATCTCCCATAATACCGACGTTGTAAGGGGTAATGATAAATGTGCTGTTGGCAACGCGCTTGATCTGCCCGCCGTTCGCATAGGCAACGCCGCTGAGAAAATCAACCAGGCGGCGGCTTACATCCTTGTTGGTGGACTCAAGGTTAAGAACAACCGTGCGCTTGCTGATCAAATGATCGGCCACACTGCTTGCATCATCAAAGCGTTCCGGCTTGACCAGAACAACCTCAAGCTGCGCCGTTGCGTTAATATTTACGATATTATTTTTTTTGCCGGCCTTTTTGGAAGTAAAAGCGCTGCTTTTCGGCTCTTCCTCCTCTTCCTGGTCGAAGGGGCCTTCCTGTTCGGGTTCATCTTCGTATTCGTCAGGATCATCCAGACCAAGTTTTTGGGCAAGTTTTTCAAAAAATTCCATGATCATCCTCCGTCCGTAAGAGCGCTATACACACTTACACCTTATTATCGTATAAAGCGTATAAAAAGTCAATAAAAATATCGTCTTAATTGCCCAGTTCTTTCCCCTCGTACAGGTCCTTGCCTTCAACGATGATTTCGTCATAAAGCGCAAGGTATTCCCCGTCGGCAGTTCCGGGCCGGCTGATGATATAATCATCAGTCTCAAATAGCTTGTCCACCTTCCGGAACGCCACTGTCGAACCATATTTTATGTAGACGCCCTGTTCGCCGTCCACCAGTCGAAGAGCGCTGCGGCTGATCTTTATGCCATCATATTCCATAAAGGATACGGTAGCCTGCTCGCACCTGAGCTTTGCAATAGAGGCATTCAGGTATGGGCACTCGAAAACGACCACGCCGTAATCGTCTGCGTCATTATAATTGATCTGCTTCACCGTGACCGGAACGTCGGCAACCTGTGCGTAGTTAAAATCGATCGAGTATCTGCCCCCGACGGTGAATTTGTCCACGGATTTTTTCGGGACCATCGCAGCATAAAGCCAGGTGTACTCCGCAACAACTTTACAATGCGTCTCATCCAAACGGGTATTTTCCTGTGCTTCCGCAAGCAGCTTCCCCAGTTCTTCCACGCTCATCTCGTACACGTTTTCCGTATTGATTCTGGACTCAAATCCGTCAACGCTGGAGATGAAATATCCTGTTTCAGGAGTCTGTATGGTGGCAGACGGCTGATAATCCTCCGCTTTACAGGAAGCAATGGACGATTCAAGAGAGGCAATGGCACCGGAAAAATCAATCTGGCCGCCGGACGCCAGTTCATAGCTGTTCAGCAGCTCGGTCAGCTCATCCTTATACCCGGCAAGTCCGGAAAGGTCGTCGGCAGAAATGCGGCCTGAATATTCGCTTGTCTTTTCGCTGATCTGCGCCACAATATAGCTCAAATTGCTTCCTGAAGTGCGTCCCAGATTCGCCGCCTTGCTCAAAACATCCAAACTGTCCTGAAGGATTTCTATGCGCAGCGCATTCGCAGCGGACTGCGCGGTGGAAAACACCTGCGCAACCGAAGCGCCGGCAGCAACTTTATCCCCGTCCTGCGCAAGATAGTTGACAATGCCGTCGTGACTGTTTTCAATAACGAGCTCATTGCGCACCACGATGCCGTCGACAATCACGCTGTCCGAGATCGTCTGCGAAAGAGCGATCTCGGTTTTGTACGGCGGATAAAGAATCATGTAAACCTGATAGGCCACATAAAAGCCCAGCAGCGCTGCCAGAAGCAGAACAAGCAGTTTTACCGCCTTTTTAGTCATCGTCGCTCTCTTCGCATTCCTTGTCAAGAATCGGAATAAAACGGGACGGAATCACCGTCGAAATGGCATGTTTATAAACAAGGTTCTGCCGTCCTTCACTTTCGAGAACGACCGTAAAGCTGTCGAACCCCTTGACTACGCCGCGGAACTGAAATCCGTTGGTAAGGTAAATGGTTACCTGGATTTTCTCCTTGCGCGCAGAATTTAAAAACACGTCCTGCAAATTGATATTTTTCATGGGGAAACTCCTTCCTGTTTCTGGAACAGCTGTTTGTATTTTTCCAAAACCGTCTCAACGATCTGCGGACAGCCTGTTTTTCGTATATCGAACCAGAGAGCGTCCGGTTCCCTGCGAAACCAGGTAAGCTGCCGCTTGGCGTAGCGGCGGGTTGCCTGCTTCAAATCATTTACACAGTCGGCAAGACATTTCGTCCCCTCAAAGTAGGGAAAAAATTCCTTATAGCCGATAGCCTGCGCGGCGGTTTTGTATCTGTCGCGATTATCATACACCAAACGCGCCTCGTCAAGCAAATTTTGACGCATCATTTTGTCGACCCGCTGTTCGATGCGGCCATAAAGATAAGCGCGATCCTCGCTGTACAGCACGGCCGTAACGCAAGGGCAGCTCTGTGCGCCGCGCATGGATGCTTCATTGAGTTCCCGCACCGATTGGCCGTTTGCGCGAATCAATTCGAGCGTCCGCACGATTCTTTTGCGGTTATTCGGGTGCAGCGTGCCGGCAAGCTCGGGATCGGAGTTTGCGATCTCCTCGATCATTTCCTGAGCACCGCGCCGTTCCAGCTCAAGTCGAATTTCTTCACGAAGCGCAAGGTCTGTCGGTGCTTCGGAGAACTGGACACCGCTTACGAATGCGCGAAGATACAGTCCCGTGCCGCCGCAAAGAACCGGCACATTTCCCCGTGCGCTGATATCGAGGACAATCTTTTTTGCGTCGGTGACATAATCCGAAACGCTGTAGCCTCGTTCCGGCGGGACGGTTCCGTAGAGATGATGGGGCGCGGCGGCAAGCTCCTGCGGCGTTGGGCGTGCCGTTCCCACCGCAAGACGGCTATAGATCTGCATGGAATCCGCGCAGACTATTTCGCCGCCGATTGCCTGTGCGATGCGGATGGCGAGCTCGGTTTTTCCGCTCGCGGTCGGGCCGCAGACGGCAATTATCGCTGGTCGTGCTTCATGCTCTGCCAAACTGTTTTTCAATCTCCTTCTGGGTCAGGGTTATGTAAACCGGCCTTCCATGCGGGCAGAATTTCGGAACGCTGCTGTTGAGAATCTCCTGCGTCAGGCTGATCAGTTCGGCCGACGACGAGCGGTGACCGGCTTTGATCGCTGAACGGCAGGCGCAGGAATGCAACAACCATTCACGCTCATCATTGGTCGGCTCATTTGCGAACGCACAAAGCTGTGCGCACATCTGTACAACCGCGTCCGCCGTCGCAGAAATTTTCATATAGGTGGGAATCTCACGCACGGCAAGCTCCCCCTCGCCGAAATCTTCAACCACAAACCCCAAGCGCTCAAACAGCGCGGCGTTTTCCAACGCGGCTGCTTTTTCATCGCGGGACACCGAAGCGATCACCGGTTCCAGCAGGATCTGTCTTGCGCATCCAGTATCGGTTTCCCGAATCTTTTCAAACAAAATTCGCTCATGGGCGGCATGCTTATCAATCAGTAGCATCTGCTCGCCGTATTGCGCCACGATATAAGTTTCGAACAATTCGCCGACATAGCGAAGAGCAGGCGCCTGCGGCGGCTGGGCCCCCTCAAGCAGCGTCTGCTGTTCCGGCGGGGCAGCTTCTGCAAGGCTTTGGGTCCGCTTTGCAGAAGGTTCGGGCGACGGTTGACCTTCACGATTATCTGCGGGTTTATCTATCGCAGCATTGCCGGCGTTTTTCTCCGCGCTCTCTGCGAATGCCGCAAATTGCTTGGCATCCTTGTCCTGCAACACTTCCTCGATTTTTTCCTTTTGTTCCGGCAGGCAGACTGTTTGGACGTCAGGCGCATTTATCTGCCGTGCTGCCGCCGCCCGGTCAGGAAGCGGCGCGATTTTTTCCCGCGCGGTTTGGTAAGGCACAACCGGCTGCGCAAGCTTAAGCGAAGCGTCTGCGTCTTCTACTTCAATATCCAGCATACGGGTTGATTTTGCGCCGGAATATCCGGAAGAATCCTTCTTCTTCGGCTCAAACTGATCCAGTATTTCCCGGAATTGTCTGCCGGTGACTTCATTGTAAAATGGGGCTTTCTGCGGTTGGACTATCTGTGCGGAAAGAGGCGCCTGATTCATCGGAGCAGACGCCGCGCCTTTCGGATTTTTATCCGCAACCAATACCGGCGCTTCCTTTTTAAGCGGCGGCTGCTGCGTCGTCTGCGCGGATCTTTGCGCGCGAGGTGCAAAACCGGACGCAAACTCGCCTAAAGCAAGCTTGACCGCCGCGTACACGCTGGATGAAACTTCCCTTTCATTTTTAAAACGGACTTCTGTTTTAGCCGGATGTACGTTTATATCCACATCCTCAAAAGGCAGCCGAACATTCAGAATAAATGCCGGGTGTTTTCCGGCCATAAACAGATTTCTTCCCGCTTCCTCCGCCGCCGCGCAGATCGAGCGCGACTTGACAAATCGTTCGTTGACAAACACAAACTGCAAACTGCGGCTGGGGCGGCCATACTGCGGCTTGCAGATCAGGCCGCTGACGTGGATGCGCGGGTCTGCAGGCCTGATTTCCAAAAGATTGGAAGCGATTTCCCGCGGCAGCGCACAAAACGCCACAGCGGCAAGACCGCCGCGCCCGTTGGTGGAAAAGGCCACCCTGCCGTCACGCACAAGGCGAAACGTCTTTTCTGGGTGAGAGAGCGCGAGCTGCTCGACAATATTCTGCGCCGCATTGCCCTCGTGAACGTCCTTTTTCAGGAATTTCATCCGTGCAGGAGTATTGAAAAACAGATCGGAGACCGTAATCGTTGTGCCGCAAGGCGCGCCGGTTACTCCGCGCTCACACTCTTCCCCGCCCTCGATACGGTAAAGCGCTGCCTCTTCACTGCCTACCGTGCGCGAAACAAGCTTCACGCGGGAGACCGCGCAGATCGCCGCAAGCGCTTCTCCGCGAAAACCGAGTGTTGCAATGCCGTCCAGGTCCTGCGCACCGCTGATCTTGCTGGTTGCATGCCGCAGAAAAGCCGTCGGTACCTCGTCGGCAGGAATACCGCATCCGTTGTCGGTAACCCGGATCAATTCCAGCCCGCCCCGGCGCAGCTCTACCTCAATCGCGTCCGCGCCGGCATCTATGGCGTTTTCCACCAGCTCCTTGACAACCGACGCGGGGCGCTCGACAACCTCCCCGGCGGCAATCAATTCGCAAACGCTTTTTTCCAGAACCTTAATCGGCATATTCCGTTTGCTCTTTCTCAATAATCTGATTTGCTATCTGCTTAAGTTCGTTCAGCTTATACATCGCCTCAATCGGCGTCAGAGTCTCGATCTGAATGGTTTGCAACGCGGCGAGAAGTTCACCTGCATCTGCGCCCTCAGTTTTCCGTTCAACCGTCTGCTGCGGCCGGGAAGGCTGATCCGATTCAATAGAATGAAGGATCTGCTTGGCGCGTTCAATCGTCTGCGCAGGGAGTCCGGCCAGCTTCGCAACCTCGATGCCGTAGCTTTCGTCCGCAGGCCCTTCCACGATCCTGCGCAGGAAGGTGATGTCGTCTCCCCGTTTTTTGACCGCAATATTGTAGTTTTTGACGTTGCTGAATTCATCGGCAAGGACGGTCAGCTCATGATAGTGGGTTGCAAACATGGTTTTGCAGCCGATCCCGTTCCGGTCGCAGATATATTCCACGACCGCGCGCGCGATGCTCATGCCGTCAAAAGTGGAGGTTCCACGGCCGATTTCATCAAGAATCACGAGGCTGCGCCTGGTTGCATCCGACAGAATCTCGGAAACCTCCTTCATCTCGACCATAAAGGTAGAATCGCCGGCAAACAGGTCGTCCGAAGCGCCAACGCGGGTGAAAATCGCATCCACGGCGCCGATATGGGCCGAGGAAGCCGGCACAAAGCTGCCCATCTGCGCGAGCAGCACGATGAGGGCCGTCTGGCGCATAAATGTAGATTTGCCTGCCATATTCGGGCCGGTGATCAGATCGACCATATGGCCGCCGCAATCAAGATAGGTATCGTTCGGAACAAAAAGTTCGTCGCGCAATACCTGCTCAACTACCGGATGACGTCCGTTTTGTATCTCGATGACCTCACCGTCATCCACCACCGGACGGCAATAGCCGTTATCCCGCGCAAGATTTGCAAAGCCGCAAAGGACGTCCATGTTTGCGACCGCTGCCGCCGTGGACTGTACGCGTTTGAGATTGCTCTGGATAAAATCCATCAGCTCCTCATACAGCTCGCGCTCCAGAATATTCAGCCGGTCGCCGGCGTTCTGAATTTTGCTTTCCAGTTCCTTGAGTTCTTCGGTGATATACCGCTCGCCGGTGGTCACCGTCTGCTTTCGGATAAATCCCTCCGGAGGCGCTTCCAGCCGAGCTGCGTTGGATATCTCTATGTAATAACCAAACACGCGATTGTAGCCTATTTTAAGGTTTTTGACCCCCGTCTGCGCCTTCAGATCTGCCTCCATTTTGGCAAGATAGGCTTTGGAATTGCGCACAAGCCCCCGCAGCTCATCCACCTCGGCGTTAAAGCCGCTTCGGATATAACCGCCGTCCTTCATCAGTGCGGGCGGTTCCGGTTCGATCTCACTGTCGATTCTCGCCTTGATATCTTCAAGCGGGTCCAGCGTCTCACAAAGACTGCGCAGAAGAGGCGTCTGCGCGCAGCAGCTCAGCGCCTTCAGTTCCCGGATGCGGTCGGCCGCAGCAGACAGGGATACAAGGTCGCGCGGCGTACAGCTGCGGTACACGACCCGTGTCATCAGTCTTTCAATATCGAAAATGCCTTTGAGCGCGTCGGTCATCTGGACCGACAGCAGCATGTCCTCGAACAGCTCTTCGACCGCGTCCAGCCGGCGGTTGATCTCCTGCGGGTCCAGCAGCGGCTTTTCCAGCCAGGCACGAAGCATGCGCCTTCCCATCGGGGTATGCGCGCGGTCAATAACCCACAGCAGGCTCCCGCGCTTTTCATTTCCCCGCATGGTCGAGGTCAGCTCAAGGTTGCGCCGGCAGGACGCAGAAAGCGCGAGGTACTCGGTAGGTTTGTAATAGGTAAGGTCGGTCAATCGCTTGGAGCCGCCAAACTGGGTTTCCGTAAGGTAGAGCACCATTGCGCCGAGCGCACGGCCCGCAAGCCCTTTCGGGGCGTCAAAAACAGCCCGGCAGCTTTCTTCGCTGAAATAGGCGGCAGCGCTCTCCTTCGCACGGCCGGAATCAAAATAATCATCATAGAGCAAAGAGCGGGAAGCGCCCAGTGTCTTTTCCGCGAAAACACCAAGCTTTTTGTCCGCCATCGCCGCCTCGTTGCAAACGATCTCCTTCGGCTCAAAACGGGACAGCTCATTGACGACCGTATTATGTCCGCCCGCGGTTTCGGTAGCGTATACCGAACCTGTAGAAATATCCGCAAAGCACAGCCCTGCCGCACCGTCCGCTTTGTATACGCAGCAGATATAGTTGTTTTCTGCTTCGTCCAGCATGTTATTCTGCGTAACCGTACCCGGTGTGACAACACGGATGATCTCGCGGCGCACAATTCCCTTGGCGAGCGCAGGATCTTCCGTCTGCTCGCAAATCGCAACTTTATAGCCCTTGGCAATCAGCTTGGCAACATAGTTTTCATAGCTGTGAAAAGGCACGCCGCACATCGGCGCACGCTCGGGCAGTCCGCAGTCGCGGCCGGTAAGTACCAGCTCAAGTTCACGGGAAGCGGTCACCGCGTCATCAAAAAACATCTCATAAAAATCGCCGAGCCGGTAAAACAGGATCTTGTCCATATTCTTGCGCTTGATTTCAAGATACTGTTTCATCATCGGAGACAGTTTTGCATTGTTTTCTGGCAGCGGCATGTGTGGTTATTCCTCCGAAATCTGTCTTGGCACCGGCTGACACGCAGCCGGCTTATTTGGGTCCCTTTGCTGTTTCTGACCGGACAGGGACGGGTCCGGTTCAGCTTTTCTTCAAACAGGGTCCGAAAACTACAGCAGGCGCGCGGGCCGGATCTCTCTGGCCCGCGCGCCGCATTGCGCAAAGATCAGCCGCAGCCGCCGCAGGTGCCGCAGTCGTGGGTGCATTCAGATTCCTCGATCGTGTCCGGATCGCGGCCTTCGGTCGCGCCGACGATGATCTGCTGAATGAAGGTGATGAGCTTGTCCATGCCGGTTTTTGCCTCATAATAGGCGATCATACCCGGATTTTTGGTAATCTCCTCATAAACCTCCTGCACCTCTTTGTTGTAAAGCTCAACTTTGGCGTTGTCGCTTTCTTTTTTGCTCAGTTCGGCGTTAAGGTTAAAGCGCGCGAGATTAAACCTGCCGATCAGGTCCTGCAAAACCTGATCCTTGGAATTTTGCTCTCTGGCCGCTTCAATGGCCTTGTAGCGGTCATCCATCTGAATTGCCTTTGCGAGCGCACGGGTCATTGCAATGATCTTATCGTCGTCCATTTTTATACAACCTTTCCATATAATCTTTTTTTCGTTCGTTCGGTAACAGTTACATTATGAAATGCGTTCAGTTGACAGTCGCCCTCGACCGTGATCGCGGAATTGTCATCCATCCGCGCCTCAAATTTTCCGTCCGCCAATTTTGAGACCACCAGCATGCGGAAGGTTTTTCCGACATACTCGCTTTCCTGACGTTCAGTGATCTCATCCTGTATCGCGACAAGCGCGTTCAGGCGCTGCGCCTTGGTTTTGTGATCGGTAAAGTCCGGCATAACGGCCGCGCGGGTCCCTTCCCGCTTGGAGTAAATAAAGGTAAACAGCGATCTGAAGCCGACATGGCGAACAAGATCGACCGTATCGTTGTAGTCCTGTTCTGTCTCACCGGGGAAACCGACGATGATGTCGCTTGTAAAGCTTACCCCGTCAATCACGCTGCGCGCATAATCGATCAACGCAAGATACTCTTCCCTGGTATAGCCCCGATTCATCTCACGCAGAATGCGATTGCTGCCTGACTGGACAGGAAGGTGGATCTGCCGGCTGATTTTTTTGCAGCGGGCAATTGTGTCAAACAGTTCCTTTGTCGCATCCTTCGGATGACTGGTCATAAAGCGAATAGTAAAGTCGCCTTCCACATCATTCAGCCGTTCGAGCAGCGCGGCAAAATTGATCTGCTCCGCCAATCCCTTGCCATAGGAATTGACATTCTGCCCGAGCAGCATGATATCCTTGTACCCCTGCGCGACCGCATTTTTAAATTCCTCAACCACATCGGCGCTTGACCGGCTTCTCTCTCTGCCGCGCACATAAGGCACAATGCAGTAGGTGCAGAAATTATCGCACCCGAACATAATCGGGATGTGGGCCCTGAATCCCTCATCCCGCCGAATCGGGAGGTCTTCCACAATCGAGTAGCGGTCGCTCTTCGGCGCAATCAGCGCACCTCTGGTTTCGGCGCACTGCGCAATCTCGCCGGGAAGCAGGTCCAGCCGGTTTGTGTTAAAAATAAGATCCACATAAGGATAGCTTTTTTGCAGCTTTTCTGCGATGTGCTGCTGCTGAACCATACAGCCGCCGACCGCGATAATCAGCGACGGGTTTTCACGCTTGTATTTTTTCAGCTCGCCCACATTGCCGAACACACGATCTTCCGCATGTTCGCGCACCGCACAGGTGTTGAAGAGGATCAAATCAGCCTGTGCAGGCTCTTCGCAGCGCTTATATCCGCATTCAATCAGAATACCGGCAATCCGCTCACTGTCGCTTACATTCTGCTGGCATCCAAAAGTCCGAATAAAAAAACGGGGTTCGCTTAATTTCTGCGCGGCAGCTTTAAGCGCAAACATTCCCTGCGCAAAAGCCTCATTTTCCAAATACTGTGTCTGTTCGATTGCAGCCACCTCCGCCCGATTGTTCTGTAAAGCAAATTCGCTTTACACGCTGTTTGCGGGATGGTGCGGGGTGACGCCCATTGCGCACAGCGCATTCAGTATACCACATTCCAGGACCGGTTTCAAACATAAAACCCATTTTACGACACAGGCGGCTTTCCCAGGGGTTTAAAGAACCTTTTTCAGGAATTGCCCCGTATAGCTCTGCGGGCAGGCGGCAATTTCCTCCGGCGTGCCGGTCGCAACCACAAAACCTCCCTTGTCTCCGCCCTCCGGGCCGAGGTCAATAATATAATCGGCAGTCTTAATGATATCGAGATTGTGCTCGATAACGACAATGGTATTGCCCGCGTCAACCAGCGTTTGCAAAACCCCGATCAGGCGGTGTACATCCGCAGTATGCAGCCCGGTCGTCGGCTCATCCAGTACATAAATCGTCTGCCCGGTGTCGCGCCGCGAAAGTTCGCAGGCCAGCTTGACCCGCTGCGCCTCACCGCCGGACAAGGTGGTCGAGGACTGACCGAGCTTGACATATCCGAGGCCGACATCCTGCAAGGTTTTCAGCTTGCGGTAAATCTTCTGATGATTCTCGAAAAATTCCGCTGCCTCGTCCACCGTCATCTCCAATACGTCATAGATGGATTTTCCCCTGTATTTGACCTCCAGAGTTTCCCGGTTGTACCGATGGCCTTTGCAGACGTCGCAGGGCACATAGATGTCCGGCAGAAAATGCATCTCTATTTTGACGATTCCGTCACCCTGACAGGACTCGCAGCGCCCGCCCTTGACGTTAAACGAGAACCGGCCCGGACCATAGCCGCGCATTTTAGCGTCGTTCGTGGAAGCAAACACCTCGCGGATCAGGGTGAACAGGCCCGTATAGGTTGCGGGGTTGCTGCGCGGCGTGCGGCCGATCGGGCTTTGGTCGATGCCGATTGCCTTATCGACGTTTTCCAGCCCGCGCAGTTCTTCGAATTTTCCCGGCTTGCATTTTGCACCGTTCAGTTCGCTGCTCAGTTTCTTGTACAGAACCTCGTTGATAAGCGAGGACTTTCCGGAACCGGAAACGCCGGTTACACAGATAAAGCAGCCGAGCGGAAAATCAACCGTCACATTTTTCAGGTTGTTCTGCGAAGCGCCGACGATGGTCAGTTTCTGACCGTTTCCGGAGCGCCGTGACGCAGGCACTTCGACCTTGCGCCGCCCGGAAAGATATTGCCCGGTAATCGACTGTTTGCAGTCAACAATCCCGGCCGCCGGACCGCTGTAAACGATTTCGCCGCCATGGACGCCCGCGCCCGGCCCAACGTCAACGATATAATCTGCCGCGCGCATCGTATCCTCGTCGTGCTCGACAACAATTACCGTGTTGCCGAGATCGCGCAGATGCTTGAGGGTGCCGATCAGCTTCTCATTGTCGCGCTGATGCAGTCCAATGCTTGGCTCGTCCAGAATATACAATACCCCCATAAGCGAGGAGCCTATCTGGGTCGCAAGCCGGATACGCTGATTCTCGCCGCCGGACAGGGTCGCGGCCGCTCTGGAAAGGGTCAGGTAATTCAGCCCGACATTATTGAGGAATCCAAGCCGCGCCCGGATTTCCTTGATAATCCGTTCGGCAATCATCATTTCCCGGTCGGACAATTTCAGCGCATCAAACCAGGCAAGACAGTCGCTGACCGACATCTCGCAAAGCTGCATAATATTGAGCCCGCCGACCGTCACCGCGAGCGAGGTCGGTTTAAGCCTTTGTCCGTGGCATTCAGGACACTCTACCGCGCTCATGCAGCTCTGGATTTCTTCGCGCATCCAGTCGCTGGTCGTTTCCTTGAAGCGGCGCTCAAGGTTATTCACTATGCCCTCAAACTCACCTTTATAAGTTGCCGAACCAAACTCGTTGGAACGGTGCAGCTCCAGTTTTTCCCCTTTGGTTCCATAAAGAATAACATCGAGAGCGCGTTTGGGCAGCTCCTTGACCGGCACATCCAGCGAAAAGCCGTAATGTTTTGCGAGCGCGTCAAAGTACATCTGGCTGATACTGCCGTCGTAGTAGCTCCAGCCGCTTGCAGTAACCGCGCCTTCACGAATGGTAAGGTTTCTGTTGGGAATGATCAGATCGGGGTCCACACGCAGGAAGGTCCCCAGGCCGGTGCATTTCGGGCATGCGCCGAAAGGATTGTTAAAGGAGAACATACGCGGCGCAAGCTCTTCCACACTGACCCCATGTTCAGGGCAGGCATAGGAGGCGGAAAACAGGATATCTTCCCCGTCCAGCACGTTGACCAGCGCCGTACCGCCGCACAGGCCGAGGGCGGTCTCGAGCGAATCGGTCAGCCTTGAACCGAGATCCGGTCCGACAACCAGCCGGTCGACCACGATTTCGATGTCGTGCTTTTTGTTTTTGTCCAGTTTGATCGGTTCACCGAGATCATACAGGCTTCCGTCTACCCGAACGCGGACAAATCCGGCGCGGGCCGCCGCTTCAAACTCCTTGACATGCTCGCCCTTGCGCCCGCGCACGACCGGGGCCATGATCTGGATGCGGGTTCCCGCAGGCAGCTGCATAACCGTATCCACCATCTGGTCGACGCTCTGCTGTTTGATTTCGCGCCCGCAGACCGGACAATGCGGGATGCCGACCCGGGCATACAGCAAGCGCAGATAATCGTAGATCTCGGTCACCGTGCCGACAGTCGATCTCGGGTTTTTAGAGGTGGTTTTCTGGTCGATTGAGATTGCCGGAGAGAGCCCTTCAATGCTGTCGACGTCCGGCTTATCCATCTGTCCGAGGAACATCCGCGCATAGGAGGACAGGCTCTCAATATACCGCCGCTGTCCGTCCGCATAAATCGTGTCGAAAGCAAGGGAGGATTTGCCCGAACCGGAAAGACCGGTCATCACGATAAGCTTGTCGCGCGGGATTGTCAGATCGACGTTTTTTAAATTGTGCTCCCGTGCGCCTTTTATAATTATTGATTCGTTTGCCAAAACTTCAATTCCTTTCTATCCGCAAGTCCGTCGCTGCTCGATCCAGTGTAATCTGCTTTCAGACCGGACTTCAAAAAAGTTTCTTTTAAAGTTTTTTCTTCAAATTATATTTAAAAATCCAAAGCTTCGAAAACTGTGAACGCCTTAAAACAGGTATGCGACATCTGCGCTTTTCCCGTCTGTTTACGAGGATTTGCCGTTTTACTGCCTCAGAAATGCAAGGGAATCTTCTGCAAAAAAAGCCGGCAATCCGCCGCAGCCAAACCGGCCGGGCAAGCGGCCTTGTGCGCCCTGCCCGCGCTGCTTGGCGGCTAAAACTTATCAGCGCATTTCCTGCAGCTGGTTAATCCGGTCACGCAGCTCGGCCGCGTACTCGAATTCCAGCATCTGTGCCGCCTTTTTCATCTCCTTGGTCAGCCGCTTGATCAGTTCTTCCCTGTCCCGCTTGGACATCTTCTTGTCCAAATTTTTTTCCTTGTCTTTTGCGGAGATTTCCAGGATCTCGCGCACTTCCTTGTGTACCGAAGTGGGCACCACGCCGTGCGCCTCGTTATACGCTTTCTGTATGCCGCGGCGGCGTTCGGTTTCGGTAATCGCGCGCTCCATGGACGGGGTGACCGTATTTGCGTACATGATAACCTGTCCGTTGACGTTGCGGGCCGCGCGCCCGATGGTCTGAACCAGCGAAGTTTCCGAACGCAGGAACCCTTCCTTGTCCGCATCCAGAATCGCGACCAGCGAGACTTCCGGAATATCCAGGCCTTCACGCAGCAGGTTGATGCCGACCAGCACATCGAATTCGCCCAGCCGAAGGTCGCGCACAATCTCCATGCGCTCAATGGTGTCGATATCGTAATGCATATAGCGGACCTTTACGCCGTGCTGTTCCAGATAATCGGTCAGATCTTCCGCCATTTTTTTCGTCAGGGTGGTCACCAGAACCCGTTCCCCGCGCTCGGCGCGCAGATTGATCTCGGACAACAGGTCGTCAATCTGCCCCTCTGTCGGTTTAACCACAATTTCGGGATCAAGCAGTCCGGTCGGCCGGATGACCTGTTCGGCAATCTGCGCCGCTTTTTCCTTCTCAAAGTCCCCGGGCGTAGCGCTCGTATAGATCACCTGGTTGATATGCTTATAAAACTCCTCAAACCGCAAAGGCCGGTTATCAAAGGCGGACGGCAAACGGAAGCCGAAATCCACCAGATTCTTTTTCCGGGCGTAATCGCCGCCGTACATACCGTGTACCTGCGGCAGCATAACGTGGGACTCATCCACGAACATCAGATAATCTTTCGGAAAATAGTCCAGCAGCGTGTAAGGCTCGCTGCCGGGCGCACGGCCGGACAAAACCCGCGAATAATTCTCAATGCCCTTGCACATGCCGATTTCCGAGAGCATCTCGATATCATACATGGTGCGCTGGGCAATCCGCTGAGCTTCGATCAGCTTTCCCTGTTCATTAAAGAAACGGACGCGTTCATCCATCTCCTCGCGGAGCTCGCCGAGCTTTTCCATCAGGATGTCGTGCGGGATGATATAGTGAGAGGCGGGATAGATCGCAACATGGTTGATGACGTTGATTCGGTCGCCGGTTACCGTGTTGATCTCGCTGATTCGGTCGATCTCATCGCCGAAAAATTCAATCCGCACCGCTTTGTCCGAGCTGTATACCGGAAACACCTCGACCACGTCTCCCCTTACCCGGAAACGGTTGCGTTCAAATGCAAGGTCGTTGCGCTCATACTGGATATCCACCAGCCGCTTGAGCAGCGTGTCGCGCTCCATCTTCATGCCGGGACGCAGCGAGATAACCATGCTGCGGTAATCGATCGGGTTGCCCAGTGTGTAAATGCAGCTTACCGATGCGACAATAATCACGTCCCGGCGCTCGGACAGCGCCGAGGTCGCGGAATGGCGCAGTTTTTCGATCTCGTCATTGATCGCACTGTCTTTTTCAATATAGGTATCCGTGTTCGGGATATAGGCTTCCGGCTGGTAGTAATCATAATAGGAGACAAAGTATTCCACCGCGTTATGCGGAAAAAACTCCTTAAACTCAGAGCACAGCTGCGCCGCCAGGGTCTTGTTGTGCGCGAGGACAAGGGTTGGGCGATTCACCTGGGCGATGATATTCGCCATGGTAAAGGTTTTGCCCGATCCGGTC
>CALWZE010000078.1 GCA_944385925.1 uncultured Clostridia bacterium
GTTCAGCCCACAGGACTGCCCTCCTTTTCCGGATCGATGCCGAACACCGAGCGCAGCCAGATCACGACCAGCTGTTTAACCAGATCGGAAATGCAGCGCGCTGTCGGCTCGTCGATGTCCCGGATCGCATCATAGATCCGGTCCGCCTCCCGCAGCGCGCCAAGCGGAAGATCTCCCACTTTTTTGACCTCCGCCGCCTGGATGACCTCGAATACGGTATCCACAAACAGCTGCAATTTCTCGTCGCTTTGCCGGGACAGCCATTCCCGTATTGTGCGGTTGCGGCTGCTCGCGCCCGCAGCGATTTTTTCCGTATAACCGAATTTGCTTCCCTCGATGATCCAGGAGAAGGGATCATGCTGCATGATTCCGCTCTTGTCGCTTCGGACAACCTCATAGCCGTCGTCATTTTCCAGCAGCATCCCGACCAGAGAGGATTGGGGCAGCGTCTTGCGAATTTTCGGCGCGATACGCCGGAACTCCGGGCTGGTGAAAACCTCCTCCCGGAAACCGGGTCCGTCATGGCTGAATACCCATTGTATCCGGTCCTGCACTTCCGGTCCGGCGAACGCCGCCGCATAGACGGCAAGGTTGCCGCCTTTGGAGTGACCGCCGGCAAGCAGCGCGCCCTTTGTTCGGGCCGCGATCTGCGCAAGATAAGCCCGCGCTGCGCTCTGGGAAGGCACCTCGTTCATAAACGCCATGTTGAGATCCTCTTTCCAGCCCACGACGGTCGCGTCGGTGCCCCGAAAAGCGATATAATGCCGCCCGTCCGGCAGCGCAAAGGTTGCGGCGCAAAACTGCTTTTCCGCCTGCTCATCGGTCGCGTCCACAAACCAGTTTACACGCACCTCGCGGAAACGCGGGCTTGCGCAGAGTGCAAAAAGCAGTTCCCGGTTATTTTGCGACGCTCGAATTCCCGACAAAAGCGGTGCAAAAAGATCGGCGCGGTACAGGTCCGCGATCCGCTCTCCCTGCCCGGCCCAGTCCATCCCCGGCGCCGCGCAGCCAAGATTCATGTAGACGGTTTGGGATAAAACCAGACTGTCCACCGGCGAAAAATCCAACGCGTCAAAGTCCCGCATCTCGCTTTTTACATAATCGATGATGTTGCGGTTCTGCGGCAGGATCGACGCCTTTTTCTCCTGTTTGACCACTGTTGTGTTGCGGCTCATATCGTTCTCCTGTTCTGCGCTTTAAGCGCCGCTGAATTGCGCCCCATTGTATGCGCCGGCCGGCCGGTTTGTTCTGCCGCCGGCATCCCCGTTTTGTCCGGTATCCCGAAACTGTTTTCCTTCGAGTTCGGCATCCCGCGGCGCGCCGGTATCCCGATTCAACATAATGCGGATATTTATGGTCCCGGCAATGCCGGGGAAAGGAATGGAAAAGCCTGTGCTTGTCTTTGCGCCAAAATAAACAGCAAATTCGGAGCCGCGCTGCGGCGCCGAATCCCCTTTTTGGAATCAGTCCAATTTGAGCACGGCGGTAAACGCCTCGCTCGGTACCTCGACCGAGCCAAGCTGCCGCATCCGCTTTTTGCCCTCTTTCTGCTTTTCCAACAACTTCTTTTTGCGGGTGATGTCGCCGCCGTAGCATTTTGCAAGCACGTCCTTGCGCAGCGCGCGCACCGTCTCCCGCGCAATGATCTTGCCGCCGATCGCGGCCTGGATCGGCACCTCAAAGAGCTGGCGCGGGATATGATCCAGCAGCTTTTCGCAGATTTTGCGGCCCCGCGCGTAGGCCTTGTCGGCGTGCACGATAAAGGAGAGGGCGTCCACCGGCTCGCCGTTGAGCAGGATGTCCAGCCGCACAAGCTTGGAATCGACAAAGTCCTTGACCTCATAGTCATAGCTCGCATAGCCCTTTGTGCGGCTCTTGAGCGCGTCGAAAAAGTCATAGACGATCTCGCCCAGCGGCAGTTCATAATGCATGTCCACCCGCTCGGGGTCGAGATATTTCATGTCGATGAAAACCCCGCGCCGGTCCTGGCACAGTTCCATGATCGCGCCGACATACTCGGCGGGGGTGTAGATATGCGCGGTGACAAAGGGCTCGGCGGCCGCGGCGATGGTGGCCGGGTCGGGGTAGTTGGTCGGATTGTCGATAAACAGCACGGTGCCGTCGGTCTTGGTGATGCGGTAGATGACGCTCGGCGCGGTGGTGATGAGGTCAAGATCGAACTCCCGCTCCAGCCGCTCGATGATGATTTCGAGGTGCAGCAGGCCGAGGAAACCGCAGCGGAATCCGAATCCGAGCGCCGCCGAAGTCTCCGGCTCGAAGGAGAGGGAGGCGTCGTTGAGCATCAGTTTGTCCAGCGCGTCCCGCAGGTCCTCATAGCGCGCGCCGTCCGCAGGATAGATGCCGCAGAACACCATCGGCACCGCCTTGCGGTAGCCCGGAAGCGGTTCGGCTGCGGGATTGGCCGCGTTGGTCACCGTGTCGCCGACACGGGTCTCGCGCACGTTTTTGATGCTTGCGGTGATATAGCCGACCTCGCCCGCCGACAGGGAATCGCAGGGCTCGAGGTTTGCCGGGCGCATATGCCCGACCTCGACGGTCAGATACTCGGCGCCGGTCTGCATAAGCCGGATGGTGTCGCCGGCGCGCAGGGTGCCGTCCATGACCCGCACATAGATGACAACACCCTTATAACTGTCGTAGACGCTGTCAAAGATAAGCGCCTTAAGCGGCGCGTTCGGGTCGCCCTTGGGGGCCGGGATATCGGTGATGACCCGCTCGAGCACCTCCTCGATGCCGATGCCCATCTTGGCGCTGATGCGCGGGGCGTCCAGCGCCGGGATGCCGATATCCTCCTCCACTTCCTGCGCGACCCGGTCCGGCTCAGCCGAGGGCAGGTCGATCTTGTTGAGCACCGGCAGGATCTCGAGATCGTGCTCGACCGCGAGATAGGCGTTCGCGAGGGTCTGCGCCTCCACGCCCTGGGTGGCGTCCACGATCAGGATCGCCCCCTCGCAGGCGGCGAGCGAGCGGGAGACCTCATAGCCGAAGTCCACATGGCCCGGCGTATCGATGAGATTCAGCTCATAGGTCTTGCCGTCCTTCGCGGTATAGCTCAGCGAAACGGCGCGCGCCTTGATGGTGATGCCGCGCTCCTTCTCCAGCTCCATATTGTCCAGGAACTGGCTGCTCATGGTGCGCTTATCCACCGCGCTCGTGACCTCCAGAATGCGGTCGGCAAGGGTAGATTTGCCGTGATCGATGTGTGCGATAATGCAGAAATTGCGGATATTGTCCATATTTACCTCAAAAGTGCGTCCAAACAGGCGATTGCCGGGCCGCATCCAAAAAGCGAAGGCCCGGTAAGACGTCTGAAAACTGTCTTTTTTCAATATTCTATTATAATTTCTTCCCTTCCTGTTTGTAAAGAGATTCCCTTTGTTTAGAACACTGCCCGGCTTTGGGACAAACAGCTTTCCGCTGTTCGCTTTCAAAACGCCGGACGGGCATACCCCGCAAGGCCGGCGCATATCCTTTCTGTGAGGCTGCAACACAGCACGGAAAGGAAAATGTATCATGAGCAGACAAGCCGGCCGCCGCGCGCGGGATATTGCAATGTCCGTACTGTCCATCGGGATCGTGGGATTCGCCGCCGTTTTCGGCGGCGCGCAGACAGCGGCCAGAGAATATATACAACGGCTCGGGATCGTCTCCGCCTCGCTGGCGGTTCCGGACGCGGGGATCCCGGCTTTGCGGGAATACATGCAAACCATCGTCAGCGACGCCGAGCGCGGCGAAACCGAGCCGGACCTTCCGGTCCTTGTTGAGCCGGACAATACGCAGCAGGAGGATGCCCAAGCCGGCGAAGCCGAACCGGAGGAAACGGCTCCGGTTTATGATCAGAACGACCTTGCCGCTGCCGAGGCGCTGATTCCCGAAGAGAGGCGCGCACCGCTCGAACAGATCCAATTTGCCTCAACGGGAACCGGCGGCAACTATTTTTACTACGGCGCAGGCACCCTGAACAACGCCACCGAATACGCCACTTCCGAGATGCAGTCGGTTGTGGACAGCGATATGGCGCTGGATATTGAGATGAACGCCACCGAGCCGCAGGTGCTGATCGTGCACACCCACAGTACCGAGAGTTTCGACCGGTTCGACGTCGGTTTCTACGACACCGAATATCCGACCCGCACAACCGACAGCGAGAACAACATCGTCGCCGTCGGACAGGTGCTTTGCGACGAGCTCAATGCTCTGGGGATCAACACCGTACACGCGACCGAGTATCACGACTACCCCTCTTACAACAACAGCTACAGCCGCAGCCGGGTCACAGTGCAGGATTATCTGACCCGCTATCCGAGCATCAAGATCGTTCTGGATATTCACCGGGACGGCATGCAGCGGGAGGACGGAACCCGGGTCAAGCCGGTCGTTGAGATCGGCGGGGAAAAAATCGCCCAGATCATGATCGTCAGCGGCGCGGGAGACGATCAGCCGGTTCCGGAATTCCGGGAAAATCTGAAATTCGCCGCGCGTTTGCAGGACAGCGCCGAGTCTCTTTTTCCCGGTTTTACCCGTCCGGTCTATTTTGCCTATCGCTACTACAACCACGACCTGACGCCCGGCTCGCTGGTCATCGAGGTTGGCAGCGAGGGCAACACCTTGCAGGAGGCAAAAAACGCCGCGAAATGCATTGCACTCTCGCTTGCAAATCTGTTCCGGGATTAAGCGGACGCGCACGGAAAGCCGACGCGAAAAGCAGTCTTCGCGCCCGTCCGCCTCAAACGAAACAATAATCCATGGCGCGGCAGCCGTCTTTGCGCGCCGCTGCAGTTTTCAAAATCATGCATCCGGCCGCTGTTGCCGCCGGATTTCCCGTTCTGGCGGGTTTGTTTGCCGATTTTTTGCGAAAAAGTCTTGATTTTTGTCTTTTCGGATGGTATCATATCAGGTACTGCACGGCAATCAAAGGAGGTGGTACCATGCCGAATATTAAATCCCAGAAAAAGCGCGTCATCACCAATGCTAAGGATACGGAGCGCAACAAGGCGGTTAAATCCAATCTCAAAACTGCTTTGAAGAAGGCAGAGGCTGCCATCGCATCGGGCACTGAGGACAAGGCGGCGGTCGTCGCAACGGCCGAGAGCGCGATCGATAAGGCGCTCGTCAAAGGCGTTCTGTCCAAGAATTCCGCAAACCGCAAGAAATCGCACATCGCCAGAAGGGCAAATGCCTGATTTCCCGTTTGCGAAACGCATCACAACATAAGAAAACCGCATCTCGTTTGAGATGCGGTTTTTTGTTTTCGCCGTGCGGCGGGATTTTCCTCGTTTGAGCCCTACTTCCGGCATCGGGATTCACGGCTTAAAAGGGCGTTATATGCGTTGCGGCCCCGGACAGAACCCTTTCGCTTGATCTGCGTTTACGAAAAGCATCTCTTGCGAAAAATCCTGCCGGGCTTTGCGGCGGACAGCGCCGTGCCCCCGCCCTCGCCCCGCGCATGTCGGGTTCTTTTTAAGCCACAAATCCGGCATATGCTTCACGGCTTAAAAGGATGCTATACGCGTTGCGGCCCCGGACAGACTGTCCGGGGCCGTTTATCAGGCGTTTTTGTACTCGTCGCAAATCGCAAGCGCGTCGCCGTATTTGACGACCTTGCCTTTGTTCAGCCAGAGCACCTTGTTGCACAGGGACTCGATCTGCTCGATGGAATGGGAGACGATGATGACGGTGGTCTCGTTGCTCATCAGCTCCCGGATGCGTTTTTCGCATTTTTCCTGAAACTTGAAGTCGCCGACCGCGAGCACCTCGTCGACAATGAGAATGTCCGGTTTAACCACCGTCGCAATGGCAAAGCCCAGCCGCGCCTGCATGCCGGAGGAGAAGTTCTTGATCGGAATATCCAGGAAGTTATGCAGCTCGCTGAAATCGACGATCTCGTCAAACACGCTGTCCATAAACTGACGGGAATAGCCGAGGATCGAGCCGTTAAGGTAGATATTTTCCCGCGCGGTAAGGTCCGCGTCAAATCCGGCGCCCAGCTCGATGAGCGGCGAGATGGTGCCGTAGGCGGTCGCGCTGCCTTTTGTCGGCTTCATGATCCCGGAAATGATCTTGAGCATGGTGCTCTTGCCGCTGCCGTTGAGTCCGATCAGGCCCAGCACATCGCCCTTTCGAACCTGAAAGGAGACTCCATCCAGCGCGAGAAAGGATTTAAAGAACAGCTCATGCTTCATCAGCCGGATAAAATATTCCTTGAGGCTGTCCACCTTGTAGCTGCTCATATTGAATTCCATCGTGACGTCCCGGACGTCCACCATGACCGGTTTTTCCACGAGAGCGCCTCCTTTACACATACAGGATGAACTTGTCCTGGAGCTTTTTAAAGCTTAAAAGCCCGACAAGGGTAAACACCACGCCATAACCAATACAGACCCAGCAGCTGAGCAGGTCGGGCATCGTTCCGTAAATCAGCGCGTTGCGGAAGCTTTCGACATACCAGGTCAGCGGGTTGATCCGCGCAACATACCAGATCCAGCTGCCCTCCAGCGCCGACATCGGGTAGATGATCGGGGTGAGGTACATCCAGGCGGTGATGAGCACCGAATACAGGTGCTTGAGGTCGCGGAAAAAGACGCAGAGCGCCGAAATGATCAGGCTGAAACCAATCGCGAACAGCAGCAGCGTCAGCAGCGGCAGAAAGATGGTCAGCATGGACAGGTTAAACGGAACCCTGTAGAAAAGCATCATGACCACCACGGCGGGGATGGAAAAGATAAGGTTGACAAAACCGAACAAAACCTTTTCCAGCGGGAAAATATATTTCGGTATGTAAACCTTTTTGATCAGCGAACTCGCTTCCACAATGGAAAAGATGGCCGAGCTGGTGCTTTCGTTAAAAAAACTGAACAGGATCTGGCCGATGATAAGGTACAGGGGAAAATTTTCGATTTCATACCGGAATACCCGGGAAAAAACCGCGCTGAGAATAAACATCATCAGCAGCGGATTGAGCAGGCTCCAGGCCACCCCCAGCACTGACCGGCGGTATTTCACCTTGATGTCCCGCATGATGAGGTTTTCCAGCAGGTATTTGTACTTCTGGAAGGTTTCGATATACGCTTTCAGCATGGAAACTCCTTTTTCCGTCCGCAAGCTCCGGACGGCAAGCGTTTTCAGGTCTGTTTATTATACCGCGGCAGGCGCATTGTGTAAAGGAAAAAGCCGGATACTTCCGGCTCGGGGTCAGAGCTGCAAAAGCAAGGACGTGTTTCAAGTAGATGTTGTTTGTGCATTGACCCGCTTCGGCTTTCCAAAACCACCTCGCAGGCACGGGGGCCTGTCCGCTTCGCCGGGCGCTTCAAGCTGAAAACTTCGTCTTTTTCCTAAAGCGTGCGGCTTATCCCGCAGCAATGCGCGGCGGTCATAACCACCGGCTAAGCCGGTGGCTTGAGTTCATCCTATAAGGCCCTATTGCCGGCATGCGTCTCAAGACGCACTGAATTTTATTCCCCCTGCATTCTTGCTCCACAGCCCGTGAAAGGGCAGCCGCTGTTCTTGCGGCAGTCTTTCCTCCATGATGACCGACTGTTAGCAGCCCGTTTCACTCGATACCTGAAGTCGAATCTTCTTGCGGGATGCCTCCATCCACAGAGCCGGTGGTTTCCCTGCTCAAAAAGAGTCTGCGGCCTGTTGCTCACAGGCCGCAGACTCTCCTGCTTTGTTCAGTTTTAAGCCGATTCAGGCCCCGCGGTCCCGCCACTGAACTGCGCTTTTGAGGCGGCCGGGAAACTGCCGGCGCTGCGGTTTTGCGCGGCGGGCGCCGTTCGTGCGGTCAGCTCTGATCCTTTGAGCGGCCGAGCAGCGCGGCCGTCAATCCGGCCATCAGCGAGGCGGCGACACCGCCCGAAGCGGCGGTCAGTCCGCCCGTCAGAACGCCGACCGCGCCGCGCTGGGCAACGGCGTCCCGCACGCCTTCAAAAAGCAGGTGCCCAAATCCGACGATCGGCACCGTCGCGCCCGCGCCCGCGAATTCGACGATCGGCGCATACAATCCAAGCGCGCTGAGCAGCACGCCGCTGACCACGAACCCGGTCAATATACGCGCAGGCGTCAGTTTGGTGTAATCGATGAGCAGCTGCCCGATCACGCAGATCAGCCCGCCGACCACAAACGCTTTGAGGTATTCCATATTCTCCATCCTTTCCGCCGCATCTGTTAAGGTTAGCATGCGCGCGGAAGGCCGGATTATTCACATTTTATCCACGGCAGATATTTGTTGATATAGGACTTGCGCACAATGTAATTCCGATAATGTTTGGACGCAAGCAGCTTTGAGGTGAATTTCAGGTAATCGTTGTGCACCTTCGGCTGCCCGTTGCGTGCCCGCCGGATTGCCTGGGCCGGGTCCTGATCAAAAATCCCGCAAAGGAAATTTTCAAAACCAGCGCAAAGCTTTTCAAGATATCCTTCTTCTTTAAACACAGGCGCACAGAGCATTTCGATCATCCGCTGCTCGTCCTGTTCAATGCGCATAACCTCCTGTGCGGCCGCTTCCATGTCGGGATAGCGATGCGCATTGACAAAGGATCGCTCGTCAAAGATCTCGGACACGGTCGGATCTCCGTAATAGACCGGGATGCTGTTGGCAAGATAGGCGTCGGTGATCTTTTCGGTCACAAACCCCGGCATACTGCAGCTCTCCACCGCAATGGTAAAACGGAACTTTTTCTGATAGGCCGCTTTTGTCGTCAGCATCTCGACCTTAAAACCGTCCTGATTGTTCAGCCAGCTTCCCGCCGACGCAACCGCCTTTTTTGCGTCCAGACAGCGAAAGAGCCCTTCGCGCTGGGGAATTGCGTCGCTGTCTCCGTAGATGAAATTGCAGAATTCGCTTTTTTCTTCCCGCAGCATTCTCTGGGCCTGCTCGGGTGTCGGACGCATAAGTCCCGCACCCAGTCGGCGAATATCCACAAAAAATTCCGGCACATGCAGAAAACGTCCCGGATACTCCATGCGGTCGAACCCCATCGCGTAATCAACTGCGGTAAAATCCGGCGAATAGTTTTCACCGGAGAAAAAAATACGCACACAATCGTAGCGGGCATATTCGTAAAAGCCGAGGCCGAACATGCTGCACAGGATAAAATCCGGCTGCTCAGACAGCTCGACCTCATAGTGCTTTTGCAGCACATCCATGAAAAAGTTATCCTGCGGGTCGAACCAGGGCCAGAAACCGACAAATTTTAACTTGATCTTTTTCATTGCGCAGCATCCTTCCCGCTTGTTTTTGCATACAGTTTCCGCAATTCCCTCTCCCGTTCCGAAGCAGGCAGCGAAAGAAAATGAGCAAGACAGCCGCGGTAAAACCGATAAAACTCCAGCGCCGTATATTCAGCGGTCTGCGTTGCGTCCGCCGCAGCCGCGAATTCATCATAGGCGCGCAGAAGGTCTCTGTCCTGCGGCGTGACCTTATGTTTTGCCGCAAGCTTTTCCAGCTCTTCCGGCAATTTCCCCAAAGTCAGCAGGCAATGCAGGTCCGCGATCACGCCCGCAAAATACCCCGCCATCTGCGCCGGGCTGGTCCGGTAGCGCAGCATCGGGTCGTCCAGCTGCATTCCCTCGTAAGGCTGATAGGCCTGCTCCCGCGCCTGTTTCTCCTTTTGCGCGGCCGGGTTGACAAAGCAACAGGTTGCATACGGCACAACTACCCATTTCGCACTGGTCATATAGCGAAGCCAGAGCGACCAGTCCTCGTTTGCGCCCAGTTCCTCCCGCATTCCGCCAACCTTTTCATATAAGGCGCGGCGGAACAGCACCCCATTGTCCGGGGATTTGCAGGATTCAACCATGGTAAAGGGATCGATCCGCGGAAAATTCATAAAATGCACCGCCTTTATCTCAAAGCGGTATGGGTAGGTGCTGACCGTTTCGGTCTCCAGCGCGAGGCTCTGCAAAAACACCATGTCCGCGCCGGTATTTTCCGCCGTCTGCACCCCGGCGCGCAGATGTTCCGGATAAAGAAAATCGTCGTCGTCCAGCAGATTGATGTATTTCCCGTTTGCCATCGAAAAGCCGAGATTTGCCGCCGCCGCACGGCCGATATTTTTAATCGTCGCGCGGTACCGGATGGACAGGTCGGAAAACTCCCGCTCGATCATCTGCCTTGCCTGCGGTTCGCCGTCTTCAATAACGATCAGCTCAAGCGGCTTGTAAGCGAGAAAGCGCAGGCTTTCAAGCGTTTTACGCAGTACCTCCGGCCGGTGCCTCGTGCGGATGACCACAGACACCAGCGGCCATTCCCGCGGCGACTCGCCCGGCAGCGTATAGCTGCCGCGCAGCTGCGCCTCGCGAAGTAAATCCGGCATTTCCATATCATTGCCGCCTGCACCGCTCAGCAGAACGCTGACCGCCCGCAGCGCAAAGCCCGGCAAACGCAGCAGCATCGTTTTGCGCGAATGCTCGCCCAAAGCCGGATCTTGCTTGAAAAATGCCTGTTTCCAAAGCCGCAGGACCTGCATCTTTCTTCCGCGAGGCGCATATTTGATCTGCAGCAAAATGGCGTCCAACAGCTGATCCGTCCGGTCGCCCGCCTGTTTTTCGCTCAGCGGCAGCAGGATATCCTGAGCAAGTTCCACCTTGCCGCCGGCGCGCCGGATGCGCGCCGCAAGCTCGGCCGCCGCGGCCGTCCCAAGCCGGCGGTCCATCCTGCCCGTTTTTTGCAGCGCCGTTCTGCTTACCGCGAAAGCACAGCTGTGCGGGCAATCGCAGCGCATGGTCCGCGGGTCGATAAATCCGCCTGCGAGAAAAGGCGCCGTGCCAAGCACAAGCGCCTCATTCCCCTCCATCCGCCGCTCGATCTGTTCCAGAATTTCCCGTGCGGGCGGCTGCGAGGCATATACTACGCAATGTTCGGTTTTATATCTGCCGATCTTCAACCTTTTTTCCTCCGCAGAAACTCCTTTATTCCGCTCAGACGCTGCGCCAGCCGGAAGGTATTGGAATCCAGAATATTGTTTATTTCGGTCTGCCGCTGCTTATACAGAATTTTCAGCTCACAGAAATGGTACCACGCCTTTTGGTCCTGATCCTCCGAAAAATCGTCGCAGAGGATGCGGCTGTAAGCGCTGTGATATTTCGCGCCGTGCCGCGCGGCAAAAACAATGGTTTTCTTCCAGGCAAACAGCGCTTCCTTCAGGTCCTGCGGCTCGAGATTTTCCGCATCCAGCAGTTTATCCACATAGTACTCGACAATCGAAAAGCCGTAGTCCAGCAAATCGACATATTCCTCCGCTTTGCCGTACCGCAGCGCGTGCGCCATACCACACTCGATCGAACGGGGCAGCGAGCAGTAAAACGCCTTGTCCAGCACATGCGAAAGGGACTCCGGCCGCACCCTGTAAAGGACGATCGGATCATGCATATAAAAGAAGGTCTCCGAATGCAGGATGTACTGGAAAAGGAAAAGAATATCCTCCCAAAGCTCCCCCTTCAGACAGCGTATGCCGTATTTTTCCACCAGGTCACGGCGATAGATCTTGCACCAGTGGTTATTCAAAAAGGCCCACAACCAGTCCGGTCTGCCCGGTTCCTTTCGGAAAAAGCCGGTTTTATTCTGTTCGGTCCCGTAAACCAGCGTTTTGCGCTGCTCTTCGGAGAAAAGCTCGGGGTGCATCAGGCGCACCGATCCGGAGACAAGATCCGCTCCGGTTTTCCCGGCGGTCTCATAAAGGGTTTTGCAGGCGTCCGGGAACAGTTCGTCGTCGTTGTCCAGGAACATAAGATAGGGCGCGCTTGCCGCCTCAATTCCCACATTCCGCGGTTCGGCAGGCGTCCCGGAATTCTGTTCGGTTCGCAGGCTGCGCACATTTGGATACTGCGCCGCCCACCGCTCGAGGATTTGTCCGCTCTGATCGGTGGAACAATCGTCCACCAGCAGCAGCTCGATACTTTCAAAGCCGATGGTCTGCCTGCGCACCGATTCAAGGGTCTGTTCCAGATATTGCTGCGCATTGTAAACCGGAATAATCAGGCTGATTTTATAGCCGTCCTGCACCAGCTCAGGCCTCCCCTTTCTCTTCGCTTATTTCTGTTCCCAGATGGGGTCTTTGAGGACCCACCGGCCGGTCGCGTCCTTTTCAAATATATCGCGGTTATAAAAAGTGTCCATGATTTTCCAGAATTCGGTCTCGGTATAGCCGAGGAATTCGCAGAAATCCCGCACGCACAGCGGGTCCAGCGCATGATCGTGTTTGCGGATCAGTTCGATCGCTTCCTCGCGGCTGAGCATCCCGTAACGGATCATCCGCGCGGTGTAGTCGGTCGCCGCCGCGTGACCGAATTTGGGATATTTGAGCCAGCTGTGCACAAGGTAAGCGCGGGAATCGATCTGGTCGAAGTTCTCGACATGATGGGTGCGATCCCATTCATGGGTCAGGTCGTGGAATCCGCGGCTCTTTGCGTGCTCATAGTTGGCAAAGCTGTTCCAGGGCAGGAAGTAGCTCAGGTACATCGGGTCCAGCTTGTCCATCTCTTCCGGCGAGGGCGCCTTGGTGAAGTACAGTTCTTTTTCGGTCACTCCGTCCCCCAGCAGATCCTCCATCGGCAGGCCGATGGCGACCCCGTTGTCGATCTGGCCGCGCGCCGAATAGGTCTCCTCGTCCGCATTGCCGCCATACTCGAAACTGACGTTCTCGCCGTAGACCAGCAGCGGGGTGTTGAATTTGATCGCCATATGCAGCGGGAAGGTATAGATGAGCCGGTCGATAAACCAGGTCGGCTTTCCATACCGCTCGAAGGTTTTGCGCATCAGGATTTTCTGGGTCTTGATGTCCGGCTTGCAGCTGATGATGGTGCAGCCATAGGTCTCGCTGATATTTTTCAGATTGTGCCTGCCCGCCTCGGTCATCGGGAAGTTGTCCTCGACCGAGAAAAGGATGGGGTTCATCCCCATAACCTCTTTAAGCACGTGAACCTGCCAGTGGCTGTCCTTGCCGCCGCTGACCGCGATGGCGCAGTCATAGCCGCCGGGGCCGTTCATTCCGCGGTATTTGTCGCAAAGCGCTTTGAACTCGACAAACCGCTTATCCCAGTCCACCGTCTTTCGCTGTTCATAGTGGGTACAGGCGCAGCAGACTCCCTCTTCGTTAAATGTGATCCCCGGACGGGTATCCGGCATGGTGCAGCGGGTGCAGTATTTCATCGGTAATCCTCCTGTTTTTTAAAAAGAAAAGACAAAAACGGCATTGGAAAAACACCAAAGACGTCTTTGCCTTCATTTCGTGCGATTTTACAACGGGCAGACGCTTTTGTCAATCCTGCAAACCGGGCAATCCGCGGGCGGCCGCGCCGGCTTTTCCGAACATGCCGTTATTTTGAATTTTACCAGAAGCCCGGCATATAGTCAATTTTCCGCGCAGTTTGCGGTCTTTTCAGTCTGTTTTAAGTATTGTATAATACCTTTAAACCAAATCGCAGATCAAACCGGCAAGCGGGAATTTTGCCCGTAAAAACGGTTTCTCTTATTTTTCAACAACAGAGGTATGCCATGAAAGGAAAACAGATTGTTGGATTAATCGCGGCGGCACTGGTTTTTGTGCTGGTCGCCTGGATCGGGGTGGGCGCCGCCAGTTCCAGTACCAGTAAAAGCGAGGAGCTGCCGCCGGGCAACAATGTGGCGGTTGTCAATATTGTCGGCACAATTGACCAGACCTATTACAACGTTTTCGGCAATCCGACCAGCAGCTATGATCACAATGCTATTCTGGATCTGATTTGGGACATGACCGAGTCGACCGAAAACAAAGGTCTGATGCTTTATATTGATTCCGGCGGCGGCGCGGTTTATGAATCGGACGAGGTCTACCAGGCGCTGATGGAATACAAGGCGATCACCGGCCGGCCGATCTATGCCTACGCCTCCCACACCATGGCTTCCGGCGCCTATTACATCGCCTGCGCGGCCGACCGCATCTATGCCAACCGCAACTCGACGGTGGGATCGATCGGCGTATACATCGAGACGGTAAACTATGCGGGGCTTTATGAAAAACTGGGCATTGAAGGCGAATATATCAAGTCCGGAGAAAACAAAGCGATGGGCAACGCCTATGATTATCTGACCGACGAACAGCGCGCGATCTATCAGAGTGTTGTGGACGAGTGTTATGAGCAGTTCCTCGGCATTGTCTGCGAGTCCCGCGGCTATACCAGAGAAGAGGCGCTTCCCATCTGCGACGGGCGTATCTATACCGCGACCCAAGGGGTGGAGAACGGCCTGATTGACCAGACCAACTGCGACTATTCCGACGCGCTGAACGATCTGATGGAACTGTGCGGCGCCGACACGGTATATGAGCGGAGCGCCGATTACAATTCGTTGACCTCTTTCCTGTCCCAGCTGCTGGGTTCGGTCTCCTCCAGCGAAACCGAGCGGCTGCTGGAGCTTGCGCAAAATAACAATAACGGGAGGCCGATGTATTATTATGCAGGATAACAACCGTCCCGTTCCTCCGGAAGGCTATATTCTCCGGTATGACAATATGACCGGAAAACCATATTTTGTCAAAGCGCCCGGTAATCTGCCCGGCGATCCGCCTGCGCAGGCACAGGAGCCGGCTGAGATGCAGCAGGATATCCAGGTACCGCCCGCCCAAACAGCGGCGGACAGACCGGATTTTCCGCCGATGCCCCCGCTTGGGCCGGCCGAGTCCGAGAAATCGGATTCGGACTTTCCACCGATGCCCCCGCTTGGGCCGAGCCAAAATGAGCCCTGCAATCGCCCGCTTTCTTCCGCTTATGGGAACGCGGCGGATACGACAGGCCGCCCTTGCAGCGCGGACCCCTTTTCTCAGGCGGCATCCCCCGCGCCCGTGCCGTTTGGCGCGCATGGGGAAAAACGTGCCGGAAAAAGCTGCGCGGTCCTGCCTCGCCAATGCGCCGGTTTTTTCACCCGGCTCGCCGCCTATCTTGTGGACTTTGCTGTCGCATGGATTCTGGCATTTCTTGTGGGCCTTCTGCTCAAGATGCTGTCCAGCGCGCTCGGCGGCGCATTGGAACAGCCGGTATTTTTCCACTATGACACAATCGATCTTGTCAAATATCTCATCACCGCGCTTTACTTTATTCTGCTGACCAAGATGACCGGCTGGACGCTCGGAAAACGGCTGCTGCGGGTCCGGGTCGTGTCGGCGGACGGCGCGCCGCTGCGCTGGCTGGACGTGATCTATCGGGAAACGATCGGCCGCTATCTCAGTTCGCTGCTGTGTGTCGGCTACATGGTGCTCGCGCTGGACCGCCAGCACCGCGGTTTTCACGATATGCTCTGCGACACCCGCGTCGTCTATCTTGAATCTACGGAGGCGCTGTCATGACTCCAAAACAGAGGAAACTGATCTTCTGGTCGATGACCGGTTTTGCGCTGCTGCTTTTCCTGTTTTTTAACCACAACGACATCGCCGAAACCGCCCAGCATGCCTGGAATCTGATCCGCTCGATTGCGGACGGACAGTTTCTCTCCTTTTACGACAATGTCGCAAACCGGGTTTATGATTTCGGGTTCGGCTTTGTTTATCTGAACAACGCGCACTACAATATTCTGATTTATCTGCTGCTTGCGCTGTGGGAGCTGCCGCTCTATCTGCTTTGCGCGCTGCTGGGCCTGTCCGGCGCAAGCATCGAATTTTTTCTCTATTTCTGGGTCAAAGCGCTTTGCGCGGGTGTTTTTGTGCTCTGCGCGCCGGTGGTGGAGCGGCTGGCGCTTCGCCTTGGCCTTGAGAAGAAAAGCGCGGACGATATCCGGCTGTTTTTTCTCTTCTGCCCGATCAGCCTGTTTGTCGTTTTCCAGTTCGGCGGCTACGATATGTTCTGCCTGCTGTTTATTCTGCTTGCGCTGGAAGCGATGATGGACCGGCGTCTGCTGCGCTTTTCGCTTCTGATCGGGGTCGCCTCGGTCTTTAAATTCTTTGCTTTTCTCCCCTTTATTCCGCTTTTACTGCTTTGCGAAAAGCGGATCGCGCATGTTATCCGGCTGGGGCTTTGCAGCCTGTGGATTACCCTGCCGACCACCCTGCTTTTCTGGGGCCGCGCAACCCATTCCGCCGCATTTAACGCCTCCATGGTCGACCGTTTCTTTTTCCTGAACATCCCCACCGAATACGGAGAAATATCGGTCTTTCTGCTGCTGTACGCGGCGCTGTGCGTTTTCTGCTTTGCCTGCCCCACCCCCGCGCGCGACCGCCTGCCCGCTCTCTCGCTTTATCTGTGCGCGCTCAGCTTCGGCCTGCTGTTCCTGACCATTACCTGGCACCCGCAGTGGATGATTCTGCTGCTGCCCTTCCTGCTGCTTTGCGCGGCGCAATCCGCAAACCGGCGGGTGCTGTTTTGGGTCGGCGCGGTTTTCTGCCTGGGCTATTTTTTGAACATGACCTTTATGTTTCCCGGCGCGCTGGATGCGAATCTGCTGCGGCTCGGCGTGCTGCACGCGTCAATCGGCGAGACCGGCTCGCTCGCCGCATTGCTTCAAAAGCTCCCCCTCGTCCGCAAGCTGGCGCCCGCCGCTTACGCCGCCTCGCTGATGAGTCTGCTTGTACTGCTGGCCCCCTATAAGGGACGCCCGCTCTGCGACCGTCTGGAAAAAAACGGTCTGTCCGCCGCATACACCCCCGCGCGCTGTTTCCGGGGACTGTTTTTTCTTGGGTACTGCCTGTCCTGGCTGCTGCCCGCGGCGGCTGCCGGTTTCCTGTTCTAAAAAGTGGGATTTCAAAACCGCGCGGACTGTGGTATACTGAAACTCGGTATTGTATTTCTGCTTTTACTTCTTGGATAAGGACCCTCGCTTATGGCTAAGATCAAAGATCCCGTCGCCGCAAAAGAGCGGCACAATCGCATCCGGCGGTTCCGGCGACAAACGCTCGGCTTCGTTTTCTGTCTGCTTGCGCTCATTGGGGCGGGCACCATTGTATATGGCGCCGTTCATTATGTTCACAGCACATTTTTTGACGATACCGAAGACCGGCAGGCCTATCAGCAGCTGATCGCGCCGCTCGTATCGATGGACCCCGCGCCTTTTGACAGTCTCGAAAACGCTGACCAGGATATGCTGCTTGAAGCGGCGATCTGGGCGGCGCTGGACTATGAAGATACGACCAAATACGACCGCAATGAATACGACTCGATTATCCTGCCGACCGTCGACGTCGAGCGGTACCTCTCCCGCATGTATGGTCCTTCCTACACGGTAGAGCATCATTCCTTCTTTGATCTGGACATCGAATTTGTTTACGATGCCTCCCTGTCGGCCTATATCATCCCGATCACCAGCCAGAGCGGTTCCTACATGCCCCGCATTGAGCAGATCGAGAATTCCGGCAGCACCCGCATCCTCACCGTTGCCTATTTGCAACACAGCACTCTCGCGTCGGACATCGTCACCGAGTCGGACGCGGTGACGGTCAGCAAATATATGGAATACATTCTGCTGCGTGAATCCGGAGAATATTACATCTACGCCGTGCAGGAAAGCGATTACCAGCCGCCGGCAGAGGAGTAATTTCTCCTTATTCAAACTTTCCGGCCGCCTTTTGCCGCGAATTGCCGGAAGTTTTGCCACATATCATATGCCGCCTGCGGGTTCTGCAAAGCGTATAAACAAAAACCGACGATAAGGGAGAAACTTGCTGCAAAGTTTCTCCCTTTTATATTTCAAAAGCTCCTTTTGGTTTACATTGTTTTTTTGGTTACAGATTTTGAGGTTATTTAAGTCAGAACCTCCGGCTAAGTCGATGGATTGAGTTTGCCCTGTAAGGGGCTATTACCGGTATATGTCTCAAGACGCGCTGATTTTATTTCGAGTGCATCACTTGCCCCGCAGCCCGCACATGGGTATTTACGCAGCAATCAGCCCTTATTTTACAAGTAAAACCCTATTATTTTCCCCGCTTTGCGCGATAAGTGTAGTGAAAGCCTTTTTAATTTCCCCGCCAGCGCCGGGGGCGCATTTCGCTAAAGCATACAACAGATAAAAACAGGGCCTCCGGCGTGGAAGCCCTGTTTTTTTGTCTGTTTTCCATTAAAACTGATTGCAGCCCGCGGCGCGGCGCAATCCAGTACTATAAATTAAACAGACCATTTTTACAGCCTGCCGGTTTTTCCCCGGCTGCCGGGCAAGCCTAATCCTCAAAATTCAGCGCGAGCAATCCGGCGGTCAGACGCATCAGCGCAAGCTCGGTCTCGCTCGTATTCTGCATCAGCGGGCCTGTTCCGAGCAGCAGCACGCCGCCCATGACCTCGCTTTGGGCAATGACGGGGTAAAGCGCGCGTATCTGATATTCGGTCTCTCCGATCGGCCGCGCGGCATGGAAATCTTCTGTCTTTCTTGTGCTGAGCGCATCCTGCGCGCCCTCTCCGATATAAGCGCCGATGAGTTCCCGCCGGGAGCCCGAAGATACGGCTACGATCCGCTCCCGGTCGCAGATGGCCGCCGGCAACTTGATCGCCCGACCCAGAGCCTGCGCATACCCCTGCGCGATGGCGGCGAGTTCCGCCATCGGCGAATATTTCTTAAAAATAACCCCGCCCTGGTCATCCGTAAATATTTCCAGTTGGGCACCGGTGCCTATGCGCATGGTGCGCCGAATTTCCTTCGGAATGACCACGCGGCCGAGGTCGTCGATTCTTCTTACAATTCCGGTTGCTTTCACAAGCGTCCCTCCAAAACCTGCTTTATTGCTTCTATTATTTGGTTCTGATTGCCGCTTTATTCACTTTTTTTGTGTTTTTGCTCTGCGCAAATCAGCCATCCTCTTTTTTCTCCTGTCCCAACCCGCAGCCGGCGCATTATCCTGGTGATTTTTGCAGCTGCATATTACCTGAAATTTCCAGTTTCCTGCAAAAAGCCGGAACCCGCGCCCGATTTCAGACTGCGCTTGCATCCGGTACCGAACTATTGTAAACTAGGAAACGGATTTGAGGTGAACGCCAATGAATAAAATTCTCGCGGTGATTCTTTGCGCCGCTGCGCTGCTTTGTTTCTGGAAGCTTGTCCCTTATACCGACATTCCCGCCCTTGCCGGGGAAATCGAGCATCCTTATGCCGCCTCCATCGTGCAGCAGGAAGGCGCAAACCGGGACCAGCTCAGCGATGAAAACAAGGAATTATACGACGTTATCAAAACCGGTTTGCTGAATTGCGACGCCGAGATCCTCGTCCGCCGCTTCGCCTATGGCGAAGAGGACATTCGGGACGTGCTCTGGAGCATAATGAGCGATTCACCTGAATTGTTTTATGTCGACTGGTCCTGGGACGTCCGCAGCCAGGATAACGGGTTTGTGATTCTGCCGCGCTATCTCTTTGACGCATCCGAAAAGGACGCGCGGGTCGCCGAATTTAACGCGGCGGTCGACTCGGTTGTTCTGCTCGCCGAGCAGGCCGGGGTGCAGAGTGATTATGACAAGGTTTTGTTTGTTCACGATTATCTGATTCAGAATTGCAAATACAACGAGCAGGCAGGTGATCTGATTCACACCGCTTACGGCGCGCTGGTCTCCAAGGAGGCTGTGTGCGACGGATATGCACAGGCTGCGCACATCCTGCTTGACCGGCTTGGTGTGGACTGCTATTACGTTGAGGGCACGACGACTCCCTCCGCCACCGACGAAGGGCATGCCTGGAACATCGTCACGGTGGACGGCGCCAACTATCATCTGGACGTTACCTGGGACGACCGGGACGCCGAGCACGTGGACGACAGCTATGACAACATCGTTTCCTATAACTATTTCCTCATAAGCGACGAGGACATGGCAATCGACCACACGGTCACCAACAAGCTCCCGCTGCCCGCCTGTCCGAACGGATATGGCTATTTCAAAAAGCTTGGCCTGGAAGGAAATCTCTTCGAGGACATCTATGACACGATGCTGGATACCGTTGTCGCCAATGTTGACCGGGATGTTTACTTCATTGAGTTCCGCATTGCGAACGACGAGGATTACATGCGGATCGTCCAGGACGCCAATACCGAAGGCGGCATCGGCGAACTGATCGGCCAGGTCAATGAGGAACTGGAGTACAAAGGGTACTGGACTCGTTTCGGCGACACCTACTCGATCTATCGCTCGGACGAGCGAAACAGCGCGCTGGTCGTCTTTACCCTGGAATGATTTCGGCAAGGTCTTCCTCTCCCGCCTCAGCGCAAAGTCCGTCCGGCTGAGAGCAGACAATATTTTGGCGGCAGAGCACATCGTTATCCGGCTTTTCCCAATGGCGGCCCGCCGTGCCGGATGCCACTCATGCGAATACGGTTTGCGTGTCATGGGAAGGATCGCGCGTTCTGCGCTTAAACAAAAAAGGAAAACCCCGGCAATGCCGGGGTTTTTTGTTGTCACAGACAGAAAACTTTCAGGCTTTTGGGAAAGAATCCGCTGCAATCTGGATTTTCTACGCTGCTTCTCAAAAGGGTTTCGCAAAATCAGTTGACAGTGCGCCCCCCTTTGCGCTGCGGCGCACAAACACGGACGGCGCGCGAGGTTACTTTCCGGCAACCGTGCAAACCCGTTCCCGGCACGCCGGCTTTCCGCCTTCAGATTGAATAGCAGGCGTGCCTGAGACCCGGCCGCTTTGCCCTTTTTCGGTCACAAGGGTCCGCCGCTAGATAATAGCGCCGCGCAGATTGATCAGCGATTCCCATTCCATGCTGCCCAGTATGCCGTTTTCGGTCAGCCAGCGCGCGCGCTGGAACGCGCGCAGCGCCCGCTCGGTGTTGGGGCCGAAAATGCCGTCCACCGTTCCCGCGTCATAGCCCGCTGTGTTCAGGATATCCTGCGCGGTCATGACATAGTTGTTGCGGCTGCCGCGGCGCAATGTCGGCAAGCCCGCCGTCACAAATGTTCCCGCCGGCATATACCGCCTGTCAAAATAAGCGGAAGTCTCTCGTTCCCGGAAGGGGCTTACCACGCTGAACGCGCCGCTCTCATTCGCCGCGTCCACAAGCGCTTCCCTGTTGCGCAGGTTCAGGTTTCCACCCGCCGCAAACGCCGTGCCCATCAGGTGCTGGGCACGAGGCAGGTCCTGCGGCGATATCTGCGCCATCCGCACAAAGCCGAGATCGACCTGTACCGGACTTCCGTAAAAGCTGCGGAACTGATTCCATGCCTGCATGGTGTAGGTATCGGTCCAGCCGAAGGTGTTCTCTCCCAGAAACTCGGACACCCGAAGGGTCCCCCCGATATTGTAGGGCATCGGGTCGGACGGCGCGCGGGTATACCGCTCTATCCCGCCGTCGTTGTTATTAAATACCAGTATCGTTGCCAAAACACAATCTCCCCCTCAGCATCTTGTTGCACCACAATATGCCGCGCCGGGGAGGTTGGTTCCCGGACAGGTCAGTTGTTCAGCTCGGCATTGTCCAGGATATTGCGGCAAAGCAGCAGTATGAGGGCCGAAACTGCGAGCATCCACAGCCCCGCCGTGCAGATTCCGACGCCGAGTCCCGCAAAAATTCCCGCAAATACCGCGGCGACCGCGCCCGGGGCCGCTGCCAGCACCAGCATCAGGAAGAAGAAAATGACCTGAAACGCGCGCGGAAGCCTGCCGAACAGGCGGTCGGTCAATACATTGCAGGCGATAAAGTGCAGGCCGAAGCACCAGCGCGTGAATGCGCAGCAGAGGATCAGCGGCAGCGGCGCGCCGACGATCCAGCCGATCAGCGCCATGCTCAGGACCGATTCAACCGCGCTTTTGACGATCGTCTCCGCGCAGAGCATAAGCAGCTTTCTGAACGGCTTTTCAGGCAGCAGATAAACATAAGGGTAGGTGAGTTCCCGCACCCAGCGGCCGGTAAAGGAGCCGAAAATCATCATATAAAGGCTGAACAGAAAAGCCGGCAAAATGCCGCTGTCCCGCGTAAACCAGGCCACGGCGCAGCTTATCGCGAGAAAGAGCAGCGAGACCATGTCCATCAAAAAGACCCTGGAGCGGCGGCTCTCAACGCGGTGCTTGAAATAAAACGCCGACGCGCCTTTTCCGCCGCGAAGGCCGGTTTTGCCCACCCGCACACGAACCGGCGCGCTCTCGGCGGCGCGGCCCTCTTTCTGGGCGGTGATGGCGCTCTGGGTCGTTTCTGCGGCGACCAGAACGTCTTCATAAAAGTCCGCGTCCAGCCGCGCGACCAGCAGCGCAAACAGCGCGATAAAGGCCGCGGTCAGTCCCAGACCCCACAGCATCTGCGCCGCATTGCCGCACAGCGCGCCGAGCGCAAAGCTGCGCAGCCAGCCAACGACCGGCAGCAGGTTGGTCCATTCAGCATTGGCTCCCGCAACCGCTTCGGCAAGCTTATTCTGCGCAAAGGGGACGCGGTAAAGCGAACCGGCGACCACCGCCAGCGTCATAAGATACAGCAATGTGCGCAGCACCCTTTTGCGCCGCTCGCTGCCGCTGGACCAGGCGTAGATTCCCATCGCCGCAAGCTGGCCGCAAAAAACCGTCAGCATATATCCCAGCAGAATCCCGATCAGGCCGCCGAAACCGACGCCATATACATTGTGCAGCCAGCCATACTGGTAAATCACAAACAGCGAGACCATGAAGGTCACGCCGAGCTGCCGCACAAGGCCGTAAACCAGCACCCGATGCGGGTTCAGCGGCGCGGGGAACAGCAGCTGTACGTCCGCCATGCTGAAAAAACTCGCGCCGTTATTCAGGCCGGATTTCGCGCAGGAAAAAAACATGAGCAGATACAGCGCCAGGATCCCGGCGCCGAGCTCCGCGATGTCCCGCGCCCCCTCTGCCGGACCGGCGCCGCCGAGCAGCACGGTCGCGAACAGCGCGCCCATAATGACCGTCAGGACGATTCGCGCCGGGGAACGGAAAAAGCTGCGCACGGAATTTTTTATCCTGGTCAGCGTCAGATAGATCAGCGCGTTCATCTGCTCTCCTCCGTTTCGGCGTCCGCGCCGCCCTGCTGCCCCTTGGGAGCGTTTTCGGTGATTTCAAAGAACAGCTCTTCCAGCCCTCTCTGCCCGTCCCCGTTTACCTTGGTCGCCGCAAAGCGGCCGTGCACCATGATATGCGCAACATCCCAGTAATCCTCGACTGAATCCAGCATATGGGTGCTGATAAGGACGGCGCAGCCCGCTTCCCGCAGCTCCAGGAAAACCTTTTTCAGCTCCTTGATCGCGTGCGGGTCCAGGCCGACCAGCGGCTCGTCAAAGATCAGCGCGCGCGGACGGGGCAGAAGCGCGCAGCAGATGGACAGCTTTTGCCGCATTCCCTTGGACAGTTCCTTTGCAAGCGCGTCCCGTTTTTCCAGCAGCTCAAAGCGTGCAAGCAGCTGTTCGGCGTCCGGCTGCCAGTTTTCCAGCCGGTAGGCGCGCGCGATAAATTCCAGGTGCTCCCATACGGTCAGCAGATCATAGACCGCGGGCAGCTCGGGGATATAGCCCAGCTTGCGCTTGGCTTCGAGGCTCTTGTTCGGCTGGCCGTCCACCGTGATCTCCCCTTCAAACCGCAGCAGGCCCGCGATGCATTTGATCAGGGTGCTCTTTCCGGCGCCGTTCGGCCCGAGCAGCACCGCGATCTGGCCGTCGCCCACCTGCAAGCTGATGTTGTCGTTGGCAACCAGCTTTCCATATCTCTTGGTCAGATTCCTGATTTCAAACATATTTCTCTCCATTCCGATTTCTGCCGGCAGATTGCGGTAACTTCTCTTCCGGTCCGGCCCCGGTTTGTCTCATCATATCGAATATTTTCGCCGCACGCAAACGCCTGCTTTGCCGAAAAGCAGGCGGCTTACGCAGAAAAAAACGATTCCGACACATTATTTACTTCACGCGCAGCCGGGATTTGCGGCGCGCTGCGGCGCATCCGATTGCACCGCATACCGCGCAGTCCGGGTTTTTGCTCAAACCTGTGCGCCTGAATCGTCTACGGAAGGGACTTATAACGGCGGCCTGCCGGGAGATACCGAATCAATCACCTTGCGTCTCTTTACAAGACGTTAAGCAAACGGCGTCGCTTTTCCGCGATTCACCTTTTTTCGCCCGCAAGACCGCGGCATGTTTTCGCCGCGCCCGATACCCGAAGTTTTTTGCTCTCCCCGGAAGTATCGGCGTTTTGTGCCGAAGCATACAAAAAAGGGCCTTCCGGCCCTTTGCGAAATACTTTCAGCTGCGCAAACTCTCCGCTTCGATTTGTTCAACGCGCGCGGCGATATAGCCTTCCACCTCCTCGAGCGGTATGCCCAGCGCAACACCCAGCTCCTCATGCAGAAGCTCCTTTGCGCGTTTCATATAAGACTCGTCTATCCGGCTGAAGTGGCGCTTTGTCTGCTGCGCCGTCTGTTTTTTACTGTAAAGCAGCACGATCAGTTCCATCAGACTTTCACAGTCCTGCTGCCGGATGACCTGCTGATATTTGCCGCTGAGCTCCTGCGGCCTTGCGCTCTCCACCGGATGCACCCGGACGCTCGGGATGCGGCCGATCAGCCTTTCTGCCTCCTGTTTTGTAATGACGGGCCGCATTTTGCTTTCCGCGCTCTCCTGCGGCAGATAAATCACCCCGTTCTGCCGCAGCGGCGACAGCCGGTAATACAGTTTGTCGCGGTCTATCCCCGGCATATCCGGATGCTCCACCGCCTCGACACGGCAAATCCCCGTCGTTCCATATGAAACCAGATCATTCACTCGAAACATACCACTCTTCCTTTCTCCTGTCCGTCCGATTAGGGACGAAACTACCGTTCACCTGTTTGCAGGCGTTCACCAATGCCGCCGCAAAACGACTTTTTCCATTTTGCCAAGGCGGCTCCGGTTCCAAAAAAAGAATCTGAAACCATTTTCATTATATCACTTTCTTTTTTCAAAAGGTAAGCACGTTTTTTCGCTTTGTTGCGCTGCGTGCGGCTTAAAATCGAAAAAATGCCGGTTGCATCCTTCACCGTTCGAACGGCGCAGGCAAAATATCCCACCACCGCCACAGCACCTGCCTGCGCGAAAAGCTCTCTGCTGCCGGCCTCGGGTATTATGCGGTTAGAATGGCCGTCAGCCGTGCAGATTCTCTTCCCGCTCTGTTCATCTCTAAATGGATCGCCTTTTTGTCTCCATCCCTGTTCGATTGCTTCCGCTATTTTAAATCGCTTATCCTGCGTGAGACTTTCGGGATAAAAAGCGCCCGGAACGAAGGCTCGTTCCGGGCGCACCGTCTTAACGGCAAACAGTTTTTTCTTTAGAAGCGCGCGAAATTAAATATCGCCAGGCCCAAGAACATCAGCAGGATCAGCACCGGCACCGCAATGATAACCGCAAGAAGCCATACGGGCAGTTTATTCTTTGGCGGCTGGGTATAGAGTTCCTGCATTTCAGGCAGCTGCGCCCCGCAGTGCGGGCAGTTGCGCCAGCCGGCTTCCACGGCCTGCTTGCAGTTCGGGCAGCAATTCCGCAGCTGTGCGCCGCAATAGGGACAGCTTGCAAACTCCGCCGAAACCTGTGCGCCGCACTGTGCACAGCGGCGGGTATTGTTGCTGCTGCGCACGACCAGATACACGATCAGACCGATCAGACTCGGCGCCAGCACCGCGATGATGGTCCAGAGCACCGCGTCCATTCCCCGCGCTTTTGCGTCCCGATAAACATATACGCCGACCAGCACCGGCACGACCAGCGCAAAAAACAAAAACAACAGAAAAATCGGTATCACCATAACTGTACTAGACATTTACAAACTCTCTCCTTTTCCAGATAATAACGAAAGCACCTAATCCGCCTGCGGCAAGGTTTGCTGTCATCAGGGTCAGCAGCAGGACGCCGCTTGCCGGATTGACCGTAAAATATACCCAGGCCACAGCCGCCAGATAGACCAGCTGCCACAGCAGCAAAGCCGCAAGAAAGCAGACCGCGCTGCGCCGCCTGTTTCGCCGCTCCAACCGGTCCCGAAGCTCCCATTCATGCAGCCGGGGCGGGTTTTCCCGCTCAAAATCAAAATAATTCTTCATCCTGCAGCCTCTCTTTCAGCAATGCGCGCGCTTTACTCAGCCGGGATTTCACCGTACCCGGCGGCACGCCGAGCGCCTCAGCAGTCCCATTGATTTCCAGACCGTAAAAATAATACAGGATCACCGCCATGCGCAGTTTTTCCGGCAGTTCGTCCACCGCGCTGCGCAGCTGGGCGTCCTCTTCCGGGTATTCCTGCGCCGGAACCGATTCCAGCGCGCGATCCTTCTCCTCATTAGAGGAAAAACCGTTGAAGAGCCTGCTCACCGCGCGCCGCCGCAGCCTGTCCCGGTAAAGGTTGACGCAGATCCTTGTCAGCCACCCTTCAAAAGGTTTCTGCGGATCATACCGCGCATAGGCGGCATAGGCGCGCAGCCAGGTATCCTGATACAGGTCTTCGGCATCCTGCCGCTCGCCGCAAAGCTTCAGGCACAATCCAAACAGCCTGCGTCCACAGGTCCTGATCCGCTCCTCAAACACCTTCCGCGTCCCCCTTTCACCTTTATATACGCAGCAGCATCCGCGGCGGTTCAGCTCTATTTATAAATTTTTTGAAAATGACGCTTCGCCCGATTCGCAGCGCCGGATTTTCGGTTATCCTGTTGTATTTCGCCCGGTCCGGCCATTGGCACAAACGGTAACCGGCACTCCCGGATTTTTTAATACTGACCGAAAACAGCGAAGCATTCCTTTTTGCTGCGCGGCGCCGCTGCGTTTGTAGGGCTTTATGCGCGCGGTACAGGACGCGGTATGCGTTGGCCGACGCTTCCCGCCATCCTTGCAGATTCCGACTCCATCTTTTCTTTATTGTAAACGCTTGGCCGTCTTTTTCGCAATCCACAAACTGCACGCCGGCGAAGCGCGGGCTTTTGTCTCGCTTTGGCCCGATAGCGGGGCTTGCAGCTCCTTTGCCTTTTTAGATACCGGAGGTAGACTCGCATATCCTGCCGCCGCTGCCCTCATAAAATAACACGGACTGAAAAAACGCTTTCTCCCTTTTTCCTTCGCGGGTCTTTTTGCGCTTAATAGCCTGAACATCGCTTCTCCTGGCCCATATACGCAAATTGCCGATATATTTCATGAGATGCGGATGAATGTAATTTTTTCGCATCGCCCGCTCTGCAACAGTATTTGAACAGACAATCGTTGTTCCATCAAAAGCACTTTATCCATTGCATTTTCCGTTTTCCGCCTGCTTCACTCCATGTTTGAAACGAATACTTTGCCGGGGAGATTTACCGGAAAAGCCGAAAGGGTTTGCAGAAAAACACCGGCGCCTTTCTGTGCTGAAACGCATGGAAGGCGCCGGTATTTCAATCTTTTATTTCACTTTTTTCTCGCGCCCGCGCCCTTTATTCCGGCAGTACGGGCAATCCTGCAAGACCTTTCTGAATATCCTCGTCGGTGGGGATATAGTCGGTCATGTTGCCGTTGTTGAACTTCTCATAGGCATACAGGTCAAAGTAGCCGGTACCGGTCAGACCAAACAGGATCGTTTTTTCCTCGCCTGTCTCCTTGCATTTAAGCGCCTCGTCGATCGCGACGCGGATCGCATGGCTGCTTTCCGGGGCGGGCAAAATACCTTCAACCCGAGCAAACATTTCCGCCGCTTCAAATACTTTTGTCTGCTCGACACTGCGTGCCTCCAGCAGACCGTCGGCGTGAAGCTGGGACAGGATCGAGCTCATACCGTGATACCGCAGGCCGCCCGCGTGGTTCGCAGAGGGGATAAATCCGCTGCCGAGAGTGTACATCTTTGCAAGCGGAGTGACCATGCCGGTGTCGCAGTAGTCATACGCAAATTTTCCGCGTGTCAGGCTCGGGCAGCTTGCCGGCTCAACGGCGATAAACTGATAATCCGCCTCGCCGCGCAGCTTTTCCCGCATGAAGGGGGCGATCAGGCCGCCGAGGTTGCTGCCGCCGCCGGCACATCCGATGATAATGTCCGGCTTGACGCCGTATTTGTCCATTGCGGTCTTGGATTCAAGGCCGATGACACTCTGATGCAGCATAACCTGAGACAGCACGCTGCCCAGCACGTAGCGATACCCTTCATGGGTGGTCGCCGCTTCGACCGCCTCGCTGATGGCGCAGCCGAGGCTTCCGGACGTCCCCGGGAACTGCTCGAGTATCCGGCGTCCAACGGCGGTCTCGGTGGAGGGCGAAGGGGTGACCGAAGCGCCGTAGGTACGCATAACCTCGCGGCGGAACGGCTTCTGCTCATAGGAGACCTTGACCATATAGACCTTGCAGTCCAGTCCGAAATACGCGCAGGCCATCGACAGCGCCGTGCCCCACTGGCCCGCACCGGTCTCGGTCGTTACCCCTTTGAGGCCCTGCTGCTTGGCGTAATAGGCCTGTGCGACCGCACTGTTCAGCTTATGGCTGCCGGAAGTATTGTTTCCTTCGAACTTATAATAGATCTTTGCCGGGGTACCGAGCTTTTTTTCCAGGCAATAAGCACGGACCAGCGGCGACGGACGATACATCTTGTAGAAGTTACGGATCTCTTCGGGGATATCGAAACAGGGGGTCGTGTCGTCCAGCTCCTGGCGGACCAGCTCGTCACAGAATACCGGGCGAAGGTCCTCAAAGGTCATCGGCTGGAAGGTTGCGGGATTGAGCAGCGGCGCGGGCTTGTTTTTCATATCCGCGCGCAGATTATACCACTGCCGGGGCAGCTCGTCCTCGCTGAGATAGATTTTGTAGGGGATTTCCTTGTTTGCCATAATGGGCTCCTTTCCTGCGCCGGAATACGGCGCCAACTGCGCGGGACAAAACAAAACGCTCCTGTCCCGCAGAATCTTCTCTGCTGGGACAGGAGCGGAAAATCCGTTCCTGCGGTGCCACCCGGCTTGGCGCATCCTGCGCCCGCTCAGCGCGCACCGGCGTCCGCGGTCCATCCCACGAAATCGCTTATGCGCCGGCGTTTGGTAACGGAGCGCCCTTTCTCCGTCTTGCATACTGTGCGCCGCTCAACACCCGGCGCGGTTCCGCTCGCCCTTGAAAGCCCATTCAAACCGCCGCTTTGCACCGCCATCCCACCGCCGGCGGCTCTCTTTGCCAAAGTCTGCACGATCCTACTTATACTTTCGCATCGGTTTGAATGGATTTTATCACCCCAAAGCGTGAAAGTCAAGTGTTTTTTCAGCCCTGTTCCTGCGATTTCCTGCCTTGCGGCAGAAGGGCAAAATAGTGGTCGGAGGCTCTTTTGTGCTGATTTTTTCCGCCGAGATTTCAAGACAAATTCCTGCGGCGGCGTGTGTTTATTGCAGCTTTTCTGAAAAAGGACCCCTGATGATCTGTTTTCCTTCGAAACCGATTTTCCTTATCCCCGGCAAACGAATACATCTGCACTCCCGCTTTACGACTTTGGGCGCCGTATCAGGTCTTCCCGGCCGATTCTGCGGCATATTAAGCTTATCGCCATCCAATCCCTTTTTGCATGGCAGGCCATTTCGGATCCTGATAAGACTTTTCCGCCTTATATACAGGTTCATTTTATAGCCGCGATATTACCGTGACCAAATATGCCATAAAAAAAGCGGAGAAAGCAATTTGCTTTCTCCGCGCTTTTCCGTTTTATCAGCCAAGCAGTTCCTTAGCCGTCTTTGCCATCGAGTCCAGAATCAGCCAGCAGCTGGTTGCACCGGCATCCAGCACCCCGCGGGAGCGCTCGCCCAACCGGCTTGCGCGGCCGATTTTCGCGACCATGTTTTCGGTCGACTGCCAGCCCGCTTTTGCCGCAGCGTCCATCTCATCCAGCGCCGCCGCAAAGTCCTTGCCCTGTTCAACCGCCGTCCGCATCGCCTCAACCGCAGGGCAGAGGGTATCCAGCAGGGTCTTGTCTCCAACCTTGGCGCTGCCGATATCCTGAATGCCGGCAAGTCCTTCCTCCAGCATGGCAAGGAAGGTCTCGGCATCAATTTCCGCTTTCCCCTCCGACTGGGTGGAGAGGCCCTCGAAAAACACACTGTACAGCGGGCCCATCGAACCGCCAATGTCGTCCATCAGGGTTTCGCTCAGCACCATGAACGCGCTGCTCATGTCGTGTTCCCCTTCCGCAAGCCGCTCGCCGCAGAGGGTGAATCCCTTGTTCATATTGATGCCGTGGTCGCCGTCGCCGATTTTGCCGTCCACCTCGCTGAGGAAGTCCTTGTTCTGCTGGATGGTGGCGACAAGGCCGGTGACCAGCTTTACACCTGCTTTATTTGTAAAGGTCATTATCATTCTGCTCCTTGTTTTATTTGCCTGTTTGCATTAAAGCTGCTTGAGCGCAACCGAATCCGCCTGCATATCGATGCAGGCTTTCAATTCCTCGTCCAGTTTCATGACCGTCAGGGTCACACCCATCATTTCCAGCGAGGTGAAGTAGTTGCCGACATAGGCTTTGTGTACCTTGATCCCCTTCTGGGCGAGAATTTCCTCAACCGTGTCATAGACGATGTACTGCTCCATGACCGGGGTCGCGCCCAGGCCGGACAGAACGATCGCCACCTCGTCGCCGGACTCGAAGGGCAGATCCGGCAGGATGCGGTCCAGCATGATTTTGGCCATCTCGGACGCCGGCACAATATCCCGGACCTCGACGCCCGGTTCGCCGTGATGTCCGATACCGACCTCCATTTTGCCGTCCTCGATGGAAAAGTTCGGATGACCGACAGCCGGAATGGTGCAGGGCGCAGTGCCGATACCGATCGAACGGGTATTATTGATCGCCTTCTGCGCCGCCGCGATGACCTCGTCCAGGCTTGCGCCCATTGCGGCCTTGGCGCCGCCGACCTTCCACATCAGCACCTCGCCCGCGACGCCGCGCCGTTTCTCCAGCTCATCCTTGCCGGCCGAAGCGCAGTCATCGTTTGCGACAACCGTTTTGACCTCAATGCCCGCCGCCTTCGCTTTGCGCATCGCCATCTTGACGTTCATGTTGTCACCGGCATAATTGCCGTACAGCACCGCAACGCCTTTTCCCGCGTCCGCTGCCTTGATCGCGTCCAGGAACGCCGCAGCCGTCGGCGAGCTGAAAATCTCGCCCACCGCGACCGCGTCGCACATGTTGCGGCCGATATAGCCGATAAAGGCGGGTTTATGGCCCGAGCCGCCGCCGGTCACGACGCCGACCTTTCCCTCCACCGGCGCGTTGACATATTTGACAACGCGGCTGTTCTCGGTGGGTGCAACCAGCTCTTTGTTGGCCTTCAAGAAGCCCTTGAGCATGTCCTCAACGACAAAATCCGGATTGTTGACAATTCGATTCATCTTTCCTTCTCCCCGCAATTACTTGGAATACATTTTGTCAATCTCGTTGATTCTGGCAACCTTCGGCGCAGAGCCGCCGCCTGCAAAATCGCAGCCAAGCCAGATGTCCAGCAGATATTTTGCCAGCTCCTCGCCGATGACCCGCTCGCCCATGCAGAGGATCTGACAATCGTTGCTCTTTCTCGAGCGCTCGGTGGAAAACGGGTCGTGGCAGACTGCCGCACGGATACCCGGAACCTTGTTCGCGGTAATGCACATGCCGATTCCCGTCCCGCAGACCAGAACGCCGCGGTCATATTCTCCATCCGCGACCGCGCGCGCAACCGCGTGCGCCACATCCGGATAAAGCACGATCTCGCCCGCATCCGCGCCGAAATCCTTTACTTCAATTCCTTCTTTTTTCAGCAGATGTTCATACAGAACCATTTTAAGGCGATATGCCGCCTCATCGCAGCCAATCGCGATTTTCATTCAATTCTCCTCCCAACTATTTCTGTGCAATATAGCAGAATTCGTTTACATTATAGCACATTTAATTTGGTTTGTCTGCACCGTTTTCTTGTCTCTTTTTAAGTAAATGACTGCTGCCCGATTCAACAAATAGTGCTTATCCTTTTTGCCTGCTCCGCACCATTTTTGACGGCTGCACGAGAAAGCATCAGCATCTGCTAATCCTGTTATTTTATATTTTCTTTCGCTTTTCTTTTCCTGTTTTCTGCAAAAGCCTTTTTGCGGATCGCGGTTCCGCTATTGCCTTCATGATGCAGGAAAACCGCTGCAAAGTTATCTGCTAATTTTTCAACATCTTTCTTTTTTCCCGTTTACAGTCTGCCGCCGCATTGTTTAAGCCGGCTCGCCATTCAAAATGATGCGCCAGATTTAACAAGTGATCTCTGTTTTTACGCATTGACTGTTCTAATCAATTGCAGGATTTTCTGCGACCAGGTATTGATAGAAAACCGGCTGCCAAAGCCGCACCTGCCTTTTTTCCTGCTGCAAATTTCCTTTTACCTCGAAAAACGTGTGCACAACATTACGCATCAGGAAATTATTTATTCGTTTTTTCTGCGCCTGCGCAAAGCTCAAATAACGATATTGAAAATAGCGGAAATGTTTTCCTGGGCAACAATTCCAGAAATCTGCCTTTTTTTGATTTTGAATCCCCAATTAAGCCGGGTAATTGTGTAACCCCTCGGAGGGCTTCACCTCAGCATCCCTACAAGAGCGCTGAAAATTTGCTGCTTGCATCTCCCAACACTCTTTAAACGGGCGCTGTGATTATTCAAATCGTCCCTTGTGCAAGAATCAGATTGTTATTACATTTTTCTCGCATCTCACGATACTTGAAACATAGGCTTTTTTACACAGCGAAGATTCGGTTTGTTGTTTTGCAGAAGTATGCAGTCCTGATTCCCTGTTAAGGCTGAGGCTTAGGTGACTTGTAAAGGATAAGATAAAGGCAGGTTCCTTAAGCGACACTTACACGGGCTCTCTTATAACTTACTTACCACATCGTTCGCAAAGGGATGAATTTCCCTTACCCCGCCCCTCTCTCCAGCGTGCTATATAACAAGCACACGTTGCTTGATTTTTCTAATAAAAATTTTTACCTTCCCCAAAATGCCGGAATCAATACGGTGCTGTAAACATAATAAAAAACCTCGGAAACTGTAGGTTTCCGAGGTTTTTATGGCGCCCACTGTTGGACTCGAACCAACGACCCTGCGGTTAACAGCCGCATGCTCTACCGACTGAGCTAAGTAGGCATATTGAGAAAAAAACATTCTCTCACAGACGATCTGCGAAAAATGTGGTGACCCGTGGGAGAGTCGAACTCCCGTTTAAGGCGTGAGAGGCCTTCGTCTTGACCACTTGACCAACGGGCCGGCTCCAAGCCTTTTTATTTTAACGGTAATGCACTTTTTTGTCAATAACCTGTGCGGCGGGTTTTCCCGTTGCCTGACTGTAAATCAAAAGCAATTGTATTCTGTGCGTAAATTTTGGAAATATGCGTTTTCCTATTCCTTTTTTCAAAAAACTTTTCTCTATCGCAAAAAGCTGAATTCAGGGCAGGAAGCTGCTCTTGGTTTTAGTAATCAGCCGGCAGTCATAGTCATAAGCTAGGTCGTAGCTTGCGTTGGCTCAGCAAGGTCCTATTACCGGCATGCATTTCAGAGGGCACTGATTTTATTTCCATGCAAAACCTGCCTCACAGTCTGTAAAAAGGCAAAAACTGTTTTAACGGCAGTCATCTTCCGCTGGTCCCTTGTTTCAGCAGCTCGCTTCGCTCGATGTTAAAAGCAAAAACTTTTTCCAAGACGCCTTGCCCGGCAGAACCGGCGGTTGCCTGCTCAATAAAAAAAATCGGAGCAAAGGAAACTTTGCTCCGATCTGGTGCCGGTGAGCATTCCAAATCCGAACCAGAAGCATCCCTTTTAGAGGCTTCCTGTATCTCGCTGAAAGTGATTTTCTTCGTCCCGTCCTTGTAGTTAAAGGTGATCAGCATTTTATCATCGTAAAGATAAATCGCATTGATAAAGGTGTCTATCAGCATTTTCCGGTGGCTCTGCTTGGTGACATCCAACT
>CALWZE010000079.1 GCA_944385925.1 uncultured Clostridia bacterium
AGGGCTCTGACGAAGTCTATGAAAGAGCTGTCAAGTGCGTCGACGAAGCGATTGCGAAGTTTGGCGCTGACAAGGCGGTTTCCTTCCCGAATACCGCTTACTGCCTCCCCTGCTACTACGCTTTCACCGGCAAGAAAGTTACCAATCTTGCCGAGCTGAAAGAGGCATGTGATTATATCAAAACCCGTTTGCAGCATGTCCCGAACACCACCAACGTTTTCCTGAGCGGTATCGGTTCTGCGCTTGCCGCCGAGGTAATCGAGGCCTGCAAATACATCGACAACACGCCCTATGCTGAGCCTTATCACGGCCACCTGTCCGACGCTGAGATCCGTGAGCTGGGTGTTCCGCTCGTTACCCGCGACATCCCTGGTGTAGCGGTAATCATCGGACCGGCGCCGACCGCTGAGGAAGCGGCTGCCCTGATCAAGAGCTATCAGTCCAAGGGTATCTTCGTGTTCCTGGTCGGCGGCATCATCGAGCAGGCGATCCAGATGAAGGTCAACCTCGGCTTTAAGATCCGCGTTGTTGCGCTGGGCGATGACCTGACTTCGGTTATCCATGTTGTCTCGGTCGCTATCCGCGCGGCGCTCATCTTCGGCAGCGTCACCCCGGGCGACGAGGCTGCGGTCTGCAAATACACCTTTGAGCGCGTCTTCGCGTTTGTCAACGCCTTTGCGCCGGTCAACGATGAGACCGTTTCCTACGGCGGCGGCGCGATTGCACTTGGCTTCCCGGTCATCACCAATGATACCAAGGAGCTGTCCCGCATTCCGAAATCCCTGATCATTCAGGAAGATACCGGCAAGTTCCACGACACTTCTCTTGAAGCGCGTGACATCAAGATCAAGATTACCAACATCGACATTCCTGTCGCTTTCGCAACTGCGTTCGAGGGTGAGATCATTCGTCGTCCGGATATGCAGTTTGAGGCCGACGGTTCCCGTGTTGACTGCTTCGAGCTGGTTCAGACCCGCGATGCTTCTCAGATCGAAGACCACAAGATTACTCTTGTCGGCCCCGACTTTGACAGCTTTGAGGTCGGCAGCAAGGTCTGCATGGCCATGTTGGTTGAGGTCGCCGGCAAATCCATGCAGAGCGACTTTGAGCCGGTTTTCGAGCGTAAATTCCACGCGTTCCTCAACTGCATCGAAGGTGTTATGCATACCGGTCAGCGTGATATGATCCGCATCCGTGTCAGCAAGGCTACCTATGATGCAGGCTTCCGCGCCAAACACTTCGGTGAAGTGCTTTACGCTAAGATTAAGAGCGAGTTTGACACAGTTGTCGACAAGTGCCAGGTCACCATCATCACTGATCCCGCCGAAGTCGCCAAGCTGCGTCATGAGCTTGCGATTCCTGCTTACGACAAGCGCGATGAGCGCCTGCTCTCCCTGACCGACGAGAGTGTCGACAAATTCTACACCTGCATCATGTGCCAGAGCTTCTCCCCGTCTCACGTCTGCATCGTCACACCGGAGCGCTTGGGCCTGTGCGGCGCTGTGTCCTGGCTGGATGCCAAGGCAACCAATGAGCTGGATCCGTCCGGCCCCTGCCAGGTTGTCACCAAGGGCGGCTTGCAGGATGAGAACCTCGGCCGCTGGGATGATGTTAACGCTGCGGTCAACAAGTACTCTCAGGGCGCGCTTGAGAGCGTTACCCTCTACTCCATCATGGAAGACCCGATGACCTCCTGCGGCTGCTTCGAGTGCATCTGCGGTATAGAGCCGTTCTCCAACGGTGTCATCATCGTCAACCGTGAGTATCCGGGTCTTACCCCGCTCGGCATGACCTTTGCGGATCTCGCATCGATGACCGGCGGCGGCGTACAGACCCCCGGCTTTATGGGCCACGGCAAGCACTTCATCTCTTCCAAGAAGTTCATGAAGGCTGAAGGCGGTATCGAGCGTATCGTCTGGATGCCGAGCTCTCTGAAAGAGCAGGTTGCGCCCAAACTCAATCAGACTGCAAAAGAGCTTTATGGCATTGACAATTTCTGCGACATGATCGGCGACGAGACCACCGCAGAAGATGCAGAAACTCTGCTTGCATTCCTGACTGAAAAAGGCCATCCGGTTCTTGGCCTGGATCCCCTTATGTAAGAATAATTTTAAGCCGTGTACCTGTTTCAGGTACACGGCTTTTTTATTCTTACGAATCGTATTGAAAAGGCTGCGTCAGACTGAATAATATTTCATGGTCATACTTAATTTGCCCGTTATCATAATAGATGCCTGAAGAACATGCTACTTAGTACATTATTCCTGGAGCTATTTCTGATTCATCATGCACTTTTTTCTTATGCATTTACGTTTATGACTTTATGTTCAAGGATCAAAAGGAATCAATTTCCATAAAGCTTTCAGCGCTAATCCTTCCAATCAATATCTCTTTTTAATAAGTCCGCTGCTTAGTGCTAAAAACCCGCCAAACTCTCTATTTCCGAAGGGCCAGTCAAAATATGTATGCAGTTTCACCCATTCCTTTCTGGTTCTCTGCCGGAGTTGACCTTTAACCCCGTCTGCTTTAAAATAAAAATGAAGGCGCCAGCACATAAATTAGCGAATTTTATAGGTTTCATCAGACAAGCGAGCCTGTAAAGTTTACTCAACTTCTCTTATGATTCTGGACATTTTTTTCTTATTCTTTTATATACTCTTTACGCTTATTAAATCCTGCGACTGTTACTTTCAAAAATAACTCTTTCAACTGTTTTACAGCCTGGAAAATCATGACTTGGCCTTAAATACGGAAAAAACGGCCAAGTGCGAAAATATCACTTAGTGGGAGGAATGTTATTGTGAATCATGCAGAGGAAGCCGGCAAACTATTTCAAAGTGGATACAACTGTGCTCAGTCCGTGTTCTGTGCGTTTTGTGAAGAATTAGGAATAGATCGGAAAACCGGGATACGGTTAAGCGCTTCTTTTGGCGGCGGTTTTGGCCGCCAGCGGGAAGTATGTGGCGCTGTAAGCGGCATGTGCATGGCTGCCGGTTTATTATTTGCTTCTGAAGACCCAAACGACGCAGAAGCTAAAGCCGCTCATTATGCAAGAATTCAACAGCTTTGCGGTGAATTCAAAAAGGAGTGCGGCAGCATTATTTGCCGTGACCTTTTAGGTTCGGAAAATGCAGACAACTCCCCTGTACCTGAAAAAAGGACCGAAGCTTATTACAAAAAACGTCCCTGTGCCGATTTGTGCAAAACAGCTGCCCATATCCTTGAGCAATATATTGCCTCCGTCGAACAAAAATAGATGTTTTTCGCCTGTGGCTGTTGCCGGTTTTGGTCAAAATCATCCCGACGATAACTTTCCATATTTAAGCGTCTTTGGCATTAAATTATTTTTTATTTCATTCGTTAGTATTCTTTTAGCGAGTATTGCAGCCTGCGAGGTTAAGTAAAATGGATATCCTTGTGAAAGCGGAAAAGGTTACCCGTAGTTTGTTTGAAGCTTGCTTCATCAGGCATGATCTGCAACACGCCGTTTCCCTGTTTGCCGAAGATATCCTTTTGGTATCAGCGAACCAGATGCAATGCACATCCGGCATTACCTCTGTTGAAGCTTACCTTGAGCGCAAACTAAATATGTTCTCCGAACCGCTCAGATATGACTGTTCTTTGCTCACCTGCCAAAAAATATCCCGGGATGAATGCTCGCTCACCTACCGGCTCTCTCTGCATCTGCCTGACTCTTTCCGCACCTATTGTGTAAATTTTCTTGTTACAGAGCACGGCAACGAGAACCTGTTGATCAGGTCAATTCATTACTTTGAATCGCCCGCTTGCTCTTCCGGACAAGATCCACTTCCTAATTCAGTTTATTCCCAAGAATCTGTCCGTCAGCGCCTGCAGTTTTTGAATGACTCCTTGCCCGGCGGCATGATCGGAGGATATATCGAGGACGGTTTCCCGCTTTATTTTGTTAATAGCCGGCTTTTAGAATATTTGGGTTATGCCTCTGAATTGGAGTTTTTAACGCGGATTGATAACAAATTAATCAATCTCGTTTATGAAAAAGATCGGGAAATGATCATTCAACTGACAACGGATAGCCTTCAGAAAGATGATCAGTTTGTCGCTGAATTTCGATTGATTAAACGCGACGGCTCCTCTTTTTGGGTTCACGCTGTCACTCGTCGCATTCAGGCAAAAAATGGCCGTCTTGCTTTCATGACGGTCTGCATTGATATTACTCCCCAGCACAAAGCGCAGCAGGCTCTTGTTCATCTTTATAACAGTGTCCCCGGCGCTGTATTGCGCTGCGATCTAACAAGCGGATTGCCGATAACCGATTCCAATAATGGCCTCTTTGAGATGACCGGTTACACGCGCAGAGAATTCGCCCTTATCGATAACAAACTTTCGGCCCTTCTGCCGAAAGAAGATTATTCGCTGTTAGTGTTTCGCATAAAGGAATCGATGCGCAGCGGAGAGGTCTTTGCAGAAAATTTGCGCATTATATGCAAAAATGGGGAATTAAAATGGGTGTCCTGTAAAGCTCAAAGTGTTCTTGAATCGGATCGTCCCTCTTCCCTGTATTGCGTTTTAGTCGACACCACCGAAGAAAAACAGCTGGAACAGCGAATAAAGGAACTTTATAAGCAGGAACTATCCTATTTTGCAGAAGCTTCTGCTACAGAAGGCGTAATCCAGGGTCGATTGAATGCGACAGCGAACCGTCTGGAGAACTATTTGACTGTTTCAGGTGTTTCGATCGGAGAAGTCGGCGACTCCTACGACAATGCTATTGAAAGTCTTGCTGCCACTGCATTTGACCCTTCTTACGGGGATTTTATACGTCAAACCCTTAAAAGAGAAAAACTGTTGGCTGATTATGCGGCCGGCCATTCCGATTATAATTTTGAATTTTTGCGGTATTTTAAAGACCGCAAAAGCATGTTCTGGTGCAGCACCTCTTTCCGCTCGCTTCTCAATCCGGAAACGGGTGAAATTATTGTTTTTTTCTACTCAAACGACATAACTGAGCAGAAAATGAACAATCTGCTTATGAATAAGCTGGTTACGTTGGATTACGATGCCATTGTCGAAATTGATATTCCCCAGGACAGCTATCGTTCCGTTTCTTTTAATGCAGCACGAATGGACACCATCCCGCACACCGGCCGCTTCCAGCAGGAAATTCGCGCGGCTTCCGAGCGCTGCATGGAGTCCCCCTTCAGGCAGGAATATCTGGAAAAGCTGAGCTACGCCTACATGCGAAAAACATTGGCTGTCCAGGACTCCTATACTTTCAGCGTTGAACTCCGAGATGAACAGGGGCATCGCCGAATAAAGCGATTTCAGGTTTTTTACCTTGACCAAAATCTGCAGCGCGTCTGCTATGCACGTTCAGATGTCACCGGCATTGTAACCGCTGAGCAGAACCAGAAAAACGAGTTGGCAGCCGCTCTCGTGGCAGCCAGAAAAGCAAGTGAAGCAAAAACCAGCTTTTTGTCCCGCATAAGCCATGAGTTAAGAACGCCCATGAATGCGATTATCGGAATGGGCGCTATTGCGATGGAAAATCTGGAAGATCAAGACCGGCTAAAAGACAGTCTCGAAAAAATCGATCTTTCTGCGCATTACCTGCTCGCGTTATTTAACGATATTCTGGACATGAACCGTATAGAAAGCGGTCGTTTTGTGCTTCATCCCGAAAAAACCAGAATGCGCAAAACAATTGACAGTGTGCTCACAATCTGCATGATTCAAGCGCAGTCCAAAGGTGTCGCTTTTTACACCGACCTGAGTGCTGTCATTAACAAGTACTATGTTTGTGACGGATTAAGACTGCAGCAGGTTCTTGTCAACATAATCTCCAACGCCATCAAATTTACCGATTCTGGCGGGGAGGTTCGTTTTTCAGCTCAGTGCAGCCCGTTACCAGAAGCTGACCGTCTGGAATTTATAATTTCAGACAACGGTATCGGCATAAGCCCCAGCTTCCTGCCGCATCTCTTTGAGCCCTTTACGCAGGAGGCCTGTGAAACAAACACGCCTTATGAAGGTACCGGTCTTGGACTTTCTATTTGTAAAAAAATAATTGATCTTATGCACGGGAGTATTTCGGTCCAGTCACAGCTTGGAAAGGGGAGCTGCTTTAAAGTAAGCGTTGAACTGGAGCGTGTTTATTGTCAGGAAGCCAACAATGCTCGCGCCGCAGAAGCGACTCAGATAGCCGCCCACTCTCCACGGAAGCCTTCTGCGCCTTCAAAAAACGAAGTACACGAACCGATAAAAAGCCCAAAAAGACGCATATTGATTGCCGAAGATAATCACATCAATGCCGAGATCACCCGCCGGCTGCTGGAACATAAAGGTTTTGAAGTGACAACAGCCCAAAATGGCCGGCAGGCGCTGGAGCTTTTTTCTTCTTCAGAAATCGGGACTTACAGCGCAATTCTAATGGATATTCGCATGCCTGTTCTCGACGGATTGTCCGCCGCTAAAGAAATCCGCAAACAATCCCGTTCGGACGCCCAAACAATCCCGATTATTGCTGTCAGCGCCAATTCATATAAAGATGATGTTTCCGGCAGTATCGCTTCCGGAATGAATGCACATATTGCTAAACCGATCAATCCTGCCCAGCTTTACACAATTTTGAACCGTTTAATTGACCAATGATGAATTGCCTTTTCGTATTTGCTCATTTTTTCGGAGAATTTTATGCGAATTATAAAAGATCAAACCCTCTTAAAACACTATATTGAAGAAATTGGTCTTCAGGAGCACTTTTCAATAGATGTTAATCCGCTTTGTGAACTTCTGTGTTTTGATAAAGACGATTATCTTATCAAAGCGGGTCAATGCTCCAGATATCTCTATTTTCTCGCAAGCGGTAAGATCAAGTTTTTTTCCATGAGCGAAAACGGTAAATTCATCCCCTATGGCTATTCCAAAAGCTACCGCGTGCTGGGCGAAGCGGCCTCCCTCTTTGGTCGTTCACCTCTGATTAGCCTTCAGGCAGTTGAAACCAGTTATGCAGTTGCAATAAATCTCAGCCGGCACCGCGAAACGCTGTTAAACGACAACCGATTTCTTCGCTACATCTGTTCTCTGTTAAGCGAAAATGTCTGTGCTTTGGATAATAATATTGCCAATTTGCTGAGCCAATCTATCGATTCGCGCCTTGCAGCTTTCATTCTGCAAAACGCCAAAAACGGCATTTTTGAATGCAGCCTTGCCGAGTGCTCTGAACTGATTGCAACAAGCTACCGTCATACCCTGCGGATCATGAATCAGTTTTGTGATCAGGGTCTATTGATCAAAAAAAGGCAAAAATATGAGATCCGGGACTTTCAGGCACTCGCCAGAATAGCCGGAGACGCCTATGCTTATTATGTGTAATTATTTTTTAAGGCAGGCGCACGAAAACTCGTGCGCCTGCCTTTATTCTGTTTTTCCGCACTCCTTACTTGTAATAAGAAATTACGGTTCCGGATTGGACAGGTCCATATCCATTCTGCCCGGTATACTTTCCCCCCGTTATCGACGGAACCCCCTTTTTCTTGCTTCCGCCCGAACTCGAGGATTTTGAGGCCTTCTCTTTTGCATTCGCGTCCTCAAGCGCTATGCGTGCATTGTACTCTGCAAGTGCGTTATTCATCGCCCTTGTCTGTACCTCAACGATTCGGTTAAACTCGCTGATAAACTGCTCGCGTTCTTTTTTCAAGGTTTCCAGCTGATCCTGATACTCAAGCACTATGCTTCCAAGTTCGCTCTGCTCAAGTCCGCCGCCAAGACCTGCTGCACGAAGCTGCTGCGGCCGGTCCCGCTGCTCGGTCATTTTTTCGATATATGCATCCTGCGTATCCTCTTCATACTGAACCTGTTTCTGCTCTTTTTCGAGACGAGCGTCCTCAATAATATCCAGATACTTCTGACGCAGGCTGTTAATATGCGCCTGACGCAGCGCCGCGGTATAGTCCATTTTGTCTCTCCTTTCCTGTTATTTTCAATAGATGCGTTCATCTCAGAAGTTCGACAACAATGGGTATGTCCACCTCCGGCATGCGTTCCCCGCAAACAAACTGTACGGAACCGTTTGCCGCCTGGGCGCTTTGAATGCAGCTCCACGCATCCTGCTGTGCAAGCGCCGTTTCCAGTGTCTGCGCATATTTGGGCGCAACATGCGGGTAATCCGCCTCGACCACCTGCGCGATTGCAACCGACTGCGTAAAGGGTGCCTGCTCCCCGCTCCAGCTGTCCGCAAGCAACGTTGCCTCAATTCTAAGCGGTGCCCTGCCAAAATACTCCGGCGCATTTCCTCCCAGGAGCTGGGCATTCTCCGCCTGATCGACTGCCCCATCGCCATCGGTATCATAAACCGACTTAATCATGTCCCCGGCGCCTGACTCCAGCTGGATCTGATCAACGTATTTTTTGGTCGCAGGATGATAATCCGCCGTCGGCGTATAGGGGGTCTCGTTGGACTTGGTCAGGATATCGGCTGTATTGGCCTTTTCGTTTTTCAGTTCCTGTAAATCCTCAAGAATCGACTTTCCGCCCGCAGTCCCGATTTTGTCTGCACCGCCGTCGGCGGACAGTTCATCCGATAAAGCGTTGAACTTGGGAACGACCACATCTGTCACCAGTTCATCAAATTTTTTCTGCATGTCCAGCGCTTCCAACCCCGGCACTGCCGCCATTCCGATGACGCCTTTACCGTTCAGTTCAGCCGCTTCAATTCTGGTTAAAGCCATTTTCTGCCTCCTTTAACACTATTTGATTTTGCCGTTTTCTGTGAATTCCAATGCCAGATTATAAAGCCCGAAAGGCTCACGAAGTTTATTATTTTCCATCCGGAACCTCGCCTTATCCACCTTATTCACCCGGATTTTCCTGCCGAATGTTTTAGGTGTCATATCTCCCGAGAAGGTCAGCTTTGAAAAATCAATGCTGGAAAAATCCAGGTAGCGGAAGCTTGCCGATTCCTCGAACAATTCCCGCCAAATACCACGGGTCTGCACATAAGCTTTCAGCCCGGTCGCGGCTGCGGCAAGCAGCTTGACCGCCATATACCGAAAACTTTTCTGCATATAAAAAGCTTCCGTGGAGATCATCGGCGTATCCCAATGCGCATTTATTGCGCTTCCGTCGTCATTATAACTGTCAGGGTCCCGGCTGTCCGTGTAAAACTCCATGATCTTTCCATCACTTGTCCCAAACCGCAGCCGCTCCCCGGCTGTCCATATTCTTCGCGCGTCTATCCCTTCCAGCACATACGCTTCATACTGATGGGTCGAGTAAGGCGCGCCTTCCTCGTAAGATTTCATAAGCGAGTCCAGAACATAGAGTTTTCCACCATTCGCCAACAGATAAAAGTCCCGATAACTTGCGGCGTCACAATCCGCCTTGTTTTCCAATCCCTCCAGCACACTGTTAATAAAAAAAGAACGGTTCTGGCTATACCGTTCCCCGTTTGTGTCGTCCGGAGTGATTGCATAAATGCCGCTTTGAGAAAAAAACAGCGGCTCTGTTTTAAGGTAAGCTACAGTATGTCCCGAAGCGATCCCAGCCCCCTGCAAACTGTTCACAACAGGGAAAGAAGCTTTTCCCTCGGTCATTTTTCCTTCCCGCAGAATGATGTTTCGGCCATCCGCGTCGCCTTTTTTATGGGCTGCGAGCTTGTCCGCCACAATTGAGTACCCGCTGATCGGGCTGCTGAGTCCAAGCACGCTGTAAGAGGTCTGCGGAAAATAACTTCCGTCATTCATGCCGCTGTACCAGTCATAGTTGGGGAAATCCGGATTGCCGCTTACAAATAACCGGTCGGCAGCTCCGGCGATACCGTATAACACAGAAAGATTGCATTTGTTGATCCTCTGCGCATACTCATCCCGCTGTTTGCTGACCGTAATGCGAATATTGTCCGCGCCATCAACAGGCGACACAACAGGTGCGCTCAGGAAAGTAACCCGTCCCAGCCCTGCGTCGAAAGTGTAATCTTTTGTCAGCTCGAGCTCGCTCCATACGTCAGCCTCCTTCATCTGTTCCACCCGGATAAAAGAGCTGTCCAGTTCATCGAAGCACAGTTGGTAAACTACCGATTTTCCATCACTTAAAAAGCTCTCGGACCACCGGTCTCCGATCAGATTCAGCGCCTCGTACACCGTACCGCCGCCGGACGGTTTTCGCGCAATGATGTAGGACGGTACGTACGCCTTATCCTTCGCTGTCCAAACCTCCTTGCCATCATAGGCAATCATGGCTTTTCCGTCGAAAAGATAAAATACCCCACCCAGCTGCCAGCCCGTCGAGCGTTCATCCGCAAGGTCCGCCCGCACCTGCTCTCCATTTATATAAAGCTTGTCCGCAGCGTGCACAAGCTCTGTCTGGGTCTGGTTCTGCACGAAAGAATAAACACCGTTAATTCTTCCGTCGTATTCTGCGATTTTATGAAATCCCATTCTCTTGCGCACCTTTCCAGGCACATCCCGTATCATGTTCGGCGCATCCGGACTGCGGTTAATCGAGACATTGGTCGGAGAATTGCTGAGATCGACGCCCCGAAACTCTGTAATTTGAATCCTGCTTTTTGACGCGGAGGCATACTGGTCGCTTACCCGTTTCATTCTGTTCCTCCGTAAACATCTTTAATTTTTGTGCAGGTCCATCTGCCGGCATCCTGAACCGCCGCAACATATTCGTTCTGGTAGTAGGCAACTTTTGCCATATCGTCCTCATCCATCACGAACCGCGCGCACAGCCCAAGCGGAAGCGCTTCACGGGCAAGTTCGTTTTCGCAGGGAAGCTCATCCTCCAGCGACTCGATCTCATAAACCTCATCCAGCTCCTGCAACCCCTTCGCGCTTCGAATTGAATTGTTGCACTCGAATGTCTGCATTAAGAGCAGGTTGATCAGCGGAACGGCAAAATCCGCATATTCAGGGGATTGCTCTTTTGTCGTCGCAAGGATTGCGAGTGCGTTATTCAGCAACTGCGTCGCTTTCATTCCATCCTCCTTTCAAAGGGGAACGCAATGGACGCGTTCCCCTTCATAGTCCAATACCAAACCGGGCAGTTTTTAAAGTGTTTTCTCGCTGACCGGCGAAGGATAGAATCCCGGCTCATCTTTATAGGCAAAGGCACGAATCACAGTCCCCTCCTCGGTCAGATCGCTCTGGCTGCCAGTTTTGACGGTAGGCGAATATCTCGGATCGCTTCCGTCGGTCGTATATTTGATAACCGCCTGCGCGGTCTCGCAGGTCAGCGCACCCGCTTCACCAATTTCCGGCGCAGCGCAGACCGTTGCGCCGCCTTCCGTCGCATCCACATTCACATAAATGCCGTCGCATTTTACCCCGAAAACAAAGCAGTCATAATACTGACGGCCCTCCAGCAGGCTGCCCGAAATACCGGGCGGATCGGTGTGCAGATTGGTCTCGGAAAGCTTTACCGGCGCCGCGGCCGCGCTCTTGTGCACGATCATAAAGTTGAGATTCGCCGGCAGGCGTTTGCGCGGCACCTTGACGACCTCCATATTGTCATACATGCCGACAATTCCCTTGCGCAGCGCATCGCGCGCGACGCTTTCGACCGCCTGGAATTCATCGGAATGCTTCAAAAGTCTGTAAACCGACGCACTCACAAACAGCGTGCGGTCGTTCTGAGGTACCTCCGCATCGTCCAGATACTCGGTTCCCTCGCTGATAAGCCCGCAGACGGTCGATTTGGTCAGCTCCTGCGTGTTCGCAACGATTTTGCCAGCGCCCTGTGCCAGCTTATTCAGAATGTAGGTATCCATCATCGGAATTGCGCGCTCGGTGACCTGCAAGCTCAGCATGCGCACAGCGTTTTTCTGGAATCCCTGGTCGTCATAGTTTCCCTTGTCGATCGTCATCGCAAAAGCTTTGTCCTGTGTCAGCGTCAGCTCCTGGATAATGTCCTGCATCTCACTGGGAGTTCCGTACCGGTTCGCACCTTCCCGCTGATAATCGGTCATCGGGACCGTAATAGGGGTGAGGATCTTAACCGTTTTGGCACCGGAAAAATCATAATTGTTGGAAAGACGGCTTGCAACAACGCTTTCCGACGTAAAATAAGGTTCAATCTGCTTGGCAATGACTTCATTAAAATTAATCATTGTGCTTCCTTTCTTTGTTTAAATTTTGCTTTTTGAAGTTTGCGGCGTTTTTATTTGAAAACAGCCTCAAACACCTGCATCAGCTCATCGAGCTCGGCGTCACCGCGCGCGTCTCCGCGAACACTGTCCATGGACTGCGCCCGATTTCGTTCATTCGCCTTGATTGCGCTGAGTTCATCACGAAGTTTACTGTTTTCATACTCACGATAGGCATCCAGTAAACTTCTGCCCTCTCGGATTCGGCTTTCCACTTCCGGAGGAATTTCGGTAACCTCAGGATACTGGCGGATAAACGCCTGCAAGTCCGGCAAATCGCCGTTAACCATGTCCAGGCGGCTTGCGCACTGCTGCGCAAACTCAACCAGTTCATCGATGGTCAGTTCCCGCTGCTCCCCGCCAATCTCAATCAGATAAGTTTTCTGGCCGCTCTTAGGCTTTTTATCCTTTCCCGCTTCCTGCGTCTGTTCTGTACCCGTTTGATTTCTGGTCATACAGCTCTCCTTTCAAATTTTTCTTTTTGAAATGTCTCCGTCCATTTCAATTCTTGCCTCCTCCGATCTACGGAGCGACCGGAGGAGACATATAAAAACGCCCCCTGCAAGCGCCTGCCTGCGGGAGCGATTTTACCTGACTGTGTTCTTATCAATTGACCACACTATCATTATTCTGTTTAGAAGTCGTATTTTTCGTATTTAAAAAAATTTTTTCAAATCGTGTATCTTACAAAAGCACGTTTTGTCTTTCCCCCTAATGCGCTCATTATTCTTTTAAATCGCTTCTCTTTTATAAACTTTTCCATTTTTATAAACAGAGTTCTTAAATCCCAACGGGAAATTTCATTACAGTATTTTTAGAAAAAAGACCAGACCATTTCATCATATTATCTTTCCAAAGCGCACAAACAGCTAATGACTTTCGCGAAACAACAACCAGCTACACCCAATAACTCGCTTCACCTCACCGACAAATAACCCATTGGATTTTCACTTTCAGCCGTTTGCCCGCTCTGAAACTGTAATAAAAAAACAGCGCCTTCCAAATTATCTTTTTTGGAAAGCGCTGCTCACGCACAATATTTTCTTTTTTAATGATGCCCGCATCAATAACGGAAATATATCACGTCCCGCTTATATCACAAACTCATTCCCCGTATTCCGATTTTATCGCCATTCGGTGTGAATAAGCGTTGTAAATCTCAAAAACCGCATCCGTTTTAGGCGCATATTCTATCCAATAGGTTATATATCCGCGCTTCAAATGTCCAATTCGATGGCCGGTGTCAAGATCTTTCAGATAGCGTCCCGTTTCTTCACATTCCGAAATTACAGCGGACACATCTTCATCCAGAATAAGATCAGCGCTGAGCTTTTCCGCAATAGCCGGCTGCATGCTAAGCTTTACCATATCTCTCTCCTGTTCCATAATCTCCAGACCGAAACGCTCTGCAAGCTCCCTTTTCAAAGCCCGTCGATTATTTCTCCGTTCGCTTGCCGTAGGCGGCCGCCGATCCTGAGGATTAATCCCATGCATAATATCCAGGATATGCCGGCAGCTCTTTCCTCTTGCAGAAAAAATGTCCCTGCAATTCGTACAATAAGTGATATAGGGAAGATCGCTGAGCTCAGCCTGTTCCTTTGCCTGTGTTTTAACAAAGAGCGGATTCACCGCATAACCCTGCCCTCCCCAACTGCAGCACTGCGCAAGTTCAGGTGAACTGCGCAATTCCTCAAGCGCAATGCCGGCTTCAGAGGACAATCGCCTGACAGCCTGCTGCATCTGTGGAAAATCACGGCTCGAACAGGGGTCAAACACCGCTGCCTTATCAAAAGGCAATTCTTCTGAATCAGCGCAGTGCAGAACTTCATAAATCATCTGAACTGGAATATCCGGTAGATATTCGCGGAAAATGCGATAACAGGATGGACATCCCATCAGAACAACCGGTTTGCCCGCCTGTTCCCAGGTATCCCGAATTTCCCGATGCTCCGCATTGAACATATCTGCCTCACCTGCCCACAAGGCTGGAGCACTACAGCATCGCAGATAAAGCCCGGTTTCCGGCTCCTGATTGACCAACCTGTCATAGGTCATGGTAACATAGCGCGGGTCGGAGCCACCTGCCTGGCACCCCGGGAAATACAGATATTTGCATTTCTGCTGGGGCAGATGCAATATTGCCGCCTGTTCAGAATCCGCAAACGCCATGTCGCGCAACCAGAAATCATGGTGTGCAGGCGGTAAAAGACCTTTCTGACACAGTTCAGTCCGGGAATGCAGCAGGAAAGCGCCGATATCTATACCCTCCGGGCAGATTTTCCGGCACAGACCGCAAAAATTACAGGACCCAATTTCCCGCATGGCCGCCCGCCCCTGTGTCTCAGGAAACAGATTCAGCGACAGGCCGACGTCCTTTGCAAGATCCCTGGGAGTCGCCCCATATTGCCGCATCAGGACGCATTCCTTCATGCAGGCCGAGCAGTCACACATCGTGCAGCGAGCAGCCTCCTGCCGCGCTTCTGCCTTGCTGTAAGATACGCCGTTTTCCGGTACAATCGCATTTCCTTCTCCTTCATGGGAAGAAACTGCCTTTTTTTCAGCAACAGTTTGAACCGGCGCGGCCGGCTTGCGGTTACCGGTCTTGATAAACCACTCAATATCATCTGCTATGCGGTCACCGGCAATAATCTGTTCAACCGCAGAGGCGTTTTCCGGGCAGCGGAATACTTTTTTCTCTTCTCCGTCCAGTCGAACACCCGCGCAGAGATATACGGCGTCAAAACCACTAACCTGTTCCAGGCGCTCAATCTTCTGCTCAAAGCGAAAATCACATTCCACAAACTTAAATTGCTTGTAAAGCTGGGGCTCAAAAAAAGCCCTGTCCAGTATTTTTTCAAGTGATGGGCAAATCTGCTTTTCCTGCTCAAAAACCGTCACACTGTAACGCATACTGGACAATTTAAGCGCACAGGCAAGCCCGGCCAGTCCGCTTCCGACAACAGCTATACTGCCTTCTTTTTGGGGTAGATTGAACCGAATCGGGTCGGTCGAGCGCGCAAACTCTATTGCCGCAAGCTCAAGCAGCGGAAGAGTGATTGCCTGCGTCCCCAATGCATGGCTGCAAGCCGCCTTGCAAGGCGCCGGACAAATCTGTTGGACAATTTCGGGAAATACAACCGCATTTCGATATTGATTAAATGCGGCGCCAAAGCTTCCGCGCTGTAATTTTTCCATAAATTCTCGCGTGTTCAATCCAAAAGGACATGCACAGCCGCAAGGAGATTCCTGACCGTGTACACAGCGCTCTATCTCGTTTATCTGCATAACTCCATCACCTGCCTGCTACAAGTTCTCTGTTAATGCCGCAGAAATCCATTTTAATCGAAGCTTCCACAGCCGATGATAAGCAAAATTAAATACGTTATAAATTATACAATAATATTGTATAAAAAGTGTTAAAGCAGCGCAACAGCCGCTTTTAAAGTTCAGTTTACCTGCGCACAGCTTGGCGCCGTGCAATGCAGTTAGTAATTCCAGCCGGACCGCAGAACGCCCCGCCGCCCTCGGTACTCCAAAGGCAGCAGGGCGTTTTCTCTGCGGTAAACTGTTTAGGAGATTTTTCTGTAAAAATTCGCTACAACAAGAAGCGGCTTAAAGCTCAACGATGCCCGCATCCTCTGCATCGACGTCTTTCTTCTCTTCCTTTTTCTTCTCGTTCGAGCTCATCGCAGCGACCATGCGGGCCAGCCAGTCTTCCGGAACGGGATGTGCCTGAAGGTCTTCCAGCTCATCATAGAAATCAGAACCAAGGAAGAACTTCTCAGGCGGATCGACTGTCTCTCCCTTTGCAACCTTTTCAAGACCAGCCTTAATCTTGTCAGGGGTCGCAGGCATATCATAGATACGCACCATGGTCGCATCATAAATCGCGCTCAGGAACGCTGCATGTTCGCCGCCAAAGAAGCACTCGGAAAGACCATTGGAACCAAACGGACCGGCCTCGCAGGGATTATCCTGAATCCAGATAACTTCCATATCATCCGGAACTTCATCGATTGCAGGCAGCCCCGCGCCGATAATGTTGCCGTGCTTTTTGACGTCATCATAGTTCTCGGTCAGCGCATAACCGATATTCTGCGCAAATCCGCCGTATGCCTGACCCAGTGCGGAAAGCTCATTCGCGATTTTGCCGCAATCAGCCCACGCTTTGATCTTGAGAACTTTTGCCTTACCTGTCGCGGTGTCGACACCAACTTCCGCAAGGCAGATGCCGGTCATCGGCTTTGCACTGTATCCGCCAAGACCAGTGTTATAATCCAGACTTACATACTTCTGGGAAGTAACGTCAAAGTGTCCAAGATAGGTAGTCGGAATATTTTCCGCAACCATTTCCTCATATGTCCGGAAAGTTCCATCCGGCTTACGAAGCGCCTCTACCATAAGCTTGCCTGCTTCGCGAATGGCGCCGCCGTTCATGAAGTGGGAGCGGCTGCCTGCAGAAATACCGCTGTTGGGGCAATCCTGCGAGTCATTGATATCAAGCACAATGTCTTCCGGCGTTACGCCAAGCGGCTTAAGTGCCTCCAGAGCGCTGGACATCGATCCAATATCTCCGCCCTGACCCATCTCATGATATGTATTGCGGACATAGAAACGGCCGTCCTCACGCAGTTCGATCGAGGCCTCCGCCTTATCCTTCGGGCTTCCCAGCGGGATGAAGAACATCGGCGCAACACCGACACCCTTCTTAAATTCAGGCGTGCTCTCCTTCTTGGCGCGCTCTTTCCAGGCATAGTATTCGGGACGCGCAATGTCCATCATGCGCTCATACTGCGGCGCATCGAAGATCTCATTGTTAACCGATAGATCACCCTGGCGATAGATGTTTTTGTAACGGAACTCAAACGGATCTATTCCGGCTTTTTCCGCAAGCATATCCATCATGCATTCCATGACGCTTGCATTCTGCGGCACACCGTAACCACGCCAGGCTGTGCAATGGTTGTGGTTAGTGGTCGTCATACGAACGACGCCGCGAACGCTCGGAATGACATAGGGGTTACCGAAGTGCATGTATTTAGGCATGATCGAGTCGCCGCCTTCAACATAAGCACCGTGATCCACGCCGATATCATACTCAACTGCGGTCAGTTTGCCGTCCTCATCACAGGCGAGCCGTGTATTTGCATAGCAGCTTGTCCGCTTGCCGGCATAGTGCTGATGCTCTTCCCAGCTCATGACCAGCGACACAGGATGGCCGGTTGCCATACAGGCAACCGCTGCAAGCGAGAAGGAGGAGGAGTCGATCGACCAGCCAAAGCTTGCACCAACTGCACCGTGTTGAAGGATACGAATATCCTCTGCTTTCAGACCAATGCCCTTGCCCATAACCATCAGGTTTGGATAAATCGCCTGCGATTTGCACTCGATGGTCATCTTGCCATCCTCGTCACGGTAGGCGATGATGATGTCGCCTTCCATGCTCAGATGCGGCTGGCGGGAGGTATGGAAGCTGCATTCAATCGAGTATTTGGAATTGTCAATGATTTCCGCGGAATCCTCACCCTTGATCACAGGCTGCGAAATGAAGATATTGGGATAACCGTCATGTACTTCACGCGCACCGGGAACAACCGCATCCAACAAGTTCAGATACTCCGGCAGCTTCTCGTACTCCATCTTGACCTTTTTGGCTGCCTCGCGCGCGTGGTCCGCCGTATCTGCCGCCACAAGTGCTATCACATCGCCCCAACGGAAAATCTTTTTGTCGCAGATGATCGGCCGGGTCGGCTGATCGATCTTGGAGCGCGGATGACCGACATACTGATTAAGCAGGTTGGTACCGCCGAGGGCCAGAACATCTTTGGCGGTTATTACCTTAACAACACCCGGCATCTTCTCCGCTTCGCTGGTATCGATGCTCAAAATGTTGGCATGATGCGCAACTCTCGGCTGGACAACCGCAACATGAAGCGTACCCTCAGGCAGTTTCAGGCTCATGTCTTCGCCATAATCGATTGTGCCGCACACCTTTGCAAGAGCGCTCGGACGCGGCAGCTTGGAACCATAGTATTCGCCATTGACGTCGGCGTTGTGGAAGGTAATATCGTCCATCGACGCCTCGCCGCGCATAACCTTCGCCGCCGCCATGACTGCGTCAACGATTTGCTTATAGCCGGTGCAGCGGCAGTAGTTGCGGTTTTTCTTGAACCACGCACGTACTTCTTCGCGGGTCGGGTCCGGATTCTCTTGAAGGAGCTCATAGGCCGATACAATAAATCCAGGAATGCAGAATCCGCACTGAACTGCGCCGTAAGTCATAAACGCCTGCTGCAGCGGATGCAGATGATTCGGTGTGCCAACGCCTTCGATCGTGACGATCTTGGCAAATTCCGGAATCGTCTTCATGCGTTTCGTACAACTGCGCACAACCTTTCCGTCTACAAGAACCGAGCAGACGCCGCAAACACCGATTCCGCAGCCAATCTTCACGCCGGTCAAGCCAATTCTGCGCAGCACGTCGGCAAGCGTGTCCTTATCAGGATCAAAAACCACCATACGATTCGCGCCGTTGATGTTCAGCCACACTTTTCTGAATACCATAGATTCTACCTCAAGTTCTTTCATATTTTGTGCAAAACTACGGACGATCTGTCTATACAAGTATAGGCCATGCTAAATTGCTTGTCAAGCAATTCAAGGGCACTTTGTCTATTTTTTCAAAAAAAATAATTTCATGTTACTCTTTATTCCAACCGCCTTAAACAGGAATCAACCGTGATAGAACAACCGAAACAGACTGAGGCTCCTCTTGACTGCAAGTTCGCTTTTGTTGTTTAATTAGAACATAAAAATGCGCTTGATAAAATTGACCATGTGTGTTCTTATATAAATGTACAAATTTCTAAAAAGCGGGATTCCGACATGAAAATATATGACAACGAGCCAATTTACGTAGCAGTTTTGAACACGCTGCGAGACAAGATCCTGGCAGGTGAATATATGCCGGGCGACATGCTGCCGACAGAAAAGGAGCTCTGCGCGCAGTTCGGCGCAACGCGCGCCACAGTGCGCAAGGGCTTGAACGAGTTGGAAAATCTCGGATTTATTCGCAGCAATCCCGGAAAAGGCTGTTTTGTCACCCAGCCTGAAATGGATAAATTCACGATCACGGTTCGCGACGATTATCCCGAATGTGAAATTGAGGTTTTAAAGCAAAGATTAATCATGCCGGACGAAAACGTAAGGCGTGCATTAAAATTACCGGCCGGCGTACAGGCAATTGAGTGCAGCCGCGTCATGCGTCAGAATGGGCATCCTGTTGCGCTCGATCGAAATTACGCGCCCTACGACCCCGCGCGTGCTTCGGCAGAGCAAACGGCTGAGTTTGTTTTGTTTTCCCGAATCAACGCAGCCAGTGATCAGCCCTTCGCTTTTTCCAATTATTTAAATATCCACGCAGACGCAGCGGACGAAGAAATCTCCTCGCTGCTTGAATGCCCCGTGGGAACCCCGCTGCTGGTTGTGACCCGTTTTCTGTTCGGTCCCAACAATTCGCGCAGAGGGTTTGGGAAAAAATGCATGCTGTTTCCCTTTGGCCTGATCCGCTCTTCCTGCAGTTACCTCCCCTCCCCTTCAAACATTTTCGAATCTGAACTTCAAGAATAAACGCGCGTACTACACAAAAGGAGAATGCATCGTATGGGTAATTTAATTTGCGCCAAATGCGGCGTTCCGCTTGAAAAACAAAAAACGACCTTTCAGTACATGGGATATGAAGTATATGAGGATCTGCCGCGCTGTCCAAAATGCGGACAGGTCTACCTGGACGAGCAGTTGGTTCGCGGAAGAATGGCCGAAGTGGAAACAGAAGTCGAAGATAAATAATTCTTCGCCAGACTTTCAGACCATGTACTATTTGAAATAACTCGGAAGATTCCTCTTCAGATACACCTTTGACCATAATGGACAGGGTGTATTTTTCTCTTTGATCTTCGCGATCATTAATGATCTCAGCCTTTCTCCTGCAACAAAAAACTAGCTATCCATTGTTCTCTTTCCCCGGCATGCCGGGGGCTTTTTTTCTTCAGCAGCAGCCTGATTCTCCGACTGGAACATTTAATAGGTAACAGGATCTTTATTTCATAAAGGAATTTTTGAGGCCTTAAAATTTCTATCTTTAACACTGCACAACCTCTTCCCCTCAGTAAGACCTATGTTTTAAAAATCACAATGTTCACAAGATGAAATTACTTTTGCACCCCGTCAAGCTATTTCTGCCTTTAGACGATCAAAATCGCTGTCACATCCGAAACTTCGTGTTGGTCTTGGAAGGCTGTATGGCAGACCTGAAAAAGGAGTAAAAAGCCTCATCTCTCGCGTCTTTAACGCAGCAATTTTGCGAACTGTAAAGTTTTTGTTTGCTTTTTCGTTTTACTTAAAGCTTAATTCAAAAACCGGAAACCCTCGCAAAGGATTCCCGGTTTTTTCTGTTAAATGATATCTACTTTCGCAATAATTCAAAGAAACTTTCTGAATTCTTCAGTAAAATCTGTATTCAAGCTCTTGTTTATTGCGGATTTTCGCTTTCCTCAACCAACCCAAAACATTCTGTGAAAAAAATAGTGATCTCCAATTTATATTTTTCGGCTGTCCGCTGCATTGCCACGTCCACAATCTCAGAAAAAGGCTTTGGTTCGCAGGCCGCACGGGCATTTATTATCACCGGAATATCAACGCATTCCTCCCCAATGCAGCTGTCCGCCTCTATTGGCTGATCAATTCCCACCCGGGACAATTTTGCAAATCCGTTTTCCGTCTCTGCATAAACCTTCAGATGAGGAACATTGCGTCCCGCTTTTCCCAGTTCTTCGGAGATTTGCTCAACCAATTCTGTCAAATAGGCGTCCGGATCAAAAACGTCACAGCAAACTTTTGCATAATATTGACGATCATACCAGCACAAGCAACTTTCAGCCGCAAGAAACTCTTCACTGCCGTAGCCGATATCAACCGGCTCAAGCCTTGCGGAATGGGTCAATATATGCTTGGCTGCTGCCTGCATTCCTTCACCCGTTTTGGCCGAAATTGCATGGACTGCTGCCTGCGGACAAAAGTTCTTGAGAAAATCCAGGCACCGCTGTTTGTCGTCCTGCCGCATGCTGTCGATTTTGTTAAGAAGAATCAGATCTGCCTCCATAAGCTGCGCGCGAAACAGATAATTGACTTCCTGCGGCAGTCCAATCTCCTCGCTGCACGGCATAATCGCGCTAAGTCGGTGTGCATCCACAACGACTGTAAAGGGCGCCAGTTCAAATTCTCCGGGATACTCGCGCTCCAGTGTACCGTACACATGTTCCAACGCTCCCACACCGCATCCGGGGATGTCAGACATCACAAATTCACAATGCTTGTCGTCAAATGCCAACCTTAACCGGTCAACCAGATTCTCAGTTTGATAACAGATGCATGCTCCGCCAAGCTCGGAAACCGCACATCCCTGTTTTTCTGTAAATTTGGCATCGATCAAATCTTTTGCACCGAGGTCATTTGCAATAACTGAGTTCAGCACAGCGCGCCGGGAAAATTCCCGCGACAGCGCAATCATAAAGGTTGTTTTTCCGGCCCCCAGAAAGCCGCTGACCACCAAAAATTTTTTCATCACGATCACCCAATGATCTTGCGCGCAAACCACTGCCAAGAATCAATTCGTTACATATAATTATTTTTTATGATAGCATCCAGGCGCATTAAATTCAATTGACTTTTTCGACAGTTTTCTGCCTCTAACCTTGTCTTGACAGAAGAAAAACAGCGGGGTAAACTTAACTTGTCTATGCAAGTTTGTACAAGAAGAAGGAGGTACCGCTATGTTGGATGTAAAAATGACTGTGGACGGCTATCTTTTAAAAGGCTGCTGCTGTACGGAAGCAATTGTCCGCACAGGTCTCGAGCTCCTCGGTCAGGAAAATGAACAGATGGCCAACGCAAGTGTTGGCCTGTGCCTTGGAATGCACGCCGGACTTACCTGCGGCGCACTTGCCGGCGGCGCACTGTTTTTGTCTTTGTTTTCCCGTTCTCTGGCGGCGACCACAATGATTCCCGCGCTTGCCGAGTGGTTCGACAGCACCTACGGCATGCAGTACGGCTCGGTCAACTGCGAAGATATTGCCGGCGAGCGTCAATGTCATAAGCCGGAGCGCTGCAAGCCTCTTTGTATCGCCGTGTGCGAAAAATGTGTTGAGTTGCTGTCTGAAAACGAATTGCTGCCGGAATAACCGCAGCGTTCTTTTAGCATCTCCACTCACTATTGTAGCGACTTTGCGCAGATATCCGATTTTTCCGCCGGTGCCTGGTAATCTCTGGCCTGTGAAAGGCCGCGAAGCAGTGCCGTGGCCTGCAGATGGAAAACGCGGTGCGCGCAACGGCTTTTTTCAATATTGCACATAAGGGCATCATTTCGCCTTCTGCGCTGCTGACGGCAAGCGCGTATTGCCGTCTTCTCTTGATAAAAAATCTAGTTTCTTCGGAGGTCCATCATGTACATTGCCGCCATGACCGATGCGCCCGGCTTGGACGGGATCGTGTCCAAAACTTTTGCCGACGCCCGTTATCTTCTGATTCTGGATGCTGAAAAAGCTACCGTCGTCACGACCTATCCGCGCGGCGAGATGGACGACTGCGCGCTCGCAAACAAGATCGTGCAGCATGACTGCGAAGCAGTGCTTTGCGGGCCGATCGAAGAACCCCCCTTCATCATAATCGCAGACGAGGGCTGTGTCACCCGTTATCAGGCAAGCGGACTGCGCGCGGGCACAGCGCTGGAAGAAATGCTCGCTTATCATTTGGGGATGATTCCAGATTTTATCGGCGGTACCGGCTGTCACTCCGGCGAAGGGGAATGCGACGGGCGCCATGCCGATGAGGATGAACAGTAAAGAGAGCCTGCTGCGCCGCACGCGTTCGGTCTGTCCGGTTTGCCTGCAACCGCTGGAAGCCCAGCTTGTGTGCCGGGAAAATGCCGTTTATCTGACAAAATGCTGCCCGCAGCACGGCAGCTTTGAAACGCCCGTATGGCGCAATAAGGTGGATTTTGAGCAATGGCGGTCGGGCGCAGCGCCTCTCGCCGAAGGCGAAGGTCTCCATTGTCCCGATAACTGCGGCATATGCGCCGAGCATGAGCAGGAAACCTGCTGCGCACTGCTGGAAGTGACAAGTCGCTGTAATCTGCGCTGTTCTTTCTGCTTTGCGAACGGCGGAGAAAGCGCCGAACAGCCCCCGCTTGAAAAGCTGAAAGGCGCCGTGCGCGAAATTGTAGAAAAATGCGGAAATCCGCTTCTCCAGCTTTCGGGCGGAGAACCAACCATGCGTGATGACCTGGCGGAGCTGATCCGGTTCGCGAAAGAAAACGGCTGCCGGTATGTTCAGCTCAATTCCAACGGGGTGCGTCTTGCCCGGCAGCCAGAATATACCCGCAGCCTCGCAGAAGCGGGACTGGATTTCGTATTTATGCAGTTTGACGGGGTCGACGACTCCGTATACCGCCGTCTGCGCGGGATGGAACTGCTGGAAACAAAGCTGCGCGCGATCGAGGTGTGCGGTGCCTGCGGCCTTGGCGTCACACTGGTGCCGACCGTCGTGCGCGGCGTCAACGAAATGCAGCTCGGCGATATTGTCCGGCTGGGCGCGGCGCACTCCCCCACCGTGCGCGGCGTACATTTTCAGCCCGTCTCCTATTTTGGCCGCTATCCGGCCAATCCCGACACAGCGGACAGGTATACCCTGGACGAGTTGATTGCCGGTCTATGCGAACAGACCGGACTTGCACAATCGGTGTTTCGCCCCTCCCGCTGCGACCATCCCATGTGCGGCTTTCATGCCAGCCTTCTTGTCAATCCGGATGGCTCGCTGCGTTCGCTTGCCACCGCCCCTTCCGATTCCAACGCCCGCACGACCGCCTGCCAAAACCGCGAATACATCGCAAGGCGGTGGCAGCGGCCCAAAGAACAGCAAAGCACTGTTTCTTTTTTGGAATGCGGAAGAAGCGAGGAAATTCCCGATATGCAGACCTTCCTTCGCATGATGCGCACTTCCAGTTTTACCCTGACCGCAATGGCGTTTCAGGATGCAATGAATCTGGACATAGAGCGGCTGCGCCGCTGCAGTCTGCATGTTTATGATAACGGAAAAATAAAGCCTTTCTGTGCAAAATACCTCAGCGCGGTGAAGCCATGAAACTGAGTCCCTGCTCTGCCGAAACAATCGAGAAGCATCTGCCGCAGACCGGAGCTGTTCTGGAAATCGGATGCGGCAGCGGCGATCTGCTCGCAAACCTTGCGCACCTGGGCCGCTGGTCCTTGTCCGCCTGTGAACCCGACCCCGCCCGCGCCGCATCGGCAAGGGTGCAAAGCGGCGTTGACGTTCTGGAATCTGCGGCGGAGTCTCTCCCCTTCACGGACGGCAGCTTTGACGCGGCAATTATGGAATGTGTGTTTTCTCTGTGCCGGACAAAATTTACCGTGCCGGAACTTGCGCGGGTTCTGCGTCCAGGTGGAATCGCGGTCATCGCTGATCTGTACACCGAAAACGATTCTCTAAGGCTCCGAGAAAGCCCTCAGATAAAAAATATTTACAATTTGAAGGAAATGGAAAGCTTTTTCCTTTCCGGTTTTCAATTGAAATCCTTTGAAGATCATACGCAGGCGCTTCGCGCAATGTTTGCGCAGATGCTCATGCAGGGCAGCTTCTGCGACTGCATTGGAGAAAAAGACAGAAATCTTCTGCGCGCTGCAAAACCGGGATATGGATTATGGATATGGACAAAACACTGAGCGCACTCAACGCGCAGATACAGTATGCGCGCACCCACTGCGCATTTTACGCTAAATTACCTGCCCGGCCGCTCAGCTCGGTTGGAGAATTGAAGACGCTTCCCTTTACCACAGCGCAGGACATTGCGCTGCATATGAAAGAGATGCTCTGCTGCTCCCCCGCGGCTGTGCGGCGCATGGTCACCATGCAGACTTCCGGCACAACCGGCGCGCGCAAACGCCTTGCCTTCACCGAAGCGGATCTGGAAGATACCGTAGACTTTTTTCATCACGGCATGAACGAATTGTGCGGCGCCGGTGACGTAGTCGGCATTTTTATGCCCGGCAGCAATCCGGACGGCCTTTGCGACCTGCTGTCCCGCGGCATCCGCCGTTTTGGCGGCATTCCTCTTGTATACGGCCCGATCTCCGATTATGCGGACGCCGCGCGTTTTTGCCGGCAAAACCGTCCCGCGGTGCTCGTCGGCGTCCCCGCTCAGATTCGCCGGCTTGCCCTCATCGCGCCGGATTTTCATCCGGTGCGGGTTCTGCTGTCGGCCGACTATGTCTCCAACGCCGCCGTACAAACGATAGAGCGCATCTGGAAATGTCAGGCGCTTGCACACTTTGGCATGACCGAGAGCGGTCTCGGATGTGCCGTAGAGACGCCTGCGCGGGATGGGATGCATATCCGATCGGGGATTCTGCTGGAAACGACGCAGGACGGCGAGCTTGTGCTGACCACCTTGCGCAGACAGGCGATGCCTTTGATCCGGTACCGCACCGGCGACTTGGGCAAATTGCTTGCCAACGGCAATCTGGGCGCGGTTTACGGCCGCAAAGAGGAACTTTCAGCGCCGGTTTCGATCACAGCGCTGGACGAAATCCTGTTTAACAATGACGGTATTCTGGATTATCGTGCGTCGGTCGAGGAAAACACGCTGACGATTTTTGCCGCCGCAGCACAAGGCGCGCTTGGACAGACGGAATCCCTGCTTAAAGAAAAATATCCCCAATTCACCGTACAGATAAAATTATGCGAAGCGCTCAACAGCGACGGTATACACAAACGACGGATCGAGTATCTTTCCGCCCAGAATACATCGGACTAAAAGTTTTTCCGAAAGCGGCGCTGAAGCCTCTCTATCCTGGTATTTAAAATCTGTTTCGGCGTACCAACTAACGCGGATTTTAAATTGAAAAAACACACGCAGGAAAACTTTTTTCATCGCGCACAACAAAAATTCCCCTGGCATACTGCTTCGCGCTGCTGCCAGTTCTTCAGCGGACAATAATCGATAAAGAATTCGACCGCAGCACAAAATGGTATTTCTGTTGAATACTCCCCTGTGTGCTCAGCTTGCCTTTGCTTTGCCAACTACTGCCGAAATCGCCCGCTTCATCTCCCTGCCATTTTCTTTCGCGCCGGGCATTCGGCATCGAAATAACGAAAGGAAACACACTATGCAAACCGCAGCAGTCATCGTGGCCGCGGGCCAATCCTCACGCATGGGCGCATTCAAGCCATTATTGCCGCTCGCAGACACAACCATGATCGGCCACGGGATTGAAACGCTTAAAGCTTACGGCGTATCCCCGATTGTTGTAGTCACCGGCCGGGAAGCCGCGGCACTGGCGCAATATCTTTATCCATATCAGGTCGAATGCGTGCACAACCCGGATTATGCCGCAACGGATATGTTCTGCTCCGCCTGCATCGGTTTTGAAGCGCTGCGCAGCCGCGCCGACCGTGTATTTTTTCTGCCCGTCGACTCTCCTCTTTTTTCAGCCGACTGCCTTGCCGCGCTTTGCGCCGAGATGGACCGCAGCGGCTGTGGGGTAGCAAGGCCGTGTTATGAAGGGCGCTGCGGCCATCCCATCCTGATTGACGTGAAACTGCTTCCCTCGATCATCTCCTTTCATGGAGACGGCGGGTTGCGCCGCGCCATCGAATCAACGGGCTGTTTGCAGCAGCGCGTTGAAGTATGGGAGCCCGGTCTGCTTTTAGATGCCGATACGCCCGACGACTACGCCCGGATTCAGCAGATGCTGTGCAAATAAAATATCCGCGACCTTTGCCAAATCCGATTCAGCAGCAAAATCTGCCGTACTAATGCTGCGGGAAATGATCGCTGTTTTTTTTGCGCATATGAAATTTGAGCAATTGCACCGAACTGAACGGGGACTTTATTTTCCTTGTCCGATCGGTTTTTAGCACAAATGCACTTGTTTTGTATGCTCGGCCAGAATAAATCCGAAACCCGGTGAAACGTAAAACCGCCACCGGCCAATATATTACGGAGGAACAAAGACCATGAAATTGATGAAAACACAGGATGCGGTTGGGCAGGTGCTCTGTCACGACATTACCCAAATTATAAAAGGCGTCACCAAAGATGCACGCTTTCGCAAGGGGCATATCATTACCGAAGAAGACGTCCCCGTCCTGTTAAGCCTCGGGAAAGACCATGTTTATATCTGGGAAAACAACGAAAACATGCTGCATGAAAATGAGGCGGCGGAAATTCTCCGCTCCATTTGCCAAAGCGAGGGCATGCACGCAACCGAGCCAAAGGAAGGCAAAATTGAGCTGATTGCCGATCAGGACGGCCTGCTGCTTATTGATCTGGAAAAGCTGCGCGCAATCAACGCTTTGGGCGACATGATGATCGCTACGCGCGCCTCCGGATTCCCGGTCAAAAAGGGCGACAAGCTCTGCGGTACCCGTGTTATCCCGCTCGTCATTGGCAAAGGACGCATGGAACAGGCCAAAAAGCTGGCTGGCGGCGCGCCACTGCTGCGCCTGGCGGCGATCCACGCGAAAAAGTACGGTCTAGTCACCACCGGCAACGAAGTATTTTACGGCCGCATTCAGGACACTTTCACCCCTGTCATTGTAGAAAAAATGACTGAATACGGCTGTGAAATGGCCATGCATGAGGTCTGCAACGACGATCCCGCCATGATCACCGCGGCTATCAAAAAAATGCTGGACGCCGGCGTTGAGATGGTGCTGTGTACCGGCGGCATGAGCGTGGACCCGGACGACAAAACTCCTCTCGCTATCCGTCAGAGCGGTGCCAGGGTCGTGTCCTATGGCGCTCCTGTCCTGCCCGGCGCAATGTTCCTGGTCGCTTATACGGATGACGGCCGTCCCGTCTGCGGACTGCCCGGCTGCGTAATGTACGCCAAGCGCACCATTTTCGATCTTGCGCTTCCGCGTCTGCTTGCCGATGAACCTGTAACCGCCTCCTGGCTTGCCGGTCTCGGACACGGCGGCCTCTGCCTCAACTGCCCGGAATGTCATTTCCCCAACTGCGGTTTTGGCAAAGGGGTTTGATCTTTTCAATCGGTATAAAACTGCCGCTTCATTCGCCGCTTTGTTCTGCGAATGAAGCGGGTACAACTGAATACTTACACAGGACCAGTGCCTTTCATTGCATCTGCACTCTAGTCCGGCTCTTCAACGGGCCCGCTTTCTTCCGGTTATTGCGCACGTAAATCCGTGCGGGTAATAATATAATCTCCCTGAAAAACGGGAAAAGGAGTTTATCTCATGAAAAAAGTAGTCGCATTCCTTTTGGTGGTTATTCTCCTGCTCGGTCTTGCCGGGTGCGGAAATACCGCCGACACACAAACCGAAGACACCGGTGACACCCAGAGCAGCGACACCGGCAGCACTTCCGAAGAGCAGGTCGAACTGGTCGTTTTCGCGGCCGCGTCCATGACCGAAACGCTTAACGAAATCGCTGAGCTTTACAAGGAAGTTGCCCCCAATGTAACCCTGACCTTCAACTTTGATTCTTCCGGCACCCTCAAGACGCAGATTGAGGAAGGCGCGGACTGCGACCTGTTTATCTCGGCAGGCCAGAAGCAGATGGATCAGTTGGATATCTCGGCGGACGCTTCGGTCAATACCGACGGTTTGGATTTTGTCGACGCCGCCACACGGCTTAACCTGCTGGAAAACAAGGTGACCCTGGTTGTTCCGCAGGACAACCCCGCCGGCATCGAAAGCTTTGACGACCTTGCCGCGCGCCTGGAATCCGGGGACGTCTTTATGGCGATGGGCAACAGCGACGTGCCGGTCGGTCAGTATACTCAGAAAATCCTCGCCTACTACGGTCTGGACGAAACAACACTTGCCAACGCCGGGCTGATTACCTATGGCACCAACGTAAAGGAGGTCACCACCCAGGTTTCCGAAGCAAGCGTTGACTGCGGCGTAATCTACTGCACCGACGCGTTCAGCGCCGGTCTGACGGTTATCGATTCCGCAACGGCGGAAATGTGCGGACAGGTCATTTATCCTGCCGCTGTCCTCAAAAACAGCGCGCATCCTGACGAGGCCAAGGCTTTCCTCGATTACCTTTCCACGGAAGACGCCATGGCCGTATTTGAGTCGGTCGGCTTCTCCCCCGTCGCATAACGCGTAAAGGCAAAGGCCGGATGAGGGCCGGCAGAATGTTCTGTCGGCCCTCGTTTTTCCATTTATTTTAAAACGAAAACATGCACGTCCAATCACCGGCTTATTCCGGAAAAGGACGAAAGGATTATAACATGGACTGGTATCCGTTATGGAATTCCCTTCGCATCGCGGCCATCAGCAGCGTGCTGGTATTTTTTACGGGGATTTTCTTTGCATATTACGCCGCCCGTCTGCCCCGCGCGGTCAAGGGCGCGCTGGACGTTGTCCTAACCCTGCCCATGGTGCTGCCGCCGACCGTCTGCGGCTATTTTCTCCTGCTGGTATTTGGCGTTAAGCGTCCGCTGGGCGCGTTCCTTGCACAGTACGGCATTAAGTTCGTCATGACCTGGTACGGAGGCGTGCTCGCCGCCGCAGTCGTCGCCTTTCCGCTCATGTACCGCACTGCCCGCGGCGCATTTGAGAGCTTTGATCAAACCCTTGCCTATTCCGGACAAACCCTTGGTTTGTCCAACAGCTATATTTTCTGGCGTATCAGAATGCCCGCCTGCCGTCAGGGAATCCTCGCCGGGGCTGTCCTGGCGTTCGCGCGCGCTTTGGGTGAATACGGCGCGACCAGCATGCTGATTGGCTATACGCCGGGCAAAACCGCCACCATCTCCACCACCGTTTACCAGCTTTGGAGAACCAATGACGAAGGCGGCGCTTTTTATTGGGTTATGATCAACCTCGCGATCAGCGCCGTCGTCCTGATTGCGGTCAACATGCTGGAAGAGCGTCAGAAAAAGGCGGTGAAAAAATGAGCCTGACTGTTGATATCGAAAAAACGCTCGGCGCGTTTGAGCTCAAAGCGTCTTTCGAGACCTCGGGCGGTATTCTCGGTTTACTTGGCGCGTCCGGATGTGGAAAAAGTATGACCTTGAAATGCATTGCCGGCATAGAAAAGCCCGATCGAGGCAGGATCATTCTGGACGGCCGCACGCTTTTTGATTCTGAAAAAAACATCAATTTGCCGCCCCAGAAGCGCCGCGTCGGTTATCTGTTTCAAAACTATGCCCTGTTCCCCAACATGACGGTCGAGCAAAATATTCTTTGCGGCCTGTATTGGGAAAAGGACCGCGCGCAAAAGCAGAAAGAATTGAAAGAAATTCTGCACTTTTTACAGCTGAAAGGGCTTGAAAAGCACAAACCCTGGCAGCTGTCCGGCGGGCAGGCGCAGCGCGTTGCCCTTGCGCGGATTCTGGTAAACCGCCCCACACTTTTAATGCTGGACGAGCCATTTTCGGCGCTGGACAGCTATCTGCGGGACACGCTGCAATTTGAAATGCTGGAGCTTCTCTCAAAATTCGATAAAGATGTACTGCTTGTAACCCACAGCCGTGACGAAGCTTATCATATGTGCAGCCGCATTGCAGTCATGGACAGCGGTGAACTGTTTGACGTCAAAAATACTAAAGAATTGTTTGCAAATCCCGTAACAAGGCGCGCAGCCCTGCTGACCGGATGTAAAAATTTTTCCGCCGCGCGCAAAATCAGCGAACATGAACTGGAAGCCATCGACTGGGGTATCCGGCTGATTACCGATTTGCCGCTTCGGGATGGACTGACCGCCGTCGGCATCCGCGCACATTATTTAAATCCCAAAACGCCCCAAAACCGCATTGCCGTGCATTTCACCAGACAGCTCGAAGAACCGTTCGAGTGGACGTTGCAATTTCGCTGCGCCGGTCAAAAAGCGGAATCAGCAGACCTGTGGTGGCGAATCACCAAAGACCGCCGCCCCAATCCGCTGCCGCAGGAATTGGGTATTGCGCCGGTCAATGTTCTTCCGCTGTACGATTGAATTCCCTGTTATGTTTATAAAAAACTGCTGAACATGACCGGCTTAAGTGTGTTTTTTATTTGGCTTGATTTTATGCGCAAACCAAGATTGCCGGCAAATTGTCCTCTTTAAGGGAATATGTCAAAGAACACACACTGCCAGCCATATCGTTATTCGTTCCGGGGATCATTTTTCGCTTTTATTCGCCGGGTACGAACCACTTTTTCTCAGGAGGAACAATAATGATCACTGTCTTTTCAAGACTGCTTGAAGAAATGGATGCCGGCCATGACACTGTGCTGGTGTCGGTCGTTGCCAGTTCCGGCTCAACGCCGCGCGGCGCGGGCGCCCATATGCTTGTCGGAGAATCCGGCCGCCTGTGCGGCACAATCGGCGGCGGCGCGGTGGAATATCGCGCCGAGCAGCTCGCTGCAGAAGCCCTGCAACAGCATCAATCCCGCATACACGATTTTGTATTGCGCCGCAATGAAATTGAGGACCTCGGAATGGTTTGCGGCGGAGACGTCACGGTCTTTTTCCGCTATATTGCCCATGACGACCGGGCTGTTCATTCGGCTGCGATAGCCGCACGCTCTCTTTTTGAAGACGGAGAGGAAAGCTGGCTGATTCTTGAACTGAACGCCGAAGCCGACAGCGCTGTCTGTTTGTACGGAGCTCGCCGCGGACTGTGCGGCGCACAGCTGCCGGACGAACTTCTGCAGCAACTTGGCCCCCGTCCGGGCATTATTGAAGCAGCAGGCAGGCGCTTTTCGACGGAAACCTTTGTCCGAGCGGGCAGAGTCTATATTTTCGGCGGCGGTCACGTCGCACAGGCACTGGTCCCCGCGCTGCATGCGGTTCAATTCCGCTGCGTCGTGCTGGAGGACCGCGAGGCGTTTTGCCGCAAAGAGCTTTTTCCGGGCGTCGAGGAAACACGCCTGATCGATCTTGCTGACATCGGGGCTTCCGTCTCGATCACCGAAGCTGACTATGTCTGCGTCATGACCCGCGGCCATAAAGACGACATGCTGGTACAGGCTTTCGCCATGCATACCCCCGCTCGTTATATCGGTGTAATCGGCAGCCGAAAGAAAATCGCCGCAGTTACCGCCCGCATCAAGCAGGACTATGGATTCAAAGACGAGGACTTCTCCCGGATCACCACTCCCATTGGCCTGGACATCGGGGCGCAAACGCCCGCCGAAATCGCAGTCAGCATCGCCGCGCAGTTAATTGCCGTGCGTGCCGGCAGAACGCCCTCGGGTGAAAAAATCGTTTCTTCTGAAAATTAATTTTTTTAAATTGAATATCCGTTTTGTCGCGCTTCGCAGCAAGCCTTGCCGTGAAGCGCGATCATTTTGCCCGGAACGAATCTCTATAAATATCCCACTTCGCGCTAAGATAAATTTCCGCCTCTTTTTGTCCCATGCCTTTTTTCGAGCACGGCTTTGTCCGTCCAATATTTCACCTGGCAGCATTCCCCGTCACAGAAAAAAGCGTACACAGCGGATGCAAGCAAAGGCCTTTCGTTGCTGTGCCGGAACATATGGGCGCTGATGGTGCGTCTGACTCTTCTCTGCATTGATTCTGTAAGTGGCCGCACTGCCTTAAACTTTCGGCTTGTTCCCTTTTCCATTTACAGGTTTGCGCCTTCTTAGCCCTGTTTTAAACAGCCTGATTCACATCAATGGCATGCCGTGATTTTTTAAATGAGTATCCTTCTCTCTTTTCTGCCTTATCGACCAAAAATCCGCAATGCAGTGCCCCTTTCCTCCTTTAGTCTCTGCAAGCAAAAAAACACTGAAATTGTTTTCGCTGCGCCGGTTTGTTATAATAACAGGCAGAAACGCCAAAATGCGAGGTAAAGAGTTTTGAGCTGTGCTTTTTTGACAAAGGAACGATACACCATACTGGACGGCGGATTCGGCACCGCGCTTCAAGCTGCCGGCATCCCTGGCCTTGAACCGCAAACAGCCGCACTGACCCACCCCGATGTCGTGCGTGGAATTCACCGCGCATATGTGGAAGCGGGCGCTCAGATCATCAACGCCAACACCTTTGGCGCCAACCGCGCCAAGCTTGAACCGTTCGGAGTTTCGCTCAAAGACGCGATATCAGCCGCAATGCGCGCCGCCCTGGACGCGTGTGCCGGCACACAGTCGGCCGTAGCACTGGATATCGGCCCGCTCGGCACCTTGATGGAGCCAAACGGCCCCATGCGTTTTGAGCAGGCCTATGAACAGTTTCGCGAGATCATCCTGCTCGGCGCAGAATATGGCGCACAACTGATCTATCTTGAAACAATGACAGATCTTGCCGAGATTCGCGCCGCTCTGCTTGCCGCAAAAGAAAATACCAATCTGCCCGTCTTTGCCTCGATGTCCTTTGAAAAAGACGGCCGTACCTTCACCGGCTGCGATGTCCGGGCCGCCGCGGCAACTTTGCAGGCGCTCGGCGCGGATGCCATCGGCATCAACTGTTCCCTTGGTCCGGATGATATTCTGCCCATTGCGCGTACACTTTGCGCATATACGGATCTTCCGGTTTTGATTAAGGCAAACGCAGGCCTTCCCGATCCGTCAACCGGGGCGTATTCCATTGATGCGGAAACCTTCCTCAGCCAGATGCTTCCCTATGAATCGCTTGGCGTTGCGGCGGTCGGCGGCTGCTGCGGCACGACCCCGGAATTCATCCGCCTGCTGGCAGGGCATTTTGCCGGCAAAACACCGCCTGCGCGTTCAGCGGCACAAAAAGGAGTCCTGTGCTCTCCAACGAGGATTTTTGTTCCTGATCATCCGGTCATCGTTGGCGAGCGGATTAATCCGACCGGCAAATCGGAACTCGAGTCAGAGCTCCGTGCAGGCAAAATCGACAGATTAAAAAGCTTCGCGGTCGAGCAGACAGCAGCCGGCGCAGCGCTTCTGGACGTCAACGTCGGCATTCCCGATACGGATGAGCCGTCCATGATGGCCGCAGCCGTGCGCGCGGTGCAGGCTGTGTCTGCGCTTCCGCTGGTTATCGATTCAACCCGACCCGATGCGCTGGAAGCCGGACTGCGCGTCTGCTGCGGACGAGCGTTGGTTAACTCGGTGAGCGCAAAACAGGAGTCCCTGAACGCAGTGCTGCCGCTTTGCGCCAAATACGGCGCGGGCGTGATCGGACTTTGCATAGACGAGTCCGGAATTCCGGAAACCGCCGAAGATCGCCTAGCGCTTGCGCGCAAAATAGTCGCCCATACCGACGCCGCGGGTATCCGCCGCGAAGACGTTTACATCGATTGCCTGGCCATGACCGCCAGCGTCGCACAGCAGGCGGTGAGCGAGACGCTGCGCGGCATTTCACTGGTGAAGAAAGAGCTTGGTGTGCGAACCATTCTGGGCGTCTCCAACATCTCTTTCGGCTTACCGGGCCGTGCGGCGCTCAACGCCTCTTTTCTCACGCTGGCTTTGGAATATGGTCTGGATCTCGCCATTCTCAATCCGGAACACAAGGCAGTCTGCGATGCGATGGACGCTTTTTTGGTTCTGCGCGGCTTTGATCTCAAGGCACAGGACTATGTGGCGCGCCGCTCCAAATCCGCCTGTGAAGAAAAAGCTCCTGTTCGCCGCTGTGCCGATCTTAAGGAGGCAATTATTTCGGGTCTCGAAGCAGAAGCCGCTCAGTTTGCAGAACAGCTGCTGCATCAAACCGAGCCGCTTGAGATCATTAACCGGCACATCGTTCCTGCCCTGGATCTGGTTGGCGAAAAATATGAAACCGGAGAATTCTTTTTGCCGCAGCTCATGCAGTCTGCAAATGCGGCGCAGGCAGCGTTCGCTTTGCTGAATGAACATATGCAGCGCGGCGCCGCTTCTGCACAGCCAAAACCGGTCATTATCGCCACCGTAAAGGGGGACATTCACGATATCGGCAAAAATATAGCCGGTTCCCTTTTAAAAAATTACGGATATGATGTCATCGACCTTGGCAAAGACGTTCCCGCACAGGCAGTTGTGGACGCGGTTCGCCGAACCGGTGCACGGCTGGTCGGCCTCAGCGCGCTCATGACAACCACGACCCCCGCCATGCGGGATACTGTTGAAGCCCTGCGCGCTTCCGGCCTTGACTGCCGCGTCATGGTCGGCGGTGCGGTTGTAACCGCCGATTACGCCCAAACCATCGGCGCGGATTATTATGTCAAGGACGCAAAAGCTTCGGTTGATGCCGCAAAAGAGGTGTATGGCTGAAAAACCATCGCCTTTTCAAGCTTACTGCAGCCGTCTCAACACTTCGCATATCGCCGCCACTTTTAATTAAATGGAGTTGGAAACTATGGCAAAATATGAAAAACTGGTTCATGGAGACTTCGATCAACTCATCGAGAGAATCGACCGCGCCATTATGAATAACAGCAGCTCGGCCTCCTTTGAGGATTCAAGCAGGTACAGCGCCGGCAGCTTTCGCTGCGAGACCCGTGTGTACGAGCGATTCAGCTGGATGGGTGGAAACCGTGTCAGCATGGCGGTCACCCTTGTGGGCGCGGAAAACAGTTACCACCTCTCAATTATCACCTCTGGGGGCAGTCAGGCAATGTTTTTCAAGATCAACACAATCGGCGAAGAGGAATTTTTAAACTCGATAATTCAGGAAGTAGAGGCCATGTAGCAAAATTCATGTACCGGTTTGGAAGTAAAATCAAGCTCCCATAGCTTTTTAAGAGACTACCTATACCTGAATACTAAACTACAGTTTAACGCCTTTTTATGCAGCGCATTTCTGTTAAACGGAGTTGAATATTTGAGGTTTTGTTTAATCCTGTGTTTCACAGTAAATGAGTTAGCCAGGTTGCAAAAACAGATTAAAGTTTAAGGCCATTATTCATAGTCAAAACTGCCGAATTGCTGCGAATCGATCTTCCCTTTTTCTTTAAAATCGCCGTTTTAATTGCAGAAAGCCCTCGCCAAAATCTTGCCGCCTGTTCCTGAAATCCGTAAAACCGCTCCTTTCGTTTATCAAGTCGCTGCGAACATGGCTTTATTTTGCACCGCAAACTTGACTTTTCCAAATAAAAACACCCATTTAATCCCCTGTCAGCGAACACATTAGCTCATTTGCCGCACACCTGCGATTAGCCTCAAAAAATTCTTATAAAATTTAAATCCTTTGCACCTTTTGACTTGTAAAAGAAGCGTATATATGGTATTTTTATATCAAATTGCGGATATACATTAGCGCATACTACTGAATGCAACAAGTATCTGCGCAAAAACATGATGGAGGAAATGCAACCATGGACCAGACCAAACTCGATATATACTTTATGACAAACGCGAAGTATTTTCCCGAGGAAAAAATCATGTTCCTTAAAGAAAAGCTGAGCGGTATGGACGATCAGAAGTTTTCTTTTGTCTCAACTATGGAATTGAAAGATCCCACCACCCTTCTTCTGATTTCGATCTTCCTGGGCTCTTTGGGTATTGATCGTTTTATGCTCGGCGACACCGGAATGGGCGTCCTCAAACTGCTGACCTGCGGCTGCTGCGGCGTACTGACCATCATCGACTGGTTCTCGATCTCCAAGAAAACAAAGGAATTCAACTTCAATAAAATCATGTCCCTGATGTGAGCAAACGAAGATATCTTTTTCTAAGACATTGCCTGTATGTCTCGGCTTGCGTCGGCATCTGGGTGATCTATTCCATAAGCGGAATAGGCTGCCCTATTCGTTTTTTCTTTGGTTTTCCATGCCCAGCCTGTGGAATATCGCGCTCTTTGCTGGCATTGCTGCACGGTGATTTTGCGGGATATATGCAGTATAACCCCATGGCTGCTTTCCTGCTGATTGCCGTTCTGCTCGCTTTTCACCTGAAACGGCTTGGCCGGTTCAGGACGCTTGCAAATATTTATATTTTCAGCGCCCTGGGTGTGAATCTGGTAATTTATTTAATACGTTATTTTTTCTGACAGAAGAAGAGGTGCGGCACAAGACTTTTATCTTGTGCCGCACCTCTTCTTTTATTCTACCTCTGAGTAAATTAAATCCTCATATCTGCCGTAGAGTAAAAGCGCCTTCGCTTCAAGTCCCAAGCAAAGCGAGGGTAGAACAACGGCTTGGGGATTCAAAAAGCTGCTGATGGAACAAAATATCCGGCTGCCTTCTTTTCAAGTCCCTTCCTTCGCCATCAGGCATGCATGTATTCCGACAACTCCGACAGCCAACCGAACGCAGCCAAAGCCCTCCTAACAAAGCCATTTTCCGGCATCGCATACTCTGGTTTTATAGTACTCAGACTACCATTTGACCACTTATAACTGAATCGTTGAAATCCGTCTTCGGACGGTTTTCATGTATGTGCGTCCGCAACTCGGTTGGATAGAGCCTTCGCTTCCAGACCGGCTGCACCAACAGTTTGCGCCTGTTCTTTGCCATTTTCTCTGTCCGAGCACACTTTTTCGCGGCTCTGTCAATCCGTCATCTTCTCCTGCTTTACCTTGTGATCGATCACATGGCGGGAAGCAAGCTCGTCGTGGATCTCCTCAAGAGAGATTCCCGCCTCCACCATCAGTACCATCACATGATAAGCGAGATCGGCAATCTCATAGATGGTCTCCTTTTTATCCCTGTGCTCAGCCGCAATGATAACTTCGGTCGACTCTTCGCCCACCTTTTTAAGAATCTTGTCCAATCCCTTTTCAAACAGATAGGTGGTGTAACTTCCTTCCTTTTTCTCGATTTTTCTTCCCCGGATCAGTTCCATAAGTCCGGCATAGCTGAAAGGTTCCGGCTGATCGGACGCATAAACAAGATCGTTAAAACAGCTGTCGGTCCCGAGATGGCAGGCAGGGCCCTCTTTATTGACCTCAACGGTCAAAGCATCCCGGTCGCAATCGGCCGTGATTCGAAGAATATGCTGCACATTTCCGCTGGTTTCCCCTTTGCGCCACAGTTCCTGCCTTGACCGGCTCCAGAAACAGGTGCGTCCCTCCCGCATGGAAATTTCCAGACTTTCCCGATTCATATAGGCTACGGTCAGCACCTTTTTGCTCTGCGCATCCACCACCACTGCGGGGATCAGGCCTTTTTCGTCAAACTTCAATTCCTCAATTTTTAACATCTTTTTACCTCACATTGATTCCGCTGCGGCGAAGTTTCTCTTTCAGCTCGGCAATGCGCACTTCGCCAAAATGAAAGATACTGGCCGCAAGGCCCGCATCAACCGCAGGCAGCTTTTCAAACAGCTCAACAAAATCCGCAGCACAGCCCGCGCCGCCCGAAGCGATCACCGGCACCTTTACAGCGGCACAAACCGCGTCCTGCATCTCAAGATCAAATCCCTTCTTGACGCCGTCCGTATCAATGGAATTGATCACAAGCTCCCCGGCGCCGTTTTCCACGCCGTATCGCACCCACTCGATCAGGTCGCGCCCGGTATTTTCCCGCCCGCCTTTTGCAAATACGGTAAAGCGCCCGTCCACCCTTTTCGCATCGACCGACAGCACCACGCACTGGCTGCCATACCTTCTGGCCGCCGCGCTGATCAGGGACGGGTCGCGCAGTGCGCCGGAATTGACGCTCACCTTATCCGCGCCGCATTTTAACACGCGGTCGAAATCTTCCAGGCTGTTGATCCCGCCGCCGACGGTGAGCGGAATGAAAATCTGCCGCGCAACCTCTCGGAGAATATCCGTAAACAGTGCGCGTCCCTCTGCCGATGCGGTAATGTCGTAAAAAACCAGCTCGTCAGCGCCGCACTCACTGTAGTATTTCCCAAGCTCAACAGGCGAAGAAACGTCGGCAAGCCCCTCAAAATTCACCCCTTTGACCACCCGGCCATTGCGCACATCCAGACAGGGGATAATTCTTTTTGTAATTATTTCGCCACCTCGATTGCGCGCGCAAGATCGATTGCGCCGGTGTAATACGCCTTGCCGACAATTGCGCCATAAAGATCAAGTTTCCGAAGCGCCGCGATATCCTCAAGACTGGATACGCCGCCGGACGCCACAATGTTCATCTCATAAGTTTGGGCCAGGTGCCTGTACAGTTCAAGATTCGCGCCGCGCATTGCGCCGTCGCGTGAAACGTCGGTACAGATAACGGTTCGCACCCCGATTGCCCGCATCGTTCCAAAAAATTCCTCCGCGGTTTTGCCGCTCAGCTCACGCCATCCGCGAATCGCGATTTCACCATCCTTGATGTCCGCACCAACCGCAATACGCTCCCCAAACTTCTCAACCGCCTGCGCCGCAAAGTCGGGGTTGGTCGCCGCAATTGTTCCCAGAATAACCCGATTGATCCCCAGATCCAGATACCGCTCTATTGTCTGCATGGAGCGAATGCCGCCGCCCAGTTCGGTAAACAGGCGCGGACCGCTCAGTATCTCGCGAATCGTCTCCAAATTGGGCGTTGTGCCATCCCGCGCACCTTCCAGATCCACCAGATGAAGGTATTGTGCGCCGCAATCGGCAAACTTCGCCGCAACCGCCGCCGGATCGTTGCTGTAGACCGTCATTCGTTCATATTCGCCCTTATACAGCCGCACCGCTTTGCCGCCATACAGATCGATTGCCGGAAAAATCCGCATTCTCAAACCTCCAACTCACAGAATCCGCGCAGAATGCGCAGCCCCGCATCCCCGCTCTTTTCGGGATGAAACTGAGTTCCGAAAACGTTTCCGTTTTCTGCCGCCGCAGTCAGCATTGCGCCGTATTCCGCGTTCGCGGTCACATAAGGCTTGCAGTCCGCCGCGTAGTAAGAGTGTACAAAATAGACGCACTCTCCCTCCCGCAAAAAGCGGAAAAGCGCGCTGGACCGGCTGGTAAAATGCAGTGCATTCCAACCTATGTGCGGGATTTTCAGCTGAGGCGGGATTACCTCGGCAATCGGCCGCACATTGCCGGGTATCAACCCGAGCCCTTCATGCTCGCCGAACTCAAAGCTCCGTTCAAACAGAAGCTGCATGCCAAGACAGATGCCAAGCAGCGGTTTTCCCGCCTTTGCCTGCTCACACACGGCGTCGCCAAGCCCGCTTTCACGGAGCCTGCGCGCGGCGTCCTCAAAGGCGCCTACACCCGGCAGGATAATTTTTTCCGCCGCACCGAGCGCTTTCGGGTCATCCGTTACCTGCGCGGGCGCGCCGATTGCCGCAAGCGAGCTTTGCAGCGAAAACAGATTCCCCACGCCATAATCGACAATCGCAATCATCCGAGCACTCCCTTTGTCGAGGGGATCTCGTCCGCGAAACGGGGATCCAGCGCAACTGCCTGCGCAAGCGCGCGGCCCGCCCCTTTAAAAGCCGCCTCGATGATGTGATGGCTGTTTTCTCCGGCAAGTTTGCGCAGGTGCAAAGACGCGCCCGCCTCCCGGACAAAACCAAGCCAGAATTCCTGTACCAGCTGGGTATCAAAACTGCCCACCTTTTCGGTGGGAATTTCCAACGCGCAGCCAAGCGCCGGCCGGCCGGAAAAATCCACCGCCGCCAGCACCAGCGCCTCATCCATTGCAAGCGCAAAGCTGCCGTATCGCTGGATGCCCCGCCGGTCTGCAAGCGCGCGGGCAAATGCCCGTCCCAGGCAGATGCCGACGTCTTCAACCGTGTGGTGATCGTCTACCTCCACGTCCCCTTCGCAGCGCAGCGCAAGATCAAACCGCCCGTGCTTTGCCAGCAGGATCAGCATATGATCCAAAAATCCGCATCCGGTCTGCACAACACTGCGCCCGCTCCCGTCCAGTTCCAGCGTCAGACGGATATCGGTCTCGGCAGTTTTCCGTTCAATTGTCGCGTTTCTCATTGCTGCTTCTCCTTCATGATCTCCTGCATCGCCAGGACAAGCGCATCGCACTGCGCCGGCGTACCGATGGTAATGCGGTTGTAGTCTCTGATTCTGGGGGTTGAAAAGTGCCGTACCAGAATGCCTCTCTGTTTCAGCTGCTGATACACCGTCTCGCCGTCCACAGCAGCGCAGCGGGCAAATACAAAGTTTGCAAGAGAAGGCAGCACCTCCATTCCAAGTGCAAGCAAACGCTCGCGCAGCTCATCCCTTGTTTTTGCAATCAGCGCGCACTTTTCCCGGTAATACGCCGCCGCGCTGCCGCACAGCGCCGCCGTACCGGCAGCGCGGGTCATCCTGTTGACGCTGTAAGGGTTTGTGGAAAATTTTATCCGCTCCAGATCCTCGATCAATCCGGCGGCGCCGAACGCGAACCCAAGCCGCGCCCCTGCCATACTGCGTGATTTGGAATAGGTATGCACGACCAGCAGATTGTCATATTTTTTGATCAATCCGACCGCGCTCTGCGCTCCGAAGTCTACATAGGCTTCGTCGATCAGAACAACATGCTCCGCGTTTTCCTGCACGATCCGCTCAATCTGTGCAAGCGGCAGCGCAATGCCGGTCGGTGCGTTAGGATTGGCAATCGCAATCATCCGCTGCGCGCCGAAATAATCCTGCGGGTCAATTTCAAATTGTTCGGTCAGCGGGATTGGCGCAAAGGGAATGCCGTGCAGCGCGCAGAATACCTTATAAAACCCATAGGTCACGTCCGGAAAAACCGCCCCGTCCGCGCCAAAAGCCATAAAGGCAAAATTCAGAATGTCATCCGATCCATTCGAGACAAAAACGTTTTTGCGTTCCAGACCATAGCTGTCCGCAAGCGCCTGTTTAAGTTCGGCGCACTCCGGATCGGAATACAGACGAAGTTTTTCCAGTTCCTCGCGGGACACCGCATCCAGTACCGCGGGGGGAGGCGGATAGGGGGATTCATTGGTATTGAGCTTGATGTACTCCATGCCGCGCGGCTGTTCGCCGGGAACGTAAGCCTCAAGCGCCTCATACTTTTTATTCAGAAATCGGCTCATTTTTTATCATCCTCAAATCGGATAAGCACGCTGCGGGCGTGCGCTTCAAGGCCTTCACGGCGCGCGACGCAGGCAATGCTCTCCTTTGCATTCTCAAGCGAAGCTTTTGTGTAATAGCAGTACTGCGTTTTTTTGACAAAATCATCTACCGACAGCGGGCTGGAAAAACGTGCCGTCCCGCCTGTCGGCAGGGTGTGGTTTGGGCCTGCAAAATAGTCTCCAACCGCTTCGGGGCACCAGCGTCCGAGAAACACGCTGCCTGCATGGCGAACGCTGTCCAGCCAGGAGAACGGGTCCTCAACACAAAGCTCCAGGTGCTCAGGCGCAAGCTCATTTGCGACCTCAACCGCCTGCGCAAGGTTTTCCGCTACAATAATCTTGCCGTTGTCTTCAATGGAGGCGCGTGCAATCTCCTCGCGGGGCAAAAGTTTGAGCTGGCGCTCGAGTTCCTGCGCAGTCTGCTCGGCAAGCGCCGGACTGTCAGTCACCAGCACCGCGCTTGCCAGGCGGTCATGCTCCGCCTGTGAGAGCAGGTCGGCTGCGACGTTTGCGGGGTCGCTTTGTCCGTCCGCAACGATCAGGATCTCACTTGGACCGGCAATCATATCAATGGCGACCGTGCCGAAAACCTGTTTTTTCGCTTCGGCAACAAAAGCGTTTCCCGGTCCGACGATCTTGTCCACGCGCGGCACAGATTCCGTGCCATAGGCAAGCGCCGCGACTGCCTGCGCGCCGCCCATCTTGTAGATTTCCGCGACGCCCGCAATTTTGGCGGCTGCAAGAATCGCCGGATTGACCTTGCCCTCTTTGTCCGGCGGCGTGGCAATAGCCACAGCCTTGCACCCCGCGATAACGGCCGGAATGCTGTCCATATGCACGGTGGAGGGATGAGCCGCCGTACCGCCCGGCACATACAGCCCTACCCGGTCGATCGGCGTGACCTTTTGTCCAAGCAGTACACCGTCCGGACCGGTCATCGCAAAGCCGGGACGCACCTGATTTTTATGAAACGCGCGGATATTTTCCGCAGCTTTGCGCAACGTGTCGATCAGCTGCGGTTCCAGCTTCTCAAAAGCCTGCTCGATCTCCGCTTCGCTGACCCGCAGATTGTCCAGTTTGGCGTCGTCAAATTTTTCGCAGTATCGAAAAAGCGCCGCGTCACCATTTTCACGCACATCCGAAATGATCTCGGAAACCGTCTTTTCAACATTCACCTTCGGCACGACCCGCGCAAAAATTTCTCCTGCGGGCGTTTCGCCGTATTTCATGATCTTTATCATTACTGCACCTGCTCTTTGAGGCCGCCGCAAACGGTCTCGATCTCCTTTGCCTTGAATTTGTAGCTGGATTTATTTGCAATCAGCCGCGCGCTGAGCGGGATAAACCGCTCGATCGGCGCGAGGTCGTTTTCCCGCAACGTTGCGCCTGTCTCCACAATATCGACAATTACATCGGATAAACCAAGCAGAGGCGCCAGTTCGATTGAGCCATTGAGCTTGATTATATCTATCTCTCTGCCCAGCTGTGCATAGTGCGCGCGGGCAATGTTCACAAACTTGGTCGCGACCCGCAGCGTGCGGCTGGTGTCATCACGAAAATCTTTTTTGGCCGCAACACACATTTCACATTTTCCAAGCTTTAAATCCAGCAGCTCATAAACATCCGGGCCGTATTCCAGAAGAATATCTTTTCCGGCAACACCGATGTCCGCCGCCCCGCGCTCAACATAAATCGCAACATCGCTTGGTTTAACCCAGAAATAACTGACCCCTTTCTCCTCATTGGTAAACACCAGTTTTCGGTTCGGCTCTCGAATACTGGGGCAGTCAAATCCGGCACGTTCAAAAAGATCGTAAACCTTTTCACCGAGTCTTCCCTTTGGTAAAGCCACGTTCAGCATGATCTTCCCCCCTCTTGCAACCGGACGACTCTGCGAAACCGCATATCTCTGGGCGTTTCGCTGCGTGCAATCACCTGTTCGCCTGCATTTGAAAGCTCCGCTGCTTTTTGAAAAACTTCAAAAGGGTCATCCTGCGGCCGGTATAACAGCAGAACGTCTGCATCAAAACTCTCGGCCGGAACCCGCAGCCGCTCGAGCACATCCAGATAAACCGCAAAACCGACGCCGCCCGCCTGTTTTCCCATTCTGCGCAGCAGTTTGTCGTATCTTCCCCCCGACAAAACTGTTTCAGGTACGCCCCGCAGATATCCTTTAAAGACGATGCCGCTGTAATACCGCATATCGCTCAGGATGGAAAAATCAAGACGAAGATTCTGTTCATGGCCGAGCCTTGAAAGCGCGCAAATCGTTTTTTGAAGTTCGCTGTATATTTCCCCGGCGTCTGTCTTTGCGCATATCTGCTTTAAAATGTCCAGCCCCTCCTGCGCCGTTTCTCCGCCAAGAGAAGCAAGGGTGCAAAAAGGCTCGGGGTCTGTCCCGATCTGTGCGCAACGCTCTCTTAATTCATGCAGATTCTTCTGCCCGATCAGGGAATACACCTCGCCGCGCTGCTGGGAAGTCAATCCGGCCTTGTCTGCCATTGCATCCGCAATGCCGACATGCGCAAGATCCAGAATATAGTCGCATCCGGTGCATCGCAGGCTTTCCAACGCCAGCATCACCACTTCACAAACGCAATACTCGTCTATTTCTCCGATACACTCAAGACCTGCCTGCATTATTTCCTGAAAATCGTGTGTCCGCGGCGATATGCGATAAACATTTTCATCGTAGCAGAACTTCTGCACACCGTCGTCCTTGCAGTTTTTTATGATGGACAGGGTGACGTCCGGCTTAAGCGCGAGCAGATGCCCGTTTGTATCGGTAAAGGTGATAACCCCGTTCGAAATCAGCACATCCTTGTTTCGCGCATAGAGGTCGTATTCCTCAAACCTGCTCATCTTAAATCTGCTGTAGCCGAAAGACAGATATTTTTCCCGCAGCTGCAGCGCCAGTTTTTCTTCTTCGCTTAAAATTTTTTCGCTAATCTCCATCTCCGGATTATTTCTCCTTATTTCCGTCCATCCGCTCAATTATCTCCCGATATCCCCCCGCACCATAAACCAGGCACTTATTCACCCGGCAGATCGTGGCGGAACTTGCACCGGTCAGAGAAGACACCTCACTGTAATTCCTGCCGCGGGAAAGCTGCCGTGCCACATCCAACCGCTGCGCAATATCCTGCACTTCACGCACAGTACAAACATCTTCAAAAAAGCGATAGCATTCTTCCCGGTTCCGCAGACTCAAAATTGCATCAAAAAGCGCGTCGACCTGCGGTTTTCTGATTCCGTTCATCTATAACCCGCCTTCCCTCAATTTCACTTTATCATGTTATCACGATAGAGTGATAAAGTCAACAGAAATCTCTCTTTAATACATCGTCACGAGGATTTCTAACGCCGCCAATTCATTTACCCTCTGCGGCTGCCGCATTTGGGCATTACCTGTCTCGCCCAAAGATTGAAAAGCCGTTATTTCCGCTTAGGCAAAACAGCCTTTTGCATCCTCACGTTTGTTTTCCATCCGCGCCCCATCTCCTTTCACGGCTTTTAAAATCAAAATAAACCTGAGCATTCGGAAGCAAAGCCAAACCATGACCTTCTCTTCCCAAGGACCATCTTAGTAAGTACTTTTTATGCCTACCTCCCAACCGCATTTCAGGATCATAGCCGGCGCTGCAATCCCATAAATCAGCTTTTACAGCAGTTACAGCTCCCATCTTCGTTGGTTGAGCCTTATTGAAACCTTTTCACAAAAGGCAGCAGGTATTCCGTCACTTGCATCTCGTTTCTCTCGCCTATTAACGCGCAATTGTTCATAAAAAACATCTTTCTGTACCCAAAGCTTAAGCATTCATCCCGTCAGGCTTGAGAATTGCAGCTGATTGAAAAATAAAAAAGGCCCGGAGGCCTTTTTATCTTTTCCCTTCAAATTCCTGTTGTAATTCTTTGCTCTTTTGCAAAGAGAGCTCAGACAAACGCTTAATTTCCTGTTTGGGAACATAAAGCAGCTTGAAAAACAACTCCACAAATGTATCACAGAAAGCGTCATTCGAGCGGGTCCACACGCCTTCATGTTTGGACTGAATCAATGAAGAAAGCGCCGAAACGTATACATAACCATTTACGCGCAGTTCTTCCGGGGGCAGATCAAGTTCCTGCGAAGCGTTGACCGATTCGAACAGCCGCTCAAACACCTCATAAATCGGTTTGCTGAAGACACCTTCATCCGCAAGATCCGCGCAAAACCGAACGTATTTCGCCTGCGCCAGAAAAGCGCCGAGCCACAGTCTGATATAAACCGCTGCGGCTTCACAGCTTTGCTGTTTTTCCTGTGGAATCCGATCCTTAATTGAACGGTCGATTTCCACAAGGGTTAATTGTAAAATATCCGACGCCAATTCCTCTTTGCCTGCAAAATGATAATTCACTCTGCTTTGGGACAGGCCGGATGCAGCGCAGATTTCCCGAATTGTCGTGCTTTTATAACCCTTCTCTGCAAATAATCTCGCTGCAGTTTTGGTAATTTTTTCCTTGGTCAATTCGCTTTTTTTATATGTCGCCATAATTACCTCCTGCTTTGAGATCATTATACACAATTGAGCCGTTAAGAAAAAGAGCGGCGGAAAATATTCCGCCGCTTAGCCAAAATTATCAATCCTTACGCGCGCATTCATATGCTTCGCCGCGCAGTGTCTCGATTGCATGCGGCAGCGCGCCGCGGATTGCCGCAATACACTCCCTGACTGCTTTCGGGCTGCCGGGTAAATTAATGATCAGGGTTCGGTTGCGAATTCCCGCCGCGGCTCTGCTGAGCATGGCCTTATCCGTATACTGCATGCTGTTCGCCCGCATTGCTTCCGGTATTCCGGGCACCTCCCGCTCAATAATGTCTTTTGTCGCTTCCGGCGTGACATCCCGCGGAGCGAGACCGGTACCTCCGGATGTCAAAATCAAGTCGGCCTTTCGGTTATCCGCAATTTCGCGCATTAAATCCGCCAGGCTGTCCCGATCATCCGGCAATATGCTCATACCGACCGTTTGCGCAATGCCCTCCATTTCCTCGCGGATTGCAGGGCCGGACAAATCTTCCCGTTCGCCTTTTGCGCCTTTGTCGCTCGCAACAATGATCCATACTGTCGCCGGGCGGGACAATATGGTAAGCTCGTCCCCCGCCCCGGCCTCTCCTTCCTCCAGAATCTTCACGAAGATCCCTTCGGTTGGCATAATGCATTTGCCGACCTGTTTGTAAATCTGGCAGTGCTGATGACATTCTTTGCCTATCTGGGTAACCTCGGCGATTGCAGTTCCCATGCGCAGTTTTGTGCCGACCGGCAGCGTGTGCAGCTCTATGCCCTCGGTTGTTATATTTTCCGCAAACTTGCCTGGTGTCAGTCCATTTACACCAAGCGCAGTCATCTTGTCAATGCTCTCCTGCGCAAGCAAACTGACCTGACGATGCCAGTTTCCGGCATGAGCGTCCCCAACTATGCCATGATCAGGTACAAACCGCACCTTGCCCTCAACAGGGTGTTTAAAGGTGCCTTTTTTCTCGCTTATGTTAACCGCAATTATTTTTGCCATCGCTTTATCCTCCGATCCTGCTCATGTTCCGCAGGGTTTTCCAATTCTCCTCAAAATGATGCCCGGCGGGCTTATTGAGGATCGCGGTACGAATCACCTGCTCAAGCGCGTCCATTCCTTGCTCCAGTGCAGGCAGCAGGGACACCTCTCCATTATCTCCCAGACAGGGACGCAGCATCCCGTCCGACATAATCCGAATCCGGTTGCAGTCCGCGCAGAATTTGTGACTCACCGCACTTATGAATCCAACCCGCCCCTTATATCCATCCACCTGATAATCGGTCGAGGGCTGACCAATATAGGAAGGGCTGACCGGATGAAGCCAGGGGCGCGCATCAATCAGTTCGGCGGACGGTACCCTTTTTGAAGGGTCCTCGCCCAGTTTTCCCAAGGGCATCAGTTCAATGAACCGCACCTCTATTGGCCGTTCACGGGTCAGTTCAATGAAGTCGTCGATCTCATCGTCGTTCACCCCGCGCACAACAACCGCGTTCAGCTTGACCGGCAAAAGTCCGCATTCAATCGACTGGTCGATTGCCTGCATCACCCGCCGCAATTCTCCTCCTCCGGTCAGACGCGCAAACTTGTCCGGATTCAGCGAGTCTACGCTGATGTTCATGCGGGTAAGGCCCGCCTTTTTCAGCGCCGGCGCACGACCATCCAGCTGTTGTGCGTTGGTCGTCAGCGCTATCTCTTCAATGCCCTCAATTGCGGCGCATTCAGCGACGATCTGCACGATGTCCCGCCGCAGCAGAGGTTCTCCGCCAGTCAAGCGCAGTTTATTGATCCCAAGCGATGCGCATGCGCGAACAATTTTGACGAACTGATCCGCAGTCAACTCACGTTTTTTGGGGCAGAGACCTTCGTCGGCGCGGCAATAAGCGCATTTCAGCGTACAGCGTTCGGTCAACGAAAGGCGCAGATAACGAATATTTCTCCCATATCCATCAATCATTACACACCTCAACATGCATTCCGGCCGCCAATTCGCCGCCTTGAATCATTTTTACCCAGGCCCAGCCAATTTCCGGCCCACCGCCGGTTTTAGCAATCTCAAGAACCGCCTCGCCAATACGCAGCCGTGCGCCGGTTCCTGCCGGAATCGAGGAGAGCTTAAGAATTACCGATGGCTTTACCGATTCGCCTAGAGGCTGCCTCGCTTGCGCGCTCATCAGTAATATCCCCTCGCCGCCTTCCAGCTTTACTTGCAGCACTTCCCCGCCGTGCAGCCGGTCGAATTCACCGGACTTACCGCCCGCTTTATGCAAAAGGCGAACTGCGCTGATTGTCATCGCCCTGTCCACCGCTTTACACATATCATATATGGTCAGCGCTCCGACCGAAGCGGCGCACAGCGCCTCCATCTCCACTCCGGTGCCATATGCGCAGCGGACAGTGCAGCGTATCTCAACTTTATCTGCGCCATCCGGCTCTATCTGCACCTCGACGCCGCTGATCGGAATCGGGTGACACAAGGGGATTAGTTCGTGCGTCCGCTTCGCCGCCATGATCGCGGCAATGCGCGCCGTGCCGAACACATCCCCTTTTTTCATGTTTCCGCGCAGAATCGTTTGCAGCGTCTGCGGCTGCATGAAAACCTCTGCCAGTGCTGTAGCGGTTCGCTCTGTGATTGGCTTTGCGCCGATATTGACCATGTGCGCTTCGCCATTTTGATTGATATGTGTCAGTTCCATTGCTTCTACCTTTATGCCCGTGCCGGCGCTGCATCGCACGCTCCTGTGTGCGGCTGCGTACAGCGTTCATTTATGTGCAGATCGATCAGCGTAAAGCGGCATCGTAATCCGTCATATTTCAGCATTTTCCCATAAAGCGGTCTTCCGATTCCCAGCAATATCTTTACGCATTCAATTGCTTCCAGGGAACCAATCACGCCGGCCGCTGCACCGAGCACCGGACTCTCCCGCTCCTTCAATTTTACCGGCGGCATCACGCATTCAAGGCAGGGGCTCGCGCTGTCGATCGCCATGGCAAATCCGCCGAATCCCGCAACGCCCCCCTCAACAAGAGGAAGCCCCGCGCGCATGGCATACGCATTCACTGCAAGACGTGCCTCAATCGTATCCACGCAGTCAACGATTACCTGCGGACGCCCGATAAGTCTCGCTGCTTCCTGCGCGGTGATTCGTTCCGCGACGGGTTCAAAAACGAGGTCCGGATAATCCGCGCCCAGCCGCGCACAGGCCGCATGGGCTTTGCTTTTGCCCAAAGCGCCCGCGCCATACAGAAACTGACGGTTAAGATCAGCCTCATTGACCGCCTCGCTGTCAACCACACGAATATGCCCGACTCCCGCACAGGCAAGATAGGTCAACGCAGGGCTGCCAATCCCGCCGGCCCCAATCACGGTAACCGAAGCTTCTGCCAGTCTTTGCTGTCCCTGTTCGCCAATCTGCGGCATCTGAATCTGTCTGTCAAATCTCATATGATTACTCCCTTCCGCCTGTACGCCTTGCATTGTGCGCGCCAGACATTTGGGCATTTAGAAATCCAACTGATGGATAAACATATTCTGGAAGTTTGGATGGGTGGCGAGTTCAAGAAAGCGTGTTTCCCCCGCAATTTTCGCACAGCGTTCCAACTGAGTTTCACTAAGCGAAACCAGCTTTGCGCCTTCACCCGCTGCGTTACCCACAGCAGTAATTTTTCCGTTCAACTCAGGCGGCAGCAATCCAATTATGCAGGCGTTATCCGGATCAATATAGCTGCCAAATGCGCCCGCAAGCAACACCTGACGAATGCCGTCCACCTGCACGCCCATCGTGTCGCACATCAGCCTTACGCCGGCGCTGATCGCGCCTTTAGCAAGCTGTATCTCACGGATATCCTTCTGTGTAATGCAAATCGGCGTACTATTTGCAGAATCAGACGGATCGGTCAGCAAAAATGCCTTGCCTCCCTCAAACTCGATGAATCTGCCAGCAAGCGATTCGGGCATTTTTTTCGCAAATCGCCCATTTTTCTGTACTACACCCAGTTTTACCAGACAGGCCACAGCGTCGATCAGCCCGGACCCGCAGATGCCTTTGGCAGGCGCTCGGTCGATCGTGCGCACACACAGCCGGTCTCCCTCTATCCATACGCGATCAATAGCGCCGGGAGCCGCGCGCATTCCGAATCGGATCTTTGCTCCTTCCAACGCCGGACCCGCGGCCGTAGAACAGGCAACCCGTTTTTGTTTATTCCCAAGCACCATTTCTCCATTGGTGCCGATATCCACAACCAGCGTCAGATCCTCAATTTGGTCAAAGCCGACCGCTAGCATGACGGCACAGGTGTCCGCGCCGACAAATCCCGCCAGATTGGGCAGCATCCACACTTCGGCGTTCGGGTTAACCGAAAGGCCGCTTTGCTGCGCGGTCATACAAAACGCATCGTTTACAGCTGCGTAATACGGCGCGCTGACCAGAGAAGCCGGCGGGATTGCCGCAAACAGATGGTGCATACAGGTGTTGCCGGCCACTGCTACACGGTAAATCTGCTCTTTGTCGGCGCCGGCAAGGGCTGTTGTCTTCTCAATCAGCTCGTTCATTGCGCTGCGCACGCAATCGGTCAGCGGCTGCATATTCTCATTCAACGCGTAAAGTGCCCGGGAAACAACATCCGCGCCGTATGCCGTTTGAGGATTCAACATGTCTTGGGCTGCAAGCTGTTTGCCGGTTCGAGCATCCAGCAAATAGCAGACAACCGTGGTTGTTCCAATATCAAAAGCTGCCGTCAATGGCCGCGTCTGTGAACCGCACAGTTCCAAAAGGCGATTTTCACAAAATACCGCCCATGGGTTCCCCTCCGTCTTTTCCAGCAATCCAAAAAGCTTCCGGGACTCGGAGAGTTTGAAAGGGATCTTCTCTTCCTTTATGCCGAGCTGGGCGGATGCAGAAGCGCAGAAACGGGACCAGTCCGACCGGTTTTCGCCGAACGAACAGGGCTCCGTATGAACTTTGATCGCGCGAACCGAGGTCTCCGTAAGTTTTCCCCCGAGATTTTCGCCGGCGCAAAGGACTTCCGTTTTGCCTTGCTGCGGCAGCATAACGGTCATTTTTCCTTCTGCCGCCGTGCGGCAGGCACGCTGGGTGCCGAGAACAGCACCTTCCAGAACTTCGACGACACATTTTCCACAGGTTCCCTGTCCGCCGCAAGGCGCATCGACCCGCAGCCCCGCGCTTATCGCCGCGTCCAGGAGCGTTTGCCCGTCTTTCGTCTGCACCTGTTTGCCGGAAGGAAGGAAAGTGACTATACCGCTCATCCTTCTGCCTCCGAACTAAGCTGCGCGCCGCGCAGCTTATAGATTTTATCCATGATCGCAGCATCAATTTTATACATACTCATAAATACTACGCTTACAAGAATAACAGCCGCGCTTCCAAAGGTCATTAAATCCGTAATGCCGCTCACAACTCCTTCTGTTACCGGCGCATCTGCGGAATACCCGATTGCAGCCAGCCCAAAAGAGGCAAGGCCACCGCCCACAATTTGGGAAAAGCGAAGCGCCGTTCCACCAAGCGACGAGGTGAACGCACGTGCATGTACCCCTTTTGTGTACTCGTTGTAATCCGCAATCTCGGTCATAAAGGCCGGAAGCATGGCGCCCGAGAAAATCGCAAAAAAGGTCTGTGCACCCATCAGAGCCATAAAGCCGAAAACCGAATCGCCGACCAGCCTGGTCGCCAGTATGCACACGCAGGAAAGCAGGGACGCCCAAACAAACATTTTCTTTTTTCCGAAGGTGTTTGCCAGTTTTCTTGCAAAAAACTGTCCAACCAGTCCGCACAGGGTGATAACCGTCAAGTATGTGGACATAAGCCCGCTGTCTCCCAGCACATAGCCGAAATAATAAGCCATCAGTGTGGGCAGGATCGTTGACGCAGCCTCACGGAAGGTCACTGCCACAAAGTAGGTCATCATCGGCTTCGTAAAAACGCCGAGCATTTCTTTAAATGTCACCGCGTTTTTTACTTCTCCAGAAGCATAGATTTTTGCGTTGTCAAAAGGCTTTGTAATCCGGCTGACGATAGCCATGCAAATGACTACAAAGCTGCCGTACACAAAAGCCGATACAGTGTATCCTATCTCGGGTCTGGAAAAACCTTCGAGCAGCCGCACGCTGATAAAGCTGAAGCAAAGTCCTGCGAGAGAACCCATCTGGGACGCCGCACTGGTCAGCGATATTGTGTCCTGCGGATTGCGGCTCAGCGGGCCAAGAAGCGTTCTGTATGCCACCCACATCAGGTTGTAGCCTATATAGGCAACAAGATAAAACAGTGTAAACCAGATTCCCTTTGCCCATACCGGCATATCAACGCTGGTATAAAACAAAGTCATGCCGACGAGCAGAATCAAACTGCCCGTCAAAATCCAGGGCCGGAATTTTCCGTTTTTTGGCTTCGCCCGATCGATATAGATGCCGGAAATTACCATCGTTACAGCTTCAAACCACTGCACTGTTGTATAAAGCACCGCCGCAAGTGCTGTCGGCAACTGAAGTACGTCGGTCATAAAAACCATCAGATAATAGGAGACAAAAAACAGAAAAAACGTAAACCCAAATTCCCCTAGCGCATATCCATACAAGAACCAGTTGCTGTGCGTCGGTTTATGGGAAGCTGTTTGGCGCATTGACATTTCTTCTTTCTCCTTCTTTACAAGATACGGTACAGGTCATGAGGCCTGTACCGTATCCTGTGATATTGGAGGAGCTATCGCTCTGTGGTTGGTTGTTTATTTATCTGCCTTGGCAGCCGCGGCAATTTTCGCCGCCTTCTGCGCGCGATATTCATCGACCTCTTTTTCGTCGATTTTGTAGAAAATGAAGATCAGTGCCGACAAAACACAAACTGCCGCCGGGCCAAACGCCATCAGATTGGTAATGCTGCCAATGATGGCCGGCGTTACTTCCGCCTGCGCGCTGAATCCGACAGCGGCCAGGCCGAAAGAAGCAATTGTCGTCGAAAGCGCGGTGCCGAAACGAATGGTCGTACCCGCAATGGACTGAACCAGCGCACGCGCATCGGTTTCGCCCTTCATTTCCTTATAGTCGGCAATGTCGTTTGCAAACACCGGAATCAGCATGCCGCCAACAACGCTGAACGCGCCGATGCAGACACGGATGATCAGGAACGGGATAGAAGTCTTGCCGATATAGGCAATGAGCATATAAAGAATGCCGGTCAAAATCGAGAAATAAATGAATGCTTTCTTTTTGCCGATCTTGTTGCAGATCACCTTGCTCAGCCAAGCGCCCACCAGGCCCGCCGCCGAACCGGCTGTAACCGAAATACCCAGAATAACCGGATCATTCAGAACATAGGTCGTGAAATACGCCAGCAGGGTCATGAAAAATCCCAGATGGCAGTTGTTGAGGATCATCGCAAAGAAAAACGGTACGGTCGGGCCGGTCAGCGCTTTCAGCATGCCGCCATTTTTCTTCTGCGCGGCGCCCGCCTGCTTTTCAGCTTCTCCCACCTTTTCAACCGGCAGGTCATACTTTTTGGTCATGCAGAACATGCCAAAGGTTCCGCCGAGGATAAACAGGCCGTACAGCAGTGCGGTCAGCGTATAGCTGCCGCCGAACAGATTGAGAATAGGGGTGCTGACGACGCCATAAATCAAACCGCCAAGCGTGCTGCCCTGCTGGGCCATCATGGCGAGGCTGTTTGCATCAGCTGAATTGCCGCTGAGCGGGCCCACAAGGGAGCGCTCGGCAACCCACAGGCAGTTATAACCGATGGACTGGATGACAAACAGAACGACAAACAGTGCGCCGGCCGCTGCCTGGCTCAGACCGAGATCGCTGAACATAAACGGGAACACGATCGCCATGACAATGCCGCCAACGAGCGTCCAGGTACGGAATTTTCCAAGTTTGAAGCTGATCTTGTCCACGAACACGCCTGCCAGAATCATTGTGACGACGTTGCCCCAAACAGAAAGCGAGTTAACAATAGCTGAAACAGTTGTGCTCAGCTGCAATACATTGGTTAAGTAAAATAAACGGTTGTATGCCAGGAACATCAGATAAAAGGTGTTCAGGAACATACCAAAGAAACCGTAAAGCAAAATCTGACTTTGTTTTAATGTTGGTTTCAACGAGCCGGCTTTGTTTTCCACAATCATTACCTCCTGTAATTAAACGCCAAAGCGATTTCTACCTGTGCCCATACTTCTTCATTGCCGCACAAGCAGATCAATCAGGCCAAATACATAAGCCTTCCTTGCCTCCGGGTCTTCGATCGGCACCGGAAGCTGCAGATGTTCAGCAAGATATTCCAGACCTTCCGGATACTTGGTGATGTCGACTTTCTTTTCGTTGTCCATCTAAAACTCCTCCCTTACAGACTGCGCATATACTCACATACAGCCTTTACGTTTTCCGGTTTGGCGTCGTTTCTGAAAGAAACCATTTTATCCTGCGTCAGCATGAATCCGCCGTCCTTGCCGAGTTCCTCACACAGCGCCTTTGCCCTTTCGACGCACTGCTCCTTGGTTCCCGTACCCAGCAGCGAAACCGGCATACCGCCCAGAATCGCAACATTCGGAAGTTCCTTGCGGATTTCGAAAACGTCGTCCTGCTCCGGATGCATGACAATCAGCCCCTTGGGATAGTCCTTGAGATAATCCCAGAAACGCTTGCTGCTTCCCTCCATGAACAGGCGAACCGTCATTTTCTTTTCGGCCAGGACATCCAGCGTTTCTTTCATGTACGGCCACAAATATTTGTCAAACTGCTTCTGGTTCAAAATCGTGTGGCACAACAAGGTCAAATCGTAGTCAAAGCATGCGTTCAGGTCAGGCCCAACCGGCGCTTTTTTCAGCATCTCGATACCCGGCCGGAAATAGCGCGCGTTCACCGCGTCCAGCGCCGCTTCCAGAGCGCCCGTATCCTTGCGCATATCAATGGAAAGGCCGCGGATACCGCGAATCGTGTTGAACATGAAGTCCAACGCAATATAGCCGTAGCCCTTCGGCGCGGCATAAGGCGGCAGCGCATATTCCTCAGACATGATTTTTGAAATCCGCCCCATGTATTCCATGAAGAGAGTGCGCTCGTCCAAAGCCTTCTGAACATCTGTAAGGGTCACAGTTCCATCCGCCCACATCGGATATTTCCGCGACATGCCCTTTTCCCAGAAAAACTTTTTGACATCCTGGGCAAGCTCAGTCAGCTCATCATGTTCGCAGATCGCCTTATCCTTGAAGTTGACCGTGCCCGCCTCATCATTTATGTAGTAAGAGCAGGCGCCCAGCGCCATTGGGATACGGATTGCATTGCGCGCACCCATTTCAAGGATACAGTCGAACCCGTACTCCTCCTGATGGCGGCGCACAACCTTTTCCATAATGTCGTAATCATTCATTGCCTCGCTGAGCTTGTACCCCGCGTCCAGGATCTTCCAGGTCACGAAAAAAGACATGTGCGGTACACGATCAGGCTTGACAAAGTTCGAAGCGTCACGAAACAGTTTTGCTCGGTATTGCCGCAATTCCTGATTTGTCATATTTTCCCCTTCTGAAAACAGTTTTTCTACGTTTTCCGGTGCGGCCAAAAGAGAAAGCGGCCGCACCGGGATCATTTGACTTTATGTATTTTACTGCATCTGTGCCGCCCACTCGGAGCAAATACGGATCGTATCCTGCGGGTTGTGCGCCCACGCATCGGCCCCGACATGCTCGCAGGCCTCAGCGCTGACAGGCGCGCCACCGATGATGATCTTGGTCTGATCACGCAGGCCGGCTTCCTTAAACGCATCCACAGTCGCCTTCATCGAGTCAATTGCAAGGGTCAGAACGCCGCTCAGAGCAATAATCTTAACGTCATTCTTCTTAGCCTCTTCAACGATCGTCTGCGGATCGACATCGATACCAAGGTCAATGACCTCAAAGCCGGAAGCCTGCAGCATCGCAATAACGATGTTCTTGCCGATATCATGCAGGTCGTCCTTAACCGTGCACATGATCATGCGGCCTTTGGCGCTGCCGCCACCGGAAGTCAGCGCCGGGCTGAGGATTTCGACCGCCTGGGTCATGAGCTCACCGGCAAAGATCAGGTCGCCGACAAAGTACTCGCTCTTCTCAAACAGATCGCCAACGATGTTCAGACCATCCTGGCACGCCTCCATCGCCTTTTCAGCCTCAGCGCCTCCATCAGCCATAACGCCGTTGAGGATCTCCAGTACAGTATCCTCGTCCAGTTCACCCATTGCCTGTTTCAGTTTTTCAATGTCCAGCATAATTGTTCTCCTCTTTTTTCAGTTTTTTTAATCCGATTTAAAATGCGATTGGACTGCTGTTAAGCCAGATGGGGGGTCAGGCTTTTTTGACAGGGCCGATCTTTCCGGCACGGAACGCCTTGTTGTAATTGCGGCAGAGTCTGTCGCGGGCAAGGAGCGCTTCCGTCGCGTAGATGGTGCCGATCACGTCACGGCTGGTCGGATCCGCAATTACCGAGTCAAGTCCTGCATACATTGAAAGCGTCAGGAAATTCATGTTGACCAATTTTCTGGCCGGCATGCCATAGGAAATATTGGACAACGCTGCGGTGACATTTGCGGTCGGATATTTTTCCTTGATTCCGCGAATGGCCTCAAAGAAATTGAGCGCGGAGTCATTTACCGCCGAAAGAGCAAGAACAAGCGGGTCGATATGCATCCGATCCGGTGTAATGCCATATTCAGCCGCCTTCTCGATCAACATGCACGCAATTCTGACTTTGTCTTCGGCCTTGGCCGCGATGCCGGATTGATCACAGCAAAGCGCGACGACCTTCCACTCGGGATTGTCGCGAAGAATCGGCAGCAGAACCTCGCACTTCGCGCCTTCTCCTGAAATGGAGTTGATAAGACCCGGTTTTTGAAGCTTCGGGAAAATCCCCTTGATGATCTCGGGATCGGGGCTGTCGATACAGATCGGCTTTGTCGCCACCGACTGCACAACGTCTACCAGCCACTCAATCGCTGCCGGCTCTTCTTCGGGCGAGGTGCCCGCACAGACGTCCAGATAGTCCGCGCCTGCCGCTTCCTGCTTCTGAACCAGCTCGATAATGTACGCGTCATCTCGTTCGGCAATCGCCCGCGCGGTCGATGGAATCGCGCCGTTGATTTTTTCGCCGATGATAATCATACTTTTACCTTCCTTTCTCATATCCACCCGTATAGACAAGTATAGGGTCAATTTATCCAATTGTCAAGCAATGTAAGATAAAAACCACAAATACAACAAAGCTTATATTTTTTATTCGTTGAAAACGACCAAGCCGCTTGACACTTGTGCAGCTATCGCCTATCATTTTATTGTTATGGAAAGAGGTAATTTATTGAATGAAAACGGCTATTTTTGCCTGCCGGATGCTGGAACAGGAACTTTGTTCCATATTGCAGACATCAGGTGATTCGTATGTTTTAAAATGGTTTGAAAAGGGGCTTCACAATTCTCCCGAACGTCTTCACAATGCGTTGCAGCAGGAGCTGGACAACCTTGATTCGGATATCTCGCGCGTCATTCTCACCTATGGATATTGCGGCGGCTGTATCTCCGGGCTGCACAGCAAGGCACAGATCATTATTCCGCGGGTTGATGACTGTTTGACACTTTTGCTCGGTTCCCATGCGCGCCGTCTGGAGTTTTCCGAACACGGCTCAGGAGCCTATTTTTTGACCGATGCCTGGATAGACAGCGATCGCAGCATCGCCGTTGAATACGATTACACAATAAAAAAGTACGGGCCTGAAATGGGCAAAGAGATTTTCAGCATGATGTTCCGCAACTATTCTCTGGTTGCATTGCTGGATACCGGCCTTTCCCCGCTCGCTGCCGCAGAGCAGAAGTCTCGTGAAATTGCCGACGCGCTTGGTCTGCGTATGGAAATCGTACCGGCAACACTGGATTATCTTCGTGCGCTGATTTCCGGCCCGTGGCCCAGGGAGCGTTTCGTCGTTCTGGAACCCGGACAAAGTCTGACCCCTGCGCAGGCAGGCACAATGATGAACAGCGAAAGGAGCGAAATATGAGCGACACCAGGCAGCTTGCGGCCGCAATGCGCGAGCTGGATGAAAGCACCGTGCTGGAATTAACCAAATCCATGATCGAGTCCGGACATGATGCTTTTGAAATTCAGTCCCTGTTAAACGAGGGTATAAAAGATGTCGGCAAACGATTTGAATCCGGCGAATACTTCCTTGCCGATCTGATTGTTTCCGGCATTATCTATCAAAATGCAATGGAGCTGTTCCATCATTGCCAGCGTCTTGATAATGCGCCGGTTCGCGGCAAGGTCGTCATCGGCGTCGTCGAAAACGACATTCACGATATCGGAAAAAACATCATCTGTGAAGTTCTTCGCGCCGAAGGTTTTGAGGTGATCGATCTCGGCGTGGATGTCAAACCGAAGGGCTTTGTACAGGCTGTTCAGCAGCATCATCCGGACGTGTTGGCGCTTAGCGGCGTAATGGGGTTTGCGCTGGATTCCATGCTTGCAACTATCTCAGAGCTTGAAAAGCTTGGCCTGCGCGACGGTCTTTCGATCATTATTGGCGGCTCCTGTATCACCAGCGGTGATCCCGCGCTTATTCGCGCGGATAAAATGGCAATAGATCCATTGGAGACAATTGCATTCTGCAAGGCGGTGACGGAAAAACGTAATGAATAAGAAAACATACGGCGCGCCGGTCTATGTTGTCGTGGAGGACACGATCCGCAACAGCATTTTCAGCGGAGCTTATAATCCCGGGGATCTTCTTCCCTCAGAAAACGAGCTGTGTACCCAATTTGCGGCCAGCCGGGAAACTGTCCGCAAAAGTTTAAAGAATCTCGAAAACGACGGGTTTATTGTTTCAAGGCCCGGCAAGGGATATTTTGTTTCTGTTCCGGAACACAACCGCTTCACCGTTATATTGCCTGATGTGGATGACGGGTGCCAGTCCAAGCTCAAAAGCATCAGCGTTGTTTCGCCCGACCCAACTGTCCGTCGTGCGCTGCTGCTTCCTTTTGGTGCGCGTGCGGTTCTGATCCACCGTCAGATTCTCTCTCTTTCCGGCGTTGTTGCGCTGGAAACCAACTATCTGCCGTACGAAAAAGGACAGCCAATCATCGAGTCCTCCATTAACTATGCAGTATTTCCAGAAATAGCGGCTGCCAAAACCACGCCTTTTGCTTTTTGCACCCGCATGGAAATCACAGCGGAATCTGCCACGCCCGAACTGTCCGAGCTGCTTGAATGCGAGCCTGGTGAGCCGCTGCTGGTGGTGATCCGTTACCTCATTGGCCAAAACGGGCAGCGCATCGGTTATGGACGAAAATATCTCAAGCAGCCACATGGCAAAATTTCCGGCCAGTCCGGATATTTGCCGGATGAGCAGATCAAGGGTTTTTAAGTTGGGCAGATTTTATTTATTTCTATTACGCTTATGCGTGTGCCCTATCTTCTCTTCAATATTTTGACCTTATTCAGCTATCCCAAGAAACGGAAGCGCCACTGCTTTTCCGTTTCTTTTTTTACCTTAATTCAGATTGACAAAGATGCTCGCAAACTGTATAATGATGCAGTCAATAAAAATGCGGATGTAGTTTAATGGTAAAACATTAGCTTCCCAAGCTGAGGTCGCGGGTTCGATTCCCGTCATCCGCTCCAAAAAAGCCCATGACATCAAATACTGATGCCATGGGCTTTTTCTTTGCAAGTGCCGATTTTACGGGCTTTCAACGCACTTGCGAATACTAAAATAATAAGATTAAAAAACAATGTGTAAGTAGCAAAAAACAATGAATTTCGCAAATATGCAACACGAAATGCAACACGAAATTACACACAAAAAAGGCGGAGCTATGTGCCCCGCCTTTTGTTATTAAGCGTTTACAATCTCTTTTACTTTTTTAATGATTTCCTTGTAACTTGCGATAATTCCCTGCGCCTGCTGCGCCTGTGCGGTCAGGGTGCTTACCTGCGCGGTCAGGCTGTCGACCTTTGCGGTCAGCTCCGCAATTTTCTTCTGTGCCTCCTGATTTTCCAGCTCCGTTTCTGTCACCGCCTCGACCGGCAGCAGCAGCGAGGCGGCGAGGGCTTCCAGCGTTGCGCGGTCGTCCGCGCTCATCGGCCCGGCGATCAGCGTCCCGTCTCCCGGCTCCTGCACGGGCAGCGCGAGCGACTGCGCCTTTGCCTTGATTGCCTCAAAGTCCCCCGCGCTCATCGGACCGATTTTCAGAATGACCATAGCCGTTTCCTCCTCCGGTTTTACCGGCTCCGTGTATTGGCGGCTGAGATCGACCCGTCCTTCAGCGCCGTCCACCGCGCCGCTGCTGGTATACTGCCACATGTCGTATTGCTCGCGGTATTCCGGGTGCGCGGCGTCGGTGTAATGGGCGATCCACAGCCTGCATCCCGCTGCCTTGAGCGCCGCCGTGTCCAGCTTGCCGGACATGTAACTCAGGTTTGCGTAAACGCCCGCCGCATACCCGGCCGCCTGACATTCCGCGCAGAAGGCGAGCGCGGCCGCCGTCCAGGTCTGCTTGCTGTTGCCGTCCGCCCGGCCGGGATTCCCGCCCGAAGTTTCAATATCCATATAGATGCAGTCAACCTGTTTCCC
>CALWZE010000080.1 GCA_944385925.1 uncultured Clostridia bacterium
ATGGCGGACGTTGTGGTCATGGTGACCGATCTGCGGGCCGGCGTAACGGCGGCGGATCAGGAAATTGCGGCGATATTGCAGCGCAGCGGCCGCCCGATCGTGCTGGTGGTCAACAAGTGCGACGCCATTGGGGAAACACCGCTGGAGTTTTATGATTTCTATTCGCTGGGGCTGGGGGAACCGGTCGCGGTTTCCTCGGTGCACGGCCATGGAACAGGCGATCTGCTGGACGCTGTTTGCGCATACTTGCAGCCGGCTCCCGAACAGGAAGAGGGGGAGGACGACGTCCGGGTTGCCATTATCGGCAAGCCGAACGCGGGAAAATCTTCTCTGGCAAACCGGCTGATTGGCGAAAACCGGATGATTGTTTCGGACGTCGCCGGTACAACACGAGATGCAGTGGACGCGCATATAGAAAACCAGTACGGCAAGTTCACCATTATTGATACGGCCGGTATGCGCCGCAAGGGGAAAATAAACGACGATGTTGAGCGCTACAGCGTTATGCGGGCGCTTGCAGCGGTGGACCGCGCCAATGTCTGCATAATCATGGTGGACGCGACCGAAGGGTTTACCGAGCAGGACAGCAAGGTAGCCGGTTATGCGCATGACCAGGGAAAAGCCTGCGTTATCGCCGTGAATAAGTGGGACCTTGTGGAAAAAGACGGCAAGACGATGGAAAAACAGCGCGCGCAGTATGAAAAGGATTTCAGCTTCATGTCCTATGCGCCGATCATCTTTATCTCGGCCAAGACCGGCCAGCGGGTGGATCGTTTGTTGGAACTGGTGCATTTCGTCGATACACAGCACGCCATGCGGATCACGACAGGCATGCTCAACGATCTGCTTGCCCGCGCGACTGCCCGGGTGCAGCCGCCTTCGGACAAGGGCAAGCGGCTGAAAATCTACTATATGACCCAGTCTTCCACCCGTCCGCCGACGTTCGTGACCTTTGTGAATCGCGCGGATCTGTTCCATTTCTCCTATCAGCGGTATCTGGAAAATCAAATTCGGGAAACATTTGGATTGGAGGGAACGCCGATTCGCCTCGTGATCCGGGAACGGGGGGATCGTGGATGACGGCGGTCTATATTCTTTTGACGGCGCTTGAGGGATATTTGTGCGGTTCCCTGTGTTTCGGGATAATTTTGACCCGGCTTTTTGCACATCAGGACATTCGGAGCATGGGCAGCGGCAACGCAGGCATGACGAATGTGCTGCGCTCGATCGGGGCTCTTCCCGGCGTCTTGACCGGGCTGGGAGATTTCCTGAAAGGGGCGGCGGCGATTGCTTTGGGACGTTGGCTGTTCTCCCTTGCGGGATTGGATCCTTACGTCGGAGCATGCCTGGCGGCGCTGACCGCTCTTTTGGGCCATCTGTATCCGGTTTATTTTGGCTTTCGCGGCGGCAAAGGGGTCATGACAACGGCGGGCATCCTGCTGGTCCTGAATCCCGTTATTCTTGCTGTATTGGCCGCCGTCTTCCTGATCGTTTTTGCAGCGACGCGGATTATATCTGTCGGATCTATTGTGGTCGCGGCTCTTTATCCGGTGGTCAATCTTGTTTATGCGCTGCTGAGTGAAACCGAACCGATTTTTTCCACCATTTTTGCGGCAGCAATTGGCGGCGCTGTGATCTGGATGCACCGTTCCAATATTCAGCGGATCAGGCAGGGAACCGAGAAAAAACTGGTGATCAAAAAGAAAAGCTGACAATAATATAGAATTGTGTTGAACGAATGTTCTCTTTGGGGTATACTCATAGAGAACATTTTTTATTGGATGGAAGACGGCATGACCGGCGAGGCCGCGGTGAGATGATACTATAAAGTCAGGCGATCATATCTGAGAGTTCTGATAACCGATGCACTGGCTGCTCTTTTCTTATAGTCAAGAGGACAAAGTATCACGGTATTGCGTGGGAGAGTGAAAAATTTTTACCTTTAGCTTCGAATTAAGTGAAAGAATATGAGAAAATTCTGGAAAGGAACAAAAACAAAGCGCATGTTTGCAGGGGACGGTCAGGGGGATGCGGGAGATAAAATATGCGTGCTCATTTAAGAAAAATGGTCAGCAAAAAGCTTTTTGAGAAGCTGTGCGCGTGCTGGTCAAGCCAGGAGCATGTCCGTTGTTTTTTACTAAAACATAAAATATCCCCTGACAGAAACAGAGCGTATTAAAAGGGGTTCGCTTTGATGCGGAATTAGGAAAAATTATGGTGTAAAAGCTGACCTTGCCATACTTTGCGCAAAATCCCGGTTGTTCCCGGCGCTGAGAGCAGGGGGCCGGAAAATGCTCCGGCTACGCTTGAAAGACTTGCCGGTAAAATCCCTTTGCGCAGCACCGGAAAATTATTTGGTATTACAATAACAGACGATTGGAAAACGGAGAAAAAATGACGAATTCTTTATTGGCGGCGCTTGGTATAATCGCGCTGGCGGATTTTTTGCTTACGCTTGTTTTGCTGTTTAGAAGCTTTAAGAGAAGCCATGCCGGAATAGATGATCAGATGCGCAGAGAAATTGCAGAGGAACAGCGGGAATCCCGGCGGGAAACATCTGAAAACATCATGCAGATGGCGGAACTGCTGAATCGATCGATGCAGGGCGCTTTTCAGCGCCAGGACGCGCGTATGGACGCGCTGACCAAAGGCGTTTCGGATAATTTGCGGATCGTGTCGGAAAATCTGCGCGGATATGCGCTGCAAAGCGAGCAGAGACTGGAAAATATCCGCACAACAGTCGAGCACAGGCTCAGTGCGATGCAGCAGGACAATGAGAAAAAGCTGGAGCAGATGCGGGAAACCGTGGATGAAAAGCTGCAAAAAACCTTGAATGAACGGCTAAGCCAAAGCTTTGGTATGGTAAGCGAGCGTCTTGAGCAGGTTTACAAGGGACTCGGCGAGATGCAGAATCTTGCAAACGGCGTTGGGGATTTGAAAAAGGTTCTGTCCAATGTGAAAACGCGTGGAATCCTCGGCGAAGTGCAGCTGGGCGCTATTTTGGAACAGATTTTGGCGCCGGAACAATACTTGCGTGAGGTGGTAACCAAAGCGGGCAGCCGGGATCATGTCGAATTTGCAGTGAAGCTTCCGGGCACAGGAGACACGGCGACATTGCTGCCAATCGACGCAAAGTTTCCGCTGGACGCCTATACAAAATTGGTCGAGGCTTATGATTCAGCCAACGCGGAGCAGGTCGAGTTTGCGGCAAAAGAGTTGGTGGGGCGTATTCGAGCACAGGCCAAAGACATTCGGGACAAATACATCGACCCGCCCCACACGACCGATTTTGCGGTGCTGTTTTTCCCGATCGAAGGGCTTTATGCCGAAGCTGTGCGTCGCGGATTGGTGGAAACCTTGCAGCGGGACTATAAAGTCAGTATAGCGGGTCCGACAACAATGGCGGCGCTTTTGAACAGCTTGCAGATGGGATTCCGGACATTGGCAATACAGAAACGTTCAAGCGAGGTCTGGCGTGTGTTGGGCGAGGTTAAGCAGGAATTTGAGAATTTTGCCGCAGTGCTCGCACAGACACAGCAGCGTCTGAACCAGGCGAATTCCGAGCTGGACAAGCTGGTCGGCGTCAGAACAAGGCAGATTCAGAAAAAGCTGCAGGATGTTTCGTCGCTCAAAGAAAGGGAAAAAGAAATAAAAAAAAAGAAAAATCTTGCAGAAAAAGATGATTCTCCGACGCTTTTCGGCGATATGCGTTAAGTAAAGGGGTGTTTTTTGGTTAAATAAGTCGAATTTATTCGAGCTTTTTCGACAAACGAACCTCACTTCGCTGTGCTATGCTACTAGCATAAAAAGAGGAGGGACATGAATGCAGCGCTTTTTTGTCACCGAATCGATTGCAGTCACCGAAGAGGGAGAGAAAATAAGTTGTTATGGGGTGCGGTCGGTTTTGGGCACCGAAATTCGGGATTTGTGTTTTGAAGAGGAAAAGGAAAGATTAAGAGAACTGGTTGAAATAATGAATGCGGAGAATCTTGACGAGCAGTCAGCAATCTATGTTATTGAAGATTTCTGCATGGAATGCGCGATACCAGAACGAAAACGCCGATGCAGCTCTTAAATAAAATGCCCATAAAATGAAATCTGCCCATAATTGCATTTTCAGCAAACTCTTTCCAACATTGCGGATTGTTCGGAAAAAAGATGTGGCAGTATTTTGTTAAAGGGATTGACGGGTGATTAAGACTGATTAATGCGCAAAGTAGGCGCGGCAAACCTTGCAAAGTGCGGAAAACTGCATAATTAAAGAATAAATTGTGGGCTGGTTAACGGGGTAACCGGCTGAATTTTTGTCAAAAATAAAAGTTTTTTGGATGGTTGTGGTATCTGTATTCCAGATATTTTATAGCGATGTAAAGCGGTAAGTGTTAGTATATTAATATTCAAGGGGAAACGGATTGTATTTTTGTACAATTCGTCTATTTTCCCCCAAACACGGAAAACGTTTTCCTGTCAGTGCTCCGTGTGTGGGCTTTAAAAATAAGCAGATGGATATTTGGAATGGGGTAATTTCATGCAGTGGGTATTGATCGTTCTCGGATGTGCGATTCTGGCGGTTTTGGGCGTTTGTGTTGTCCGAACCATCATTTGCGGTAAGAGAAAACCGGTTTGTACATTGGAGCAGAAAACCGATGCGCGTGCGCTGCGCTATGGGGATAAGCTGGCAAAGCTGATTCGGTGTGAAACGGTATCTTCCAAGGACGATCCGTCCAGGGACAAGTTTTATAAATTCCAGGACCTTATTGCGGAAGAATTTCCGCATTTGCATGCAGCGTGTGAAAAACACGATTTTAACGGCAGCCTGCTTTATAAATGGAAGGGTGGTCCCGGGCAGCCGATCATGCTCATGGCGCATATGGACGTCGTTGCGGCGGCGGACGGCTGGGAGCATCCGCCTTTTGCAGGAGAGGTCGTGGACGGCGTTGTCTGGGGACGCGGAACGCTGGATACCAAGGGAACGCTTTTTTCGATCCTGCAAAGTGTTGACGAGATGATCGAGGCGGGCGTAACGCCCAGTTGCGACGTGTACATAGCGAGCTCCTGTTCAGAGGAATACGGCGGCGAGGGTGGCCCGATGACCGCTGCTTTCCTGAAAGAGAACGGTGTGCAGCTCAAATTCCTCATTGACGAGGGCGGGGTAATCCTGCATGAGCCAGTCCCGGGTGCGGACGGCGTTTTTGCGATGATTGGCGTCCTGGAAAAGGGATGCGCCGATGTACATTTTGTTGCGCGCGGCAATGGTGGCCATTCCAGCGTGCCGAAGAAAAACGACACGGTTGCAAGACTGGCAAAGTTTGTTCTGGCAATTGAGAAGAAATCGCCCTTCAAAGGCGAAATCTATCCTGCGCTTGCGGAGATGCTGCGCCGCATTGCGCCGACAATGAAGTTCAGCACACGCTTTTTCTATGCAAACCTCTGGCTGTTTAAGCCGCTGCTGGAACGGGTTCTGCCTGAGGTGAATCCGAACTTTTCCGCGATGTCCCGTAATACGATCGCCTTTACCCGCATGCAGGGTTCGAACGGCAACAACATCCTGCCGCAGGAAGCGTGGGTAAACGCCAATATCCGTTTGCTCGGAAATAGTGATCCGGCTGAAAGCGTTGCCAAGGTTGCGGCAGTTGCCAAAAAATTCGGCGTTGAGCCTGAATATGATCACGCGACGGCAGGAAGCCCGGTCACAAGCAGCGAGTGCGACTCCTTTAAACTGGTAGAGCAGGCGATCAGCGAGCAGTTTGGCGGAATCCAGGCGATACCCTACCCGGTGCTTGGCGGAACCGATAGCCGGAACTATGTGGATGTATGTGACAATATTATCCGTTTCTGCCCGCTTTATGTGAACCGGCAGCAATTTAACGCGCCGCATGGAATGAACGAAAATCTGAATGCTTCGGCGTTGCCCGACGCGGTGGACTTTTACAAAAAGCTGATTGCAAAGCTGAACGGCTGAAACCATTAGCAATTTCAATAAGGAGAGAACAGCATGGGGAGATATATCCTTAAACGTCTGGGCATCTCGATAATTGTCTTTTTTGGCATTACGATCCTTGCCTATGCGATCACATCCATGATGCCCGGCACGCCGATGGACTTTGTCGTCGCATCCAACCCGAATATGTCGGCAGAGCAGATAGCGGCGTTAACCGAACAGTACGGACTGGACAAGCCGCTGATTGTACAGTATTTTTCCTGGCTGTGGCAGATGCTGCACGGAAACCTCGGCTATTCCTATCAGACGTCCCAGGATGTTTTTCAGCTGATTGTGGCAAAACTCGGACCGACTCTGCTGCTTACGGTTACTTCAATGGTGATTGCGCTGATTATTGCAATTCCATTGGGTATCCTTGCAGCTGTAAAGCCAAAGTCCGGTTTTGACTACATATCTTCCGCCTTCGCCTTTATCGGCAACTCTCTTCCGGGATTCTTTTTCGGCATGATCCTTATCCTGCTCGTTTCGGTCAAGCTCAACTGGCTGCCGATGAGTGGAATGTATACCATGCCGGATAACCACAATTTTGCGGATTTGATTCGGCATCTGATTCTCCCGGCTTTTTCGCTTTCGCTTCAGCAGCTCGGTTATTTCATGCGCTATATGCGCAGCAGCATGATCGAGACGCTTGGACAGGATTTTATCCGTACGGCCAAAGCAAAAGGACTTAGCCGCAATTCTATCATTATCAAGCATGCGCTGCGTAACTCAATTAACCCGATCATTGTCAATATCGGCGCACAGATCCCCTTCCTGATCGGCGGATCGGTGGTTATTGAATCACTCTTCAGCTGGCCGGGTATCGGAAAGCTTTTGACGACTTCAATTGATGCGCGCGATTATCCGGTACTGATGGGAATTACGATTTTTATCGCGGTTGCTGTTCTGATCGGCAATCTGCTCGTTGATATTGTTTGCAGTCTGGTAGACCCGCGGATTCGTTGTGTGTCGGAGGGAGGAAAAAAGAGTGGCAAGTAAGAGCAAAAAGGAATATTCCTACCTTCGTGACGTAACGACCAAGTTTTGCAGGCACAAAGCGGCGCTTGTCGGCTCGATCACTTTGATTTTGCTGACGCTGATTGTCGTGTTTTTGCCGATGATCACCTCGATTGATCCCTATACCACCAATGCGACGGCACACAATGCGATGCCGAGCGCAGAACATCTGCTCGGAACGGATGAAATTGGACGAGATCTGTTTGCGAGATTGATCTATGGCGGCCGGACCTCGCTGCTTGTCGGCATTTTGTCGACCTTGATCAGCCTGCTGATCGGTGTTCCGCTCGGCCTGATTGCGGGCTACTACCGCGGACCGGTTGAGACCTTTATCATGCGTCTGACCGATGTGTTCATGTCTTTCCCGTCCATGATTCTGATCATGGTTCTTGTCGCGGTATTCGGTACCTCGATCACCTCGGTTACGGTGGTTATCGGTATAACCGGCTGGACCCAGTTTGCAAGGCTGGTTTATATGGACACCCTTTCGACGCGGGAACGCCAATATGTCGAGGCGGCAGTCTCTTCCGGCGTGCGGGATTTTTCTCTGATCACCAAGTATATTTTGCCGAACACTTTTTCTCCGGTGATGGTTACCTTTACCTTCCGCACCGCCAACGCGATCCTGACCGAGTCGGCGCTGAGCTATATGGGTTATGGTATTAAGCCGCCGATGGCTTCCTGGGGAAATATTTTGAACTATGCGCAGAGCCTGACCACGCTGACCATGCGTCCCTGGGTCTGGATCCCCGCAGGTTTGCTGCTTCTGATCACGGTGCTTTCCATCAACTTCATCGGTGACGGCCTGCGCGACGCGCTGGACCCGAAAACCAAGGTCTAATTTGTTTACAAACCGCAAGGTTGTAATAAAAGAATCATCAGGAGGATTCAAGCAATGAAAAAGTTTTTAGCACTTGTGCTGGCGCTTGTTCTTTGCTTCAGCATGGCGGCCTGCTCGAGCGAGCCTGCCGAGAATGCTGGACAGGATGGCGCCGATGCCAATGAGCCGGTTGTCGTTACCATGGCGACCTACGGCGAATGGCCGACCCTTTGCCCGCTGACCACTTCGGTCGTGCGCGGAGACATTGTTCAGGCGGTTATGTTTGACCGTATGTTCGTCTCCAAACTGGACGGCACTTTCGAGCCGCACCTGTGCACCGGCTATGAGATGCAGGATGACACCACCATGGTTGTGCACATCAACGAGAACGCGAAATGGCACGACGGCGAGCCGGTCGTCGCAGAGGATTTTGTCTGGACTGCGCGCGCTTTCTCCAACGCTGAGGTTGCTGCGCCCCGCGGCTGGATCATGAAATATCTGACCGGTACCGATGACTCTTCGGGCCTGGAGACTTCGGAAAACTCTGTCGGTTGTGAAGCGATCGACGAGCACACCGTTGCTTTCAAGTTCAAGAACGCCATCGACCCTGAAATGTTCCTGACCCAGATCAACCAGTACTTCATGCCGCTGCCCTCCCACTGCTTTGAGGGAATGACCTATGCAGAGGCGGCGAACGACACTGAGTTCTGGAATGCGCCGATCGGCAACGGTCCTTGCATCTATCAGTCCAAGACAGACGGTGAGCGCATCGTCTACACCGCAAACAAAGATTACTACATGGGTACTCCCGATTTTGATACCTTCATCATGCGCGTAGTGACCAACGACAGCATGGTCGCCGGTCTGATGAACGGCGAGATCGACATCGTCTGCGGCGGTTCTTACGGCGGCATTCTGTCCACCGACTGGGAGCTTGCTCAGGCACAGAGCAACCTGGTTTGTGAGTCCACCTCCGGCTACGGCTATGCGCTGCTCGGTATGAACCAGACACAGCCCTATCTGACCCCGGAAGTTTGCTCGGCGATCAACATGGCGATCGATAAGCAGAGCATTGTTGACTCGGTCTTTGCCGGTGAGGCAGAGCTTGCATACAGCTGGCTGCCCCAGGCAAGCAAGTATTTCGACTCCAATCTGACTTCCATGTGGAAGTACGATCCGGAAGCGGCGAAGGCTGCGCTGGATGCGGCCGGCTTTGACTACAGCCAGACCCTCAACCTCAAGGTTTCGAGCGGCAGCGACAGCAACGAGATGACCGCGCTGATCATTCAGCAGAACCTGAAGGACATCGGCGTCAATGTCGAGATCGAGATTGCAGACAGCACCGCGATCATCGCTGAGTGCAATGCGGGTACGACCGATATGGTTCTGATGAACCAGTCCAACGGTGCGGACCCCGACTCCTGCGCGATCAGCTTTGACCTCAACGGAAGCTTTAACTTCGCGCACATTACCGATCCGAGCTGGAGCGAGCTTGTTGCGCAGGGTGCTGCGGCCAATGAGTTTGAGGTCCGTCAGGACATTTACAACCAGCTGCAGGAGCGTCTGATGACCGAGTGCCCCTACATCTACCTGTTCTTCAGCAAGTCGCTGGTTGCGTACAACAACCGTCTGTCCAACGTCGATATTACTGACTTTATGAATCTGGAGTATTGCGTTTGGCAGTGGGAGGTTGCCTAACAGGCAGCCTACGGCAGGTATATAACAGTGCGTGCCGGGATTTCCCGGCACGCACTGCCCTTTAAAAGATAAGGATGCGGAGAAGACAATGGACAACTTATTACAGGTTAACGACCTGAAAACCTACTTTGAAACAAGCAAAGGAACGGTTAAGGCCGTGGATGGAATCGATTTTTCGGTCAAGCAGGGAGACATTCTGGCAATTGTCGGTGAGTCCGGCTGCGGAAAAAGCGTGACCTCCCAGACGATCATGCGCCTGCACGACAATGACGGTTCGCTGAAATGCAGCGGAGAAGTCCTTTTTGAGGGACAGAATCTGCTTGAGCTGTCCGAAAAGGAGATGCAGAAGATCCGCGGAAACCGGATCGCCATGATTTTTCAGGATCCCATGTCTTCCCTGAATCCAGTCATGACGATCGGAAACCAGCTGATCGAGACGATTCGCGTACACCAGAAGATGAGCCGCGAGCAGGCGAGAGAGAAAGCTTTGCAGGTTCTTAAAAGCATGGACATGCCCTCGGCTGAGCAGCGGATGAAGGAATATCCGCATCAGCTTTCAGGCGGAATGAAACAGCGTATCATGATTGCGATGGCGCTTTGCTGCAATCCGGCGCTGCTGATTGCGGACGAGCCGACAACGGCGCTGGACGTGACCATCCAGGCGCAAATCCTGCGGCTTATGAAAAAGCTGCAGCAGGATTACAACACCGCGATTATGATCATTACCCACGACATGGGCGTTGTTGCGGAAATGTCTGTGAACACGCTGGTCATGTACGCGGGAAAGGTCATGGAATATGCATCGACCGAGCAGCTGTTTGATAAGCCGCTGCACCCTTATACGAAAGCGCTTCTGGCTTCGATTCCGCGTCTGGACGTCACGGTCGAAGAACTGAACACCATCAAGGGCGCAGTTCCCAGTCCTTTCAATATGCCGGCAGGCTGCCGTTTCTGTGACCGCTGCGAAGAAGCGATGCCGATCTGCCAGGAAAAGGAGCCGGATCTTTTTGAGATCGGGCAGGGAAGAAAGGTGCGTTGCTGGAAATACAGACAAGGCGGGGAACGGCAAGATGGATGAAAAAAAGACGATTATAACTGTTGACAACTTGGTAAAATCCTTTTACTCTAAGAATGGTATCCGACTGAAAAATCAATATGTGCATGCTGTTGACGGCGTCAACTTCTCGATCCGTGAAGGAGAGACGCTTGGTCTGGTCGGCGAGTCCGGCTGCGGAAAATCGACGCTGGGACGCACCATGCTTCGTTTGACCGAGCCGACTTCAGGCAAAATTATTTTTCAGGAACAGGATATCTGCGCTTTGAGCAAGCGTGAGATGTGGGAAATGCGCAAACAGATGCAGATGGTGTTTCAGGATCCCTACGGCTCTTTGAATCCGCGCATGACCACGATGGAAATCGTCCGGACGCCTTTGGATGCATATAAGATCGGCACCAAGGCGCAGCGAGAGGAAATGGTGGAGGAGATCGTCAAAAAGGTCGGCCTCGGTCCCCAGCATCTTTATCGTTATCCGCATGAATTTTCCGGCGGACAGCGGCAGCGAATCGTGATTGCACGCGCGCTGGTCCTGAATCCGAAATTTGTTATCGCGGATGAACCGGTATCGGCATTGGACGTTTCTGTGCGCTCGCAGGTATTGAACCTGCTCAAAGATCTGCAAAAGGAATTTGCCTTCACAAGTCTGTTTATTTCGCATGACCTGAGTGTGGTTAAGCATATCAGTGACCGCATTGCCGTCATGTATCTCGGTAAAATCGTGGAAATCACCGATAAAGAAAGCCTATATGAGAATCCGCTGCATCCTTATACACAGGCACTTCTCAGTGCGATTCCGATTCCGGATACCAAGGTAAAGCGGGAGGCGAAAATCCTCAGCGGCGATGTGCCCAGCCCCTATGATCCGCCCAAAGGCTGCCGCTTCCATACCCGCTGCGATCGTGCGTGTGAAAAGTGCAAAATGGAAGAGCCGCAGCTTCGTGATATCGGCGGAAATCATTTTGTTGCATGCCATCTTTATAATGCTCAGCAGACCGAAAACTGAAAATATACTGTTTTGGGAAAAAGGAGAGATTCTGAAGTATGGACAGCTTTGCAAATCGTTGGAAAAAAGCGGAAGAAGAGATGCGGCGTCAGGGAATTGACTGTATGCTGCTGACCCCTTCCTCCAACATGAAGTACATGACCGGCTACTCTCTGCGTGCAGATGAGCGGCTGCTCACGGCTGTATTTTCGCCTGGCCATGAGCCGTTTTTTATCGCGAACGCTTTGTATGAGTTGTCCCTTGCTGAGGTTCCGTATCGGGACATCCTGTATTGGAAGGACAGCGAAGATCCTTTTGCCCTTCTCAGCCGGGAGATCGAACGCCGCGGTATTCCAATGAATACGGTCGCGATTGACGACCTGACAGCGGCACGTTTTGTTCTGCCTTTGCTGGGCCTGTATCCGAACAGCAAATTTTCTCTTGCCTCGGGCATCCTGGCCGGCCTGCGTGTTTACAAGGATGAGACTGAAATTGAGCTTATGAAAACTGCCTGCGCAAAGGCTGACGAGGCTTTGCGCCGCACGATGGCGCGCGGACGTGAATGGATTGGCCACACGGAGAACGAGCTGAACAGCGTTCTGTGCATGGAGATGACCAATCTCGGGCTCAGTGATGCGGCGGCGGGCGTTGCGGTTGGAAAAAATGCAGCAGAACCGCATCATTCCCATGATGATACAGTAATTGAGGACAACAATTGCCTGCTGATCGACTTTGGTGCGAATTATAAAAATTATAATACCGATATGACACGGATGTTTTATTTCGGTAAACCAAGCGAGAAATTCCTGGAAGTATATCGCATTGTCAACGAGGCGAGAGAAGCAGGAATTGCCGCAGCCAAGCAGGGAAAGCCGTTGGAAGCGGTTGACCAGGCAACACGTGCTGTCATCGAAAAAGCAGGATACGGACCTTACTTTACCCACAGAACGGGTCACGGCATCGGCATCGACTGCCATGAGGGTCCCTCTGCTGCTGCGGGGGAGAAGACAACGATCGAGACAGGAATGGCGTTCTCGGTTGAACCCGGTATTTACCTTTCCGGAGAATTTGGCATTCGCATTGAGGACCAGGTACTGGTTTCGGAGAACGGCGGCGCACCGCTTCATGGATTCAGCAACGAGCTTCAGATTTTCGAATAAGAATATTTCTATAATCGAAAAAACCGTGTGCAGGAAAGCTGCACACGGTTTTTTTATATTAAACAAATTATTCATTACATATGAAGCAGCAAAGTAAAGGGTTGTGACGCGAATACAAGCGAAAAATCCATAACAGATCAAAATTGCCAGATATGGATGTATACATGGATCGAAAAAAGGTTTTTCGAGATCGATTTTTTAAAATTCAGTGATGGATTCAGATAGGCTTTAAAAGTAAATAAAGAAGGGAAAACGTTTCCAGTAGGCAAAAAATGGGCATAAAAAATGACACCCTCGCATCTCAATAAAAGAGAAACGGGAGTGTCGGTCGTCACAATAAAGCTACACTATTACAGCTCTATGCAGCCGGTAACAGAATCGTTAATCACATAGTATGCTTTGTGCTCTTCCGGCTTAAAATAGAGGCTCAGGGATTTGATGGAAGAAGCGCGATGTCCCTCTGCAACATATGCCGACTGAACCTTTTCAAGCACTTCCGCTGTGTTCCACTCAAAACCTTCATACTGAACAAATACCTGCGGCTCCAGCTTTTTAGCAGCGGGTTTCGCAGCTTTTGTTGTACTTTTTGTTTGCTTAATAGAAGCCTCCTGCACCGCCGCTGTTTCCTGTGCTGCGGCCTCTTTCTTCGCTCTGGGCATTCTCTTTTCTCCTTAATTTAAATTATTACATATATACTATACTTCCATTTGTTGTCGAATGCAAGAAATCGGACCCGAAAATAACGACATGATTTATGAAAAAAAGACAATTTATTCCATGCCATCAGAATCTTGATTGTCACGGACTTTACGCAGCGTATCGATAAATCGGCTCATGCATTGACCGTTTACGCGCTTTTTCCAGATAAAGGAGAGTTGAAGAGAGGGGATTCCTTCAGAAATTGCGACCGGTTTGACAGAACCAATTGTGTTGAGATGCCCGTCCTCATTTAATACGCCAACGCCTTGCTCTCGAGAAACCATGACCATGAGGTCTTTAATCGTGGGTGCGTAAATAATATCCTCAGGGCGAATGCCGCTTTGCAGATAGTGGTGCAGACGAAAGTCAAACAGATCAGGATTGTCTTCCCGGTTAATCATGATAAAAGGCTGCCCGGAAAGTTCTCTAAGCGTGATTTGTTTCTGTTGAGCCAGGGGGTGGTTGTGGCTCAGCAGGGCATATGGGCGGCTTGGCGCGATCGGCTCCCGGGAAAGTTCAGGATATTTTTCTGCAAGTCCATAATCCAACATAAAGACCCCGTCCAGCTGGTCATCCAGCAGACGCAGAAAATTCTCTCTTGTTCCGCCGAAAACCACCTGTACATCTATGTCCGGACTGAGTTTTCCAAGCTGTTCAACGGCTTCCATACAAATGCCAAGTATATAGGGATAGGAACTATAGCCAATTTTCAGGTTCCCCTTGGAGCCGGATCGATAGGGACCGGTTTTGGCCAGAATTTGCTCATATTCCTCCACTATCCTGTAAACATGCCGCAAAAGATCCTGCCCCTCCTCGGTCAAAAGGACGGCCTTTCTGTTCCTTCGAAACAATTGCACACCGAGCTCTTTTTCAAGGTTTGCAATATTCCGGCTGAGAGTAGGCTGGGTTACAAAACATCTTTCCGCAGCTTGTGTGAAATTCAGTGTTTTGGCCAATACCAGAAATTGTTGAAGCGAGCTGATTTCCATTGGTTCCCTTCCTTTGACAAAAACGAATCGATTGCGGTTAATGTATTCTATAATAACATAAATTAAACAGGGAAGCACACTTTTTTGTGTGCTTCCCTGAAATTTCTACAATTATGTCAGGTTGAGATGTGATGGGGCGCAATCAATTATTAGTCGCCGACATTTGCTTTCAGAGCGCTGATTTCCTTGTAGGGCTTAATCAGCAGAGCAGCGCCGAGAATGCCGAGGCAGGCGAACACGATGAACATAACCAGCTTCGCGGTGACGCTCGGCAGATAGCCCATCAGAATGACTGCCACGACGCCGCCGGCATTAGCACTTGCCAAAACCGTCGAACTGAACCGTCCGCTGGCCAGCTTGGGTGCAACAAGCGCACAGTCGCTCTGAACGTGCATGGAAAGGAAACCGATGATAAGAGCAAGCAGACCGCGTGCAATCGAGATAACGGTGAGGTTCATCGGAACCAGGATACCAAAAATGGAAACGATCAGCAAAGCGCAGGCGATCGGCGTTACCTTGACCGATTTCAGAAGCTTGGCTGCAACCGTGGGCAGGAGCAGATAAGCAGCAAGCTGGACAAACTTACCAACAGTATTCGGCAAACTTACCTGAACACCGGTAAAGCCGCGGCCCTGCAGGTAAGCGGGCATCCAGTTGCCAAGCGCGATACCGACACCCATGTAGCCGATATAGAGCAGGCAAAGCGCGATGCAGGCGTTGCGCTCAGCAGTGGTGTATTTGTAGGACTTTTCAGCGGCCTTTTTGGCAGCACGGTCTTCAGACAGATCGCTGGTAGTGACCTCAGAATAGTCATACTTGAGGCTGAACATGAACACAAAGCCGATGAGCAGAATAACGGCGCTGATACCGGCGAAAACCAGGAAGGTCTGGCGCCAGGTCAGTCCGGACTTCTCAATAAGCGCCGCAGCCGTGGAAGAGGCGAGCATACCGGCGACCATGTTGCCGACAAGGTTGATGCGCAGCAGCTTAGCAGGATCAGCAACGCGATAAACCTTGAGAGCCTGGGTGCTGCAGGGAACCGAAGCAGCGGTTACAAGGCTGTACAGAGAGAACCAGATCATGCACTCAATGCCGGTGCGCGCGGTGGAGAACAGCGCAACGCTGGCCAGCAGTCCAAGCGCGATGACATAAAGGGTTCTCTTGGAACCAAAGCGGTCAACAACACGGCCGGGCAGGGAAGCGACCACAGCGGTCATCAGACCGCCCATCGAAAGGAACAGGCCCTGCATTCCGGAAGTCATGTTTGTGTCTGCGGAGAAGTACGCCATCAATGCGGAGGTCAGCGTGGACATAAATCCGGCCACGATGTAGTTTCCGCAGCTGAAGATGAATATGCGCACTTCAGGCTTGATTTTGTTTAACATCATCATTTCTCCTCATTTTTATTTTTATGACAAATCCCCTGACTAGCGATTTGCCCCGATCACACTATGTCCAGAAAATTGCAAGCTCAGATTTCAAAAGCACCGGCCCATCTGCCGTTTACCATGATATCGTCCCAACTTCCGTCCGGACGCTGGCCTTCGACATGCAAATCGTCTGCACCAAACATGAAGTCCATATGGATTTTGGACTGGTTCAGACCCAGCTCTTCCGCTTTATCCAGCGGCATCTGTCCTGCCATCATGCCAAGTGCGAGATGACAGGCAGCATTTTCGTCAAAAAGGGTAGTGTAGAAAATGCGGTTATTCCGGGCAATCGGAGATTGCTGATCGACCAGCGCAAACTCACCCAGATAATGAGAGCCTTCATCCGTTTCGATGATGGATTTGAGCAGCTCCTGTCCCTTTTCGGCCTGGTAGTCAACAACCCGTCCCTCATGGAATGACAGACGGAAATTTTCAATCAAATTGCCGTTATAGTTCAGCGGCTTGGTTGCCTGTACATGGCCCTCAACTTTGTAGCGATTGGGGACACAGAAAACCTCTTCGGTCGGCAGATTGGGGATGAATACCCGCTCACCGGGATATTCGTTGCAGCCGCCTGCCCATTTTGCTCCCTGTGCAGGAGAGATGGTAAGATCTGTTCCGGCACAGCGGAAACGGTAGCATTGATACCCATTGCTGTCCAGTTTGTCCTTGCGGGCGCGGGTTTTAAGGATATACTGCTTCCAGGCTTCGACAGGGTTTTCATCGCTGCCGCAACGCAGACACCGAAGCACGGTCTCCCAAAGTGTCTGGAGGCGCTGCTCTCTTGGAAGATCGGGATAAACCTGATCGGCCCACTCTTCGCAGGGAATGCAGCAGAGGGTGAAACCGCCGCGTTTTGCCGATGTTCTGAACAACTTGCGGCGCTCAGTGCTGATGACTGTCAGCCGGTTTACGCGCTCAGGATCAATGTTTTCAGTTGATTCAAAGCTGGGGCAAAGCAGGCGGATATAACCGGCTCCGGCGTCAGCATAACGCTGCGCTAATGCGCACTCTTCCTCAACCTGCGCAGGAAAACTGTAATGCGCACGCACTTTGTCAGCACCTTCGCAGTTCCAGAAAACATAGGTATCCGAAGCGCCCGCCTTATAGGATTCCTCCAGCAAAATCTTGACGAACTCCGACGCTTCAACAGGTGCCTCAATAAACACCGGCTGACCGTCTTTCAACTCAAGGCCAATCTTGACCAGTATTTCCGCATACTGATGCTGGGCTTTGACCAAATCCATAGTTATGCCCTTTCCGCACGTCAATTTTAACAAACAAATGACGCAGCTTAACTAGTTATTAAGTCCATGATATACGTTTCCGTTAAGCATTGGAAATTCTTTTTTTTGATAATATTGCTGAATTCATAGATTCTTTCTATAAGCTGGAGGGCGAATTTGTCCGTATACAAGGGAAAAACTACGTGATAGGTGGAAAAAAGACTAAATTTTGGTCAATTTGCCGAATCGCTTGTTTTGATAAAAAATTTGACTTTTTTTCGACAAACCAATATTCTAAAAAGAAAGATACAGGAATCCGGAGGAATAGCGGAGTGGATAAAAAAGAGAGACTTGAGTTCCATTTGGGTTATTTCGGACAATATATCCCTTTGCTGGTGGCACTGATTTTCATTGTTATTGCGGCGCTGAACGAGTCCAATGTTAACGGATACAGCATTGCATTTTTTGCGGCGATCATAATCGGCGGTCTGTTTGCAAAGGATCGCAATGCTTACGGAGATGCAGCGGTAAAGGGCGTGGCCCGACCGATGTTCGGTACCGTGACGATTGCCATTATTTTTGCGGCAGTGGCTGGTAAACTGGTTTCTGCCAGCGGTATGATCGATACAATGGCCGGCCTGCTGATTGATGCAAAGCTGCTTGGTGGCGCGTTTTGCGCTATCAGCTTTCTGCTGTGCTGCTTGTTATCCATGTCGACGGGAACATCGGTGGGAACTTATGTAATTACGATGCCGATACTTTTTCCGGTTGGCGTGCTGGTGGGTGTAAATCCTGTTTTTATGGTGGGCGCAATCGTTTCGGGCGGCTTGTTCGGAGATAATCTGGCGCCCATATCGGACACGACTATTGCCTCTGCGGGCACACAGGGCGCCCAAATGGGGGAGGTTGTGCGCACAAGATGTTGGTATTCGCTTCCGGTCGCGACAGGATGTTTTGTACTGTATTGGATTTTCGGCGGCGGCGGTGCGCAGCAAACTGCGGAAAATGCATTGGAAAAGAATCCGCTTTCTTTGCTGATGATCGCGGTTCCGGCTATTGTGGTTGTGCTGTGTCTGCTTAAAATCCATCTTATCGCATCGCTGTCTTTTGGAATTTTAGGGGGCGTGCTCATAGGTCTGGTTACCGGGCTCTATTCCTTCAGTGATTTGTTTGCTTATCCTGGCGGCTTTACGGTCGGCGGAATGGTTATTGAAGCGATTCTCGGAACTGCGTCAACGATTTTTATGTTAATCGGCGCGTTTATGTTTTTGGGGATTATAGAGCAGACGAGAATTATTGATGAGGTGGCGAATGGCATATTCCGGGTTTCGCGCGGCAGAAGAAGCGCAGAACTTTCAATCGTTCTGGCAATCGGTATTCTGGGCGCAATTACAGGGGTATGCACGGTCAGCATGATTGCGCTGGGCGATGTGGTTTGCCGAATTGGTGAAAAGTATGGGATTGATAAAAGCCGCAGAGCGAATCTTATGGATTGCGGCGGTCTGTCCCTTACCTCACTTGCGCCTTGGACAGTTCACGCGGTCTATCCGGTAACGCTGGCGGCGACTTCCAATCCTGAAATTGCGCTTTCCCCCCTTCAGGTGGTTTCGCATAACTTCTATGGTCTTTTGATGGTCCTGCTGATGGCTGTGGCCATATTGACCGGATATCACCGAACAAAAAAGTCTGTTTAATATTTACTAACCAATAAATGCAGCGCCGCCTTTTGCCCGAAGTTTATCGGACAGAAAGCGGCGCTTTTAGTTCTGCATCTTTGCCTTAAAATACTTTTATTATTTCAAAAAAGAAATGGGATAAAACCGAAAAGGCTTTATCCCATTTGGTGCGAGTGACGAGACTTGAACTCGTACGCCATAAGACACACGCCCCTCAAACGTGCCTGTCTGCCGATTCCAGCACACTCGCTTGTTTATCGCGAGATGTATTATAGCAAATATGGAATCATTTTGTCAACAGTTTTTTGAAAAAAGAATCAGAAAGATTGCATTTTTAATACTTTAAAAATATACGGGTACGGGGCACAAAGTCCGGGATTGGAACATATTACATCTGGACATCTTAGGAGAAAAAGCGTATGATAAATAAAAAAGAACAAATGTTCTTTCCCTGGAGGAGATATGGGAAGAATCATTCTGCATTGCGATCTAAACGGATTTTACGCATCGGTTGAATGTTTTTATCATCCCGAACTGCGCGCTTTTCCGGTAGCCGTTGCCGGAGACCCTGAATTGCGTCATGGGATTATTCTGGCCAAAAACGGAATTGCCAAGCAGTATGGGGTCAAGACGGGAGAAGCGATCTGGCAGGCGAGGGAAAAGTGTCCGGGGCTTATAACGGTTAAGCCACATTTTGAATTGTATCAGAAGCATTCCCGGCTTGCGCGCATGATCTATACGGAATATTCCGATCGGGTGGAAAGTTTTGGACCGGATGAATGCTGGCTTGATCTGTCCGGGCGGGTGGACAGCATGCAGGCGGGACAAAGAACGGCGGATGAAATACGGCGAAGGATCCGGGAAGAGCTTGGAATTACGGTCTCTGTTGGCGTATCGTTCAACAAAATTTTTGCAAAACTGGGTTCAGACTATAAAAAGCCGGATGCAACGACCGTGATTTCCGAGGACAATTTTCGACAAATCGTCTGGCCTCTTGCGGCCAGTGAAATGATCTATGTAGGCAAGGCGACGACCCGCAAACTTGCGCGTTTTGGTATTCATACATTGGGGCAGCTTGCAGTGGCTGATCCTCAGGCGCTTCGCGGATTGTTGGGCAAGAACGGCGTCATGCTGTGGAGATGGGCAAACGGTCAGGATTATGCCGCGGTCAGACAGTACCAGGCTGAACCTGCTGTTAAATCGATTGGCAACAGCACGACTGCACCTCACGACATTGTCAGCGACGATGATCTTCGCATTACGCTGCATCTGCTGTGCGAAAGCGTGGCGTCCCGGCTGCGGGATCAGGGCTACCGGTGCGGAACAGTGCAGATCCACATTCGGGATAAGACATTGTTTGTATATGAAAGGCAGGCGCCGCTGCCTTATCCGGCCGGGGACGCGGAAAGCCTTTTTCACGCTGCCTATAAGCTGGCGTCCAGGCATAATCTGCGGGAACATCCTGTGCGCTCACTGGGCGTTCGTGCCTGCGCTTTGGTAGATGACAAGGTGACCCAGCTTTCCATCTTTCCCGAGATACAGCGGATGCAGAAACAGGAAGAACTTGAACGTGCGATGGATGATCTGAAAAACCGCTTCGGGGCAAAAATTGTGCAGCGCGGTTTGATGCTGACCGACCGGAAAATGTCTGCGCTTGATCCCAAACGAGATCACACCGTTCACCCTGAAAGTTATTTCAGATAAACAGGAGAGGAAAAGGGTATGGACTACAAAATTTACGTTCGGGTCCGCTCGGAGACCGACATTGACGGCAATGTTTTGCCTACGCATATTATCTGGTCGGATGACCGGGTGTTTCCCGTGGATCGGGTTTTGGACGTCCAGCGGCGTGCCAGCACCAAAGCGGGAGGGCTGGGTATGCGGTATACCGTGCGGATTCATGGAAAAGAACGATATCTTTTTTTTGAGAATCCACGCTGGTTTGTAGAGGGAAAGTAAAAGCGGCCCTGCGGGCCGCCAAAATAGTATAATAATATAAATGTAAAATCGAAACCACGAAGTTCAAACAGTTTATAGGAATAATAAGAAGGAAAAAAGCGACTAAAACACAAGCTGCACAAGCAGCATATAAACAACAGTTCCGCAGAGAATGGAAAGAAGCGTGTTGCGTTTCCACAGATGCAATGCAATTACACAGGCGCTGGCGACAAGTTCCGGAATTCCGTGGGCCGGTCCGGTAAGATCGGTTCCTTTCAGGCAATAGACCACCAGCATACCGATTGCGGCGGCGGGAAGCACGCGGCCAAGGTAGCGAATACTTTGCGGTGCGGATTTCCCCGCAGGAAAAAGCAGAAAAGGGAGAAATCGGGTCAGCGAGGTGCCCAAAGCGAGCATGGCGATGGTAATCCAAAGCTGAGTGTTGCTCATTGCACTGCGCCCCCTTTCTCAAGCTGCGGACGGAAAAGGAACAGAAGAAGCAGAATGGCAACCATAGCGGGAAGCAGAAACCGGTCGGCGCCGAACAGCACCAGACACAGAACAGAAACAGCGACGCCGATGCCGGCGCTCAGATAGTTCTTTTCCTTTTTTAACTGTTCCAGAAACAGCACAAGGATCAGGGCCGTCATGACAAAGTCCAGACCTTCGGCATCAAAGGGCAAAAGCGAACCGAACAGAGAGCCGATTATGGTTCCGGCGATCCAGTAAAGCTGATCGAGCAGCGAGACAAAAAACATAAACCAGCTGCGATCGACGGTCTGCGGAGGGTCAACCGTGCAGTTGATGGAGAAGGTCTCGTCGCACATTGCAAAAATGAGATAGGGCTTTTTCCAGCCAGACTCGCTGTAGCGGTCCAGCATGGCAAGACCATAAAACAGATGACGCGCGCCGGTCATCAGCATCAAGACCAGCGCGCCGACCGGATCAAAAGCGCCGATAAGCAGGCTAACACCGATAAACTGGGCAGTTCCGGAAAAAACAAACACGCTCATTAAAATGCCGTAAACAGGGGAAAAACCGGACAGGTTCATGTATACGCCGAAGGCGGTTCCCATAAATAAAAAACCGGCCATAATGGGTATTGTGTGCGGAAATGCGGCGGCCAATGCGGCGCGCACACCAGACCTTGTTTGCAAATCGATTCCTCCTGACACAGCCAATAGATAATGGATCGGCAAACCGATCACAAAAAAATATTCTATGGCATTTCAGAGGAAAAGTAAAGAAGGAAACAGCCATCGTGAATCGGCTGAGCAGATAAATCTTAACAGAGTTCATTGCCGGGTTCGTGGACAATATCGATATTTTTTGCTACACTATACATAGTATGTAGAGTGGAGCGGTAAAGATGATCAAAAGAAGAAACCGCGAAGAAAAAACATGGGGTTCAGGGCTGTTGCGCCCCAAAAAATCAGAGGGTATCGTGTTGATCACCCTTGCAGTGCTTGCTGTGTTGGCCTCGGGCGCACTTGTTTGGACTGCGTCCAACCTGACACAGTCCATCAACCGGCGCACCCGAATTTATGCACAGGATGTCTCTACGCAGGTAGCAAATAATATCGCTTATCGTCTTCGGCATGTTGTCGAGGACCTGGAAATGCTCCGTGATGCAACGCTGGAGATGCGGGATACTAACGGAATCGAGAAGTTCAGAGAATATTTAAGCGCTCAAACAGGCAAAAGCGGATATGACGCTTTTGTAGTTGTGGATACTGAGCTAAACGCCTGGGCAAGCCAGGAAATTGATGAGGAGTGGACGAACTGCGAGGCGATTCAGAGCGCGCTTGCCGGCGAAAACGGGATGACAATTTTATCAGAGCAGAGCATCCTGTACACGGTTCCGATCTATGCGGATAGTGGAGAAGTCGCCGGCGCTTTCGGAGGTCTGCGCAAGCGGGCGAATATGCAGGAGCTGATTCAGCCCCAGAGCTTTTCGGGTATGAGGTTGATCTGCATCATTAACAGCAGGGAAGAACTTGTGATTGCACCGGGAGATTTAGCGCCTTTCCTTGCGTTGGACGAGATCTTCAATGAAGAGGCCGATGCTGAAATGGAACGGGAGGTCGCCCAGCTCAAGCAGGATATTCAGCAAGGAAAAAACGGCGTTATTCAGTTTACAGCGGTAAATGGAGACAGTCTGCTGCTTGCTTATAATCCAATGGGGGTTTATGACTGGACTTTGCTTACCCTGATTCCGGCAGATCTGATCTCGCATGAAACGGATATTTACACGGCACAGAATTTTATCATTGTCGTCCTTGTATTGCTGCTGTTCATGGTTACAATCTTTGTGTTGTTTTCCAGTGACCGCAAGCATTATCGTGAACTGGACAGAATAGCGTTCTCCGATCCGGTGACAGGCGGGGCGAATACCTCGGCATTTCTGCTGCGCTGTTCGGAGCTTCTGCGTACAGCACCGGCCGGCAGCTACACGCTGGTTGCCCTGAATTTGAAAGATTTCAAACTGATCAACGAACAGTTCGGGACTGAAAACGGGGATAAAACACTGCGCCATATTCTGCATTCAATTCAGCTGCATATTGGCAACGGGGAACTGGCGGCGAGAGCGGAGGCGGATAACTTCCTCGTGTGTCTTCGCTTGTCCGATCAGCAGGCTGTGCGGCAGCGGATTGACGATATTGTCCGCGAAATCAATTCATTTAACGCAACTCGCAGCGAACCGTATTATTTGACCGTGCAGGCCGGCGCTTGTCTGGTGGATGATCCTGATTTGGAAATCACGGTGCTGCAAGCGCGTGCGCAGGCGGCCTGCAACAGCCGGGATGCACATGAAGATGGGGTCTGCCTGTTCTATGACAGTTCTCTGACTGAAAAACGCACATTGGAGTGGAGATACAACAATCTGTTCGCCAATTCTATTGAAAACGGCGATTTTCAAGTTTATTTTCAACCGAAAATCAGAGCGGCAGATGAGCGAATCGGTGGCGCGGAAGCGCTTGTGCGCTGGCTGCACCCAAAGGAAGGGCTCATCTCTCCTGGGGATTTTATCCCCGTCTTTGAAAAAAACGGCAGAATATGCACGCTGGATCTCTTCGTGTTCACCAAGGTATGTGAGAACCTGCGTAAGTGGATAGACGAAGGCCGAAGAGTGGCGCCGGTTTCAATAAATCTTTCCCGCATGCATTTTTCCAAATCGGATTTTTTGGACGAATATGCACAGATCGCTCGAAAATACGAACTGCCTGCCGGCCTGATCGAACTGGAGTTGACCGAATCAATCTTTTTTGACGACAATCATATAGAAATTGTGCGTGCGCAGATTCGCAGAATGCATGAGTTGGGATTCCGCTGCTCTTTGGATGATTTCGGATCGGGCTTTTCGTCGCTTGGCCTGTTGATGGAATTCGATGTTGATACAATTAAAATGGACAGGCGCTTTTTCCAGAACATCGAGCGGCCCAAGACAGAACCGACTGTCTGCGCAATTGTGGAACTCGCACACCGGCTTGGCGCAACGGTTGTTGCAGAAGGCATTGAAACGGAGGATCAGCTGGCGTTGATTCGGCGCGCAGGCGGAGACTTTGTGCAGGGATATTATTATGCGAAGCCGATGCCGACGGACGCGTTTGAAGAATGGGTGACTGGCTGGAACGCTCAGCACGGCTTCGAGAGTGCCGATCCGGCTGAAATATAACGAGAAAAAATATAAAATTTTAATGAAACAAAGGCCTGCCGGACTCATCGATCCGGTAGGTCTTTGTTGTCAAATTAACATATAAAAAATCCGTGTGAAAGGTTGTTTAATTAGAGTAAAGTTAAGGCTTAGAGCATGGAAAAAAGAATTTGAATTTGATAAAGCGTCGGAGTACCCCTGCGTATATTAAATTGACGAAAAATAACGCGCATACTGCGTTAGTCATTTGGGCGATTTTGGCTGAGACGCTGCGATGCGTGCCTGCAGCTCGGTTCGATGTTCGGAAAAATCAGCTGATTCGTGAATGTCGATCAGCACGATTTCCAGCAGCTCATTTCCCAGAATAAGGCCGTGTTCGCGGGCATATTGAAACAGCTGTGTGATCCAGCGGTCGCTTTGTTTACTGCTGCCGGCGTAGCGGATGGTTAAAAACCACCCCGCCTCTATGCTGGCGGCGGCTTCCTGAGAATCCGCAAAAATGAGCGCGCCCTCATATTGGTGATAATCCCCCTTAGAGGCCGAAAGAAAATTCAAACGAGCGCCGATCTGAGTGTTTCCGAGTACGTGCTGTCTTTCGCCGGTTGCGTTGATCAGCTTTTTCACCAGAAGGTCCATTTCAGCGTCGGTGCGGAAAGGCTCCAGAATCTCATAGCAGCTGCGCCGGCAAAAATATTTTTTCTCTACCACTCCCACAGGAAGGCTGCGGGCCTGTTCGAGTGCGGAGATTTTTCTCTCGACGCTGCGTTGAAGTCGCTTTAAGGCGAGCTGTTTGCGTTCAACGCTTTCCAGCTCCTGCCGAAGAAGAGAGAGGGTGGTGTCGACACTTTGCCGGTTCAGATAGTTGCCGATGTCCTGCATGGAAAAACCAAGTTCGCGAAGATCGCGGATCACATTAAGTCGCCAGAGATCCTGAATGCTGTAAAGCCGGTACCCGTTCTCTCCGCGCGCCGGACAGATCAGCCCAAGCTCTTCATAATAACGGATGGCGTCGGTGCCAATACCGTACAAAGCCGCAATTTCCCCGATTTTGTAATAACGCTGCATTTCGTCCCCTCCGTCACGGACTTGACATTGGTATTGTACCAAGGTTTACAATGGAAAACAAGAAATTCCGAATAATCGGGAAAAGGAAAGGATTTGTTAATATGCTCTCCCCGCAAAGATCCCTGGGAAGGGAGTTCATGCGGTATGCTGTGCCTTCTGTGGTTGCACAGTGGGTATTTGCACTCTATACGATGGTGGACGGAATGTTTGTCGCGCGGTGCGTCAATGACACGGCGCTTGCCGCGGTGAATCTGTCGCTGCCTTTTGTGAATTTATTTTTTGCGATTTCACTCGTTTTTGCGGTTGGAACGTCGACGATTATCTCGGTGCGGCTGGGAAGGGGAGACGCCGAAGGGGCGAACCGCGCCTATAGTCAGAACCTTGCGGCGGTAGCGGCATTGTGTGTTCTGTTGGTACTGGCGGTTTTGCCGAACCTCGACCGGGTCGCCCGCTTTTTGGGATCGACGCCGGATACCCATGAATATGTGAAAACTTATATCGGCACCTTCACCTGCTTCAGTCCGGCATTCGTTCTGGCATATTATTTTGAAATTCTGATCAAAGCGGATGGCCGCCCAAAACTTGCAACGCTTCTTGTGACGATGGGAACGGTACTTAATTGTTTGCTGGATTATCTGATGATGGTCGTGCTCCCATGGGGCGTGTTTGGCGCCGCGTTTGCAACCGGGCTTTCCCAACTCGGCGTTCTGATCGGCTTCTCTGTTTATTTTTTCCTGAGCGGCAAGGCGAAGCTCAGACTGACGCGGTTTCGCTTTTCACCCGGATTGGTCGGCCGGGCCTTCCGGCTCGGATTGCCGTCAGGTATTACGGACTTTTCCGCAGGTCTCATGATTTTCCTGTTTAATCACGCGATTTTGACCTGGATCAACGAAGAGGCAATCGTCAGTTACACAATTGTTGCTTATGTTAATACAATTGTGGTGATGTCGCTGACCGGCGTTGCACAGGGCATGCAGCCGTTGACCAGTTATTATTATGGACATGGCGATACGGCAATCTGCGATAAGCTGAGAAAATATGCGTTGGTTGCGGGCACGGTTCTGGCGGCGGCGATACTGGTCCCGACCTGGCTGGGCGCTGAACAGATTGTTGCGATTTTTGTTCCTGCCGACAAAGCGGCATTGCGCGTCTATAGTGTGGAGGTTTTCCGCATATTCAGCCTCAGCTTTCTGGTGATCGGATTCAATGTTATTTTGAGCGGGTGGTTTACGGCAATCGAGCGGGAAAAGCCCGCCATTGTGATTTCAATTGCGCGGGGATTTGCCGTTCTGGCAATCTGCCTGTTTGGACTCGCCGCTGCTTTCGGCGGACAGGGGATCTGGTGGGCGCCGCTTGCAAGCGAATTGATTTGTGCAGCGATCAGCGCGCTGCTGTATGTACAGTTCCGACGGTCCGGATGGCAGAAAAACAGGGCCGGGATTTGACAAATCAGAGATAAATTCGCTATAATCGTAACATTCGTCGGAGGACGGTCTCTCAAAAAGAAGAGATTGGGCCGGATAAGACACAGGTGAAATCCCTGTTGTTTTATCCGGCCTTTATTAAGGTGAGAAAGGGGAAGTTAATCATGCAGAAGACGAAGAATTTTACGCAGGGACCCATATTAGGGCCGCTGATGCGTTTTACACTGCCGGTACTTGCGGCCCTCTTTTTGCAGGCTATGTACGGTGCGGTTGATCTCGCGGTGGTCGGGTGGTTTGGAACCGAAGCGGATGTTTCAGCCGTGTCTACCGGAAGCCAGATCATGCAGACCATAACCTTTGTCATAACCGGTCTTGCTATGGGGACAACCATATTGCTTGGCCAGAAACTCGGGCAGAAAAAAGAGGATGAGGCGGGGAAGGTGATCGGCAGCTCGATCTGCCTTTTCGGCGTGCTCACCGTTTTTGTAACCGTCGCCATGCTGCTGGCGTCAGGCCCGCTTGCTTCGCTGATGCGCGCGCCGCAGGAGGCTTTCGGGAAAACGGTAGACTATGTGCGCGTCTGCTCGGCAGGCAGCATTTTTATTGTGGCTTATAATCTGCTGGGAAGTGTATTCCGGGGCCTGGGCGACTCAAAAACTCCGCTGATGGCGGTTGCGATCGCCTGCGTGTGCAATATAGCGGGCGACCTGTTTTTTGTCGCCGTGCTGGATATGGCGGCCGCGGGCGCGGCGCTTGCTACAGCGCTGTCGCAGGCGGTAAGCGTGATCATTTGCTTTTTTATCATCCGCAAACGCGGACTTCCCTTTGCTTTTTCCCGCGCGCATATTCGCTTTGAAAGAAAAATTATTTCCAAAGTTGTGCTGCTCGGTTCCCCCATCGCTTTGCAGGACCTGCTGGTCAGCGCGTCCTTCCTCGCCATTCTTGCAATCGTCAACGGGCTTGGCGTGGTCGCGTCTGCGGGTGTTGGCGTTGCAGAAAAGCTTTGTGTGTTCATCATGCTGATTCCTTCTGCCTATATGCAGTCACTTTCCGCATTCTCCGCGCAGAATATAGGGGCCGGCAAACCACAGCGGGCTCGCCGCGCCATGGGGTATGGCATGCTCACTTCTTTTGTTTTTGGAGCCGCGGCGTTTTATTTTTCCTTTTTCCACGGCGAGGTGCTCGCGGCCTTGTTTGCCAAAGGGAATCCGGAAGTTATTACAGCCGCCGCACAGTACCTGAAAGCCTATGCAATCGACGCGCTTCTGATTTCCGTTCTTTTCTGCTTTGGCGGATACTTTAACGGCTGCGGGCGGACGCGCTTTGTGATGATTCAGGGAATCATCGGCGCTTTCGGAGTGCGCATCCCGGTCTCCTACCTGATGAGCCGCCGGGTGCCGGTATCTCTTTTTGAGGTTGGCCTTGCAACCCCCTGTTCGACCGTTATTCAGATTTTGATCTGTGCGGTTTACTTTATCTGGCTGGTTCGCTCGCCGGAACGGGAACGGGCGGCGCTTTAAAGCGCGCGGTCCGCAGTCAAATTGAATGCCGGCAGATGATTAGAAATCGCCCCCCGCGGTTACAATAACGCGGGGGGCGATATTTATGAAGAATTATTTCAGCGGGATGTATTTTAAGCAGCGCGGTCAAAACGGAACGGTGGCGCTAATCCCGGCGATCCATTGTACCGCGGATGGGCGCAAACGGGGATCTATCCAGCTTGTGACCGAACAGGAAAATCACTGCATTTGGCTGGATGGGCAGCCGGTTCAGAACAAAAAGGGAGAATATCTGCTGGCGGACAGCCGGTTTTCCAGCCGGGGCGTCCATCTTGAGGCCGCATCGGATGGGATAATTGCAGCGGGTGACCTTCGTTTCCGAAATCTGACCGAACCGCAGACAGACGCCATGGGGGCATTGCGCCTGCTGCCTTTTCTCGAATGCCGCCATGCGGTGTACAGCATGCGCCATGCCGTAGACGGGTGTCTGACCATTAATGGGAAAACCTATTTTTTTGACGGCGGCGAGGGATATATGGAAGGGGACGCGGGACGGTCTTTTCCGCGAAAATACCTTTGGACACAATGCCTGTTTGGGCGCGGCTCGGTGATGATTTCGGCGGCTGAAATTCCCTATCTTGGCATGCGCTTTACCGGCGTGCTGGCTATGCTGCTCTATCAGGGCAAACAGTATCGGCTGGCATCCGATTGCGGCGCCCACATTGTCCATTTGGAACAGGGGCGGATTGCGATCCGGCAGAAAAATCTCTTTCTGAGCGCGGAACTGCTGTCTCAGGGAGGCGCACCCCTGAAAGCGCCGCGGTCCGGCGCGATGACAAGAACCATACGCGAACAGCTTCGCTGCTGCGCGCGCTATCGCTTTGCAAAGGATGGCCGGACTCTATTTGCATTTGAAAGCAACCGAGCAAGCTTTGAATCGGAATGGGGAACAGAATCGGCACACGTAAGAAACTAAATTGTATGGGCAAAATGCAGCTCGGGGTAACTCGACTAGCCGGTTGTCGAATATACCGAAAAAGCCAAAATGAACCGCTCTGCACACTTGTTGACACCTGTTCGCACAAATTGTACCATATTAAAGAAGCTTTTCATATAGCGCGGGACAACTGGGGGCAGGGAGAAGAGAATGAGAATAAGCAGGGCGGCGAAAACGGTTTTGCTCATTTTGGCAGTGGCGAGTCTGCTTTTGCTGACAGGATGCGTCACTAAATACGAGCGGGAGGATATTGAAACGTTCGTGCGCGAAAACTATCGCCTGCGAGACTTTGAAGTTGCGCGGCAGAGCGTCCCGATTCAGGACCAGGAGGGATATACAGACCAATACTGGCAGGTTACCATGACCGATGGAAGCGGGGTGGTATTCGGGGTTTTGGACGACTACTTCTGGGGGATGGAAGCCACGACTAATATGCTGCGCTGTGATTATGAAGATGTCATGCTCCTTCATCTTGCGGAAAGCTACGCCGGATTTGACCAGGTGCAGATAAAGCATTCCAGAGAAGAAGGACTTACATATGCGGAACTGATTGCGGGGTACGGGACGCGTGCGGAACTGAGCGCCCGGTTTGAAGAGCTGATGGATTTTCGAGACTATGTTCTGCAAACAGGTTATACTGTGGAGCACAGTATGCGGGTGCGGTTTGAAATGGAGTCTGAGCTGAGAAGCCGTATGCAGGGAGAAGGCGAGCTGTCCTATACGGTGACGGACGGCGATTATACCGCGACATTGACAAGCCTGGATCAGTCGGCGTTTGAAGAAGCAACGGGAAGATTTGTGCGCGCTTGTGTGGATTACAGGCTCATGAGCCAACTGGAGGATTTTACCGAAGAGGAAATCCAGTCGGCGCTGGAAGGCAGCATGTACAGGCTCGGTATTTATCCGGACGAAGACCAAGCCGCGGCGCCGCGGATGTACGAGGCTCTCTCCGCCAGCAATTACGCTTACGGCGTTAGCTTTGGAACGCTGTATGAGGTTTTGCGCCGTGAGAATCTGGCGGTATGGGGGGACAGCTGGCATTATGGTTTTACCGGCCTTGACGGCGCGGCTTATGAGGTTTCCTATGATTTTTATGCCAAGAATCCCGCACTGCCCGAGGCGCCGAATTACTACTATTATCTGCGCAACGGCGAACAAATATGGATGGACCACTATTTTTATAATCATTTTACAGAGTTGCAGGTAAAAGAAATGACCGGCCTGTCCCTGTATATCGGTCAATGGCCGGAAGTACAGGAAACCCGGCAGACGGATCGGCTTTACGGAAATAAGAAGAATTTGTCCGAAATCCTGGAATAAAAGCCGAATCGGCAAGCCGGAAAAAGGCGGCGGGATCCCCCGGCGAAGCGAGCGGGCAATCCGGCTAAGACGCTATTGACAAACGGATTAGGGCGTGCTAACGTACAAATGAACTAAAAAAGGGATTTTGAGGAGAAGTTTGACGGAAGGCCGGAAAGTTTTTCCGGGTAAGATGGCAGGAGGATAAGGATGACGCTGGACGAACTGCCGGTTGGCAGATCGGCTGTAATAAAAGCCGTGCGCGGACAGGGCTCCCTGCGACTGCGGCTGCTGGATATGGGATTGATTCCCCGCACAAAGGTCACCATGCAAAAGGTCGCGCCGATGGGTGATCCGATCGAAATCATGGTTCGCGGATACGAACTGACGCTGCGCATAGAGGATGCAAAAAATATCGATATTGAGCCGGAAACGGGGGACAAGGTATGATTTTTGCGCTTGCCGGAAATCAGAATTGCGGAAAAACCACCCTGTTCAACGCACTGACCGGCTCAAATCAGCATGTCGGCAATTTCCCCGGCGTAACGGTTGACCAGAAGATGGGGGATATACGGGGTCAGAAGGACTGCGCGGTGGTGGACCTGCCGGGCATCTATTCCATACGGCCCTATACGCAGGAGGAGATCGTTTCCCGCGATTTCATTTTGAACGAAAAACCGGACGGTATTATAAATATCGTTGACGCCACAAACATAGAGCGCAATCTCTATCTTACATTACAGCTGTTGGAACTGCGTATCCCGATGGTGTTGGCGCTGAATATGATGGACGAGGTGCGCGCCAATGGCGGCACGATCGATGTGGGCCTGATGAGCGAATCTCTCGGCATACCGGTAGTGCCGATCAGCGCCGCAAAAGGCGAGGGCGTTTCCGAGCTGATCGACAAGATGATCGCGACGGCCAGAAACCGTGTTTTTCCCGCTGTGACCGACTTTTGCGAAGGGGCGGTGCACCGCTGCATTCACGCGGTCGCGCATTTGATCGAGGATCATGCGGAACGGGCGGGGATATCCGCGAGATTCTGCGCCACAAAATTGATTGAAGGGGACGACGAACTGGCGCGCAGGCTGGAACTCGATCAGAATGAGTTGGAAATGATCGAGCACAGCATAGTGGAAATGGAAAGCGAGACCGGTTTTGACCGCAATGAAGCGCTTGCGGACATGCGGTACACCTTTATTGAAAAAGTGGTAGATGCGTCGGTAGTCAAATGCCACGAGAGCCGGGAACATCAGCGCAGTGTGCGCATTGACCGCGTGTTAACCGGCAAATATACCGCGCTGCCGGTCTTTTTCGGCGTTATGTTCCTGGTGTTCTGGCTGACTTTCAGCGTAATTGGCCAGCGCCTTTCCGATTTATTGTCAGCCGGCATCGACGCGCTCACTGCACTTGTGGATCAGGGATTGACCGTTTACGGCATCAACCCGGTCGTCCACAGCCTGATTATCGATGGCATCTTTGCCGGTGTCGGCAGCGTGCTGAGCTTCCTGCCAATCATTGTGACGCTCTTCTTCTTCCTGTCGATTCTGGAAGATACGGGATATATGGCGCGGGTTGCGTTTGTGATGGACAAGCTCCTGCGCAAGCTGGGACTGTCCGGCCGCAGCTTTGTCCCGATGCTCATCGGCTTTGGCTGTTCGGTTCCGGCAATCATGGCGACAAGAACCCTCTCCTCCGACAGGGACCGCAAAATGACCATTTTGCTGACGCCCTTTATGAGCTGCTCGGCAAAAATACCGATTTATGCGGTGTTCTGTGCGGCCTTTTTCCCGCAAAACGCGGCGCTTGTCATGATCGGTCTTTATGCAACGGGTATTCTGCTGGCAATTGTAGTGGCGCTGCTGCTTAAAAAAACTGCGTTTCAGGGGAACCCGGTCCCGTTTGTGATGGAATTGCCGAATTACCGGCTGCCTTCAGCGCGCAGCGTTCTGCTTTTGCTGTGGGAAAAAGCGCGGGATTTTCTGGAACGCGCCTTCACCATTATATTTTTGGCCTCAATCGTGATCTGGTTCCTGCAAACCTTTGATACCCGGCTGAACGTCGTTTCGGACAGTGCGCAGAGTTTGCTTGCAATCATCGGACAATGGATCGCACCGGTGCTGCGTCCGGCCGGCTTTGGAGACTGGCGGGTTGCAACCGCGCTGATTTCCGGCTTTACCGCCAAGGAGGCGGTTGTCAGCACGCTGGCTGTCCTGCTTGGAACCAGCGTTGCAAATCTTGGCCCGGCGCTGTCCGGACTGTTTACGCCGCTTACTGCTGCAAGCTTCCTGTTGTTTACACTGCTTTACACTCCCTGTGTTGCGGCGGTGGCGACAATTCGCCGGGAACTGCGTTCCCGCACTGCCACGATCGGGGCGGTGCTGATGCAGTGCGCGATTGCCTGGATTGTGGCGACGGCGGTTTACCAGATTGGGAGCCTGTTGGTATGAGTGCTGCGGATTGGGGAATTATCCTGCTGCTGACACTGGGCGTTATTTTTGCCCTGCGCCACTACTTGAAAGGAAGGAAAAACGGCTGTTCCGGCTGTGCGGGTGGCTGTCAGAGCTGTGCCGAAGCCTGCCGGTGCGCTGAGAGCAAGCGGCAGAAAAAGGAAACATTATAATAAATCAAAGCAGGTTGAATGGTCTGATTCTCATTAAAATTACCTTTGCGCAAGGTTCCCGATGACAGCGGAAGAGTTTCAATGAAGATCAGATCAGGGCGCTTTCATCACAAAGGCATCGAGAGCCGGGTTTCTTGATTTAAGTTGATTTTTTGCGCTGTCCCAATTATTAAAAGAGCCGGCGTATGTCCGGCGCCAATTAAAAAGCGAAGCCAAAGCGGCTTCGCTTTTTGTATCCCAAAGCGGCATTTGGAGATGTGGTTCGGCAAGAAGTGGGCAGTGAGCAGAAAAAGACATAAAAAACTGCTTGTGATAAAATAAAAAACCTCCGCGTGATCCTGCTTCACAACCTGAATGGTGGAGGCTTATAAAAGGTAAATAATAAAAATTTATATTTAAAAAACCTTGACTTGGAGCTAACTCCAGGTGTTATTGTATAATAGAAGTATGAGAATCAGGAGGCAAAGGGATGACCATTGCGCAGGTAAGCCGGCAATACGGCATATCGGCGGACACGCTCCGTTACTACGAGAGGGCGGGACTTATTCCGCCTGTTGGACGCGGTGCGGGCGGCATACGAGATTACCGTGAGGAAGATCTGCGCTGGGTGGAGTTTATTCAATGCATGCGCAGTGCGGGTATGCCGGTTGAGACGCTCGCGCGATATGTCGAGCTTGTGCGGCAGGGCGAGAAGACGGCGCAGAAAAGAAAAAGCCTGCTTGTGGAACAAAGAGACAAACTTGTTATCCAGATACAGCGGCTGAACGAAGCGCTTGAGAAACTGAACGGAAAGATTATGCGCTACGATCAGCAACTTCTGAATACAGAGAAAAAACTGAATGGAGAGACGGATTAAATGATTAAGAGAACACTCGGACAAACAGGACTGGAGATCGGAGAAATTGGCCTGGGGTGCGAGGGCTTTGTCGGGAAGGACGAGCAGCATACCCGTGCATTGGTGGATGCAGCGCACAGGCTTGGAATAAACTATGTCGATCTGTACACGTCGGACCCGGACGCGAGGGTTAATTTCGGCAGAGCAATTGCCGGCAGACGGCAGGACTTTGTGCTTCAGGCGCATCTGTGCACGATCTGGAAAAACGGACAGTATAAGCGAACCCGTAAGATTGAGGAGGTGCGCAGCGGCTTTGAGGAAATGCTCGGGCAGCTGGGAACAGATTATCTTGAGATCGGCATGATTCACTATGTCGATTCCATGGAGGATTGGCGCGAGATTGTACAAGGCCCGGTAATGGCATATGCAAAAGAACTGAAGGCCACAGGAAAGATCGGACATATTGGCATAAGCAGCCATAACCCGGTGGTGGCGCTGGAAGCGGTCAAGAGCGGATTGATCGAGGTGTTGATGTTCAGCGTCAACCCATGCTATGATCTGCTGCCTGCAAGCGAAGACGTTGAGCAGCTTTGGGCAGATGAGAGTTATGAGAAGCAGCTGGTCAATATGGACCCGCAGCGCGAAGCGCTTTACGAAACCTGCCAGCGCGCAGGGGTGGGAATTACGGTCATGAAGGCATTTGGCGGCGGAGATCTGCTGGACGCCGCTTTATCGCCTGCGGGCGTTGCGCTGACCAATTTGCAGTGCCTGCATTATGCACTGACCCGTCCGGGCGTTGTGACGGTGCTTTCGGGCGCGCATACGGTGGAGCAGCTGGAGGCGGACGCGGCCTATGAGACGGCCTGTGACGAGCAGAAGGATTATGCGGCTGCTTTTGCCGCCATGCCTAAAATCAGCTGGAAAGGCCACTGCATGTATTGCGGCCATTGCGCACCCTGCCCGGTGGGGATTGATGTTGCGGCGGTGACAAAGTTCCTCAACCTTGCAAAAGCGCAGGGAGAGGTTCCCGAAACGGTTCGGGAGCATTATGCACTGCTTGCGCATAAGGCGGGCGAGTGCGTCGGATGCGGCGGGTGTGAAACGCGCTGTCCTTTTGGGGTGCCCGTGCAGGAAAATATGCAGGCGGCAAAAGCGATTTTCGGACAGTAAGAGGTAAATCCCGGTTGTTTGAAATCAGTTTTTTAAAAGCGCCAGTGTTGCCGCCGTCATCTGAACATTTCAACACAATGACGGTCCTTTGTGCCGGCGTGCGCGTGCCTCGCAGCAGCGGCGTATGGTGAAAGATCGTTGAGATGAACGGGGCACAACTATTTTGGGCTTTGGATTTGGGACATGATAACCTTTCCAGGCTTCACAAACAAATGCAGAGGGTTTAAAAAGCGCTTTATTTGCCGGCTTTCATCAACACGCAAATGCAAAGCGGGTATATCCCGGAAAACAACCAAGAGCCCTGGCAAAGCCGGGACTCTTTTTGGTACCGACAAGGCATATTATAAAAACCCGTGCAGCGGGGAATAAAAATCCTTTAGCAAGTGAAAGCAGCTTCCGCAACTAAAAGCAATTTGGTGCGGTATTTAAAAAGACTGCTTGATACAGACTAAAGCGGGGAGTGATGCAAAGGTTTGATCGGAGAATGGTTCAGCGTTTTTAATACCTTTATAGGCCGTCAAGGGTCTGTTTAACGGATGATTTGGATGGCCTGCATTGCAGGGCTTTGAACCGAAAATATAATGAGATATTTGGGAGCGAATGTGAATGAGAAGAACTGACCGTCAGGTAAACGATCCGGTGAAAATCCGGGAAATCATAGAGGCGTGCCATTGCTGTCGTTTAGGGTTCAACGATAACGGAAAGGTGTATATCGTTCCCTTGAATTTTGGGTATGAGGAAACGGAAAACAAAAAATATCTGTATTTTCATGGCGCGCTGCAGGGGAGAAAAGTCGAGCTGATCAAGCGGGAAGGGCAGGCCGGATTCGAGATGGATACCGGCTACAAGCTTAACGCGGCAAAAGAGGCGTGCGGGTACGCCGCGGCTTTTCAAAGTATTATTGGCGCCGGCAATGTGTGCATGCTTGAAGAGACGGAAGAGAAAATCCACGCACTGCGCTGTATCATGTCCCATAATATCGGCAAAAGCGATTGGGAATTTCCGCTGGAAGCCGTAAAGAAAACGGCAGTTTTCAGACTTGAGATAACCGAGCTTTCCTGCAAGGAGCATAAGTGAAAGCAAAATCCGAACCGATCATCACAAGCGGGGAAATCAAAAAGGCCTCTGTTTGCCTGAAGCTGGTCTGCGGACCAGCTTCAGGCAAACAGAGGCCTTAGAAACAATTATAGCGTACCGTAAAAGTTATGGCTTTTGCGGCGAACTTCGTTTGGCGTCCAATACGCTGTGGAAAATAGAGGCGCTCAGAACAAGAATCCCGCCGGCAATAGCGTAAAATCCAATTTTTTCTCCGTAAAAGATAGCTACCCATACCGGATTGAGGATAGGCTCAAGCGCACTCAGGAACACGACGGACAAAGGGCTGACCCGCCGGATGCCGTATTCCAGCAGCAGATAGGCAAGACCGAGCTGCACAGCGCCCAGGATAAGGATATAACCGATCACAGGCAGGGTGAAAACAGTTTCCTGCAAAAGACTGGGCAAGCCGAGAAGGACGCTTAAAAGAAAGCCGAAAAAGCTGGCGTCATCCGGCCGTGCTTCAGGCAGGGAGTTAACATAGAGCATCAGCGCGAAAAATACACCGGAGAGCAGTGCAAGAAGGTTTCCGAGCATATTGCCGCCGCCCAAATTATCCAGACAGCACAGCGCGACCCCGCCGATAATTACAAAAGCGGTCAGCATACTGGTCATTGGCGGGCGGCGGCGAGTATGTATCCAGGAAAACAGCACGACAAAAAGCGGTGCAGAATATTGCAGCAAAATCGCATTTGCAGAGGTGGTGTATTTAGTAGCAAGGGTAAACAGAATGCTGTTGGCCGCAAAACTGGCTCCGGCGATGATTACATATGCATTCAACCGGATCTTTACGCTCTTGCGCACCGAAGCTTTTAATCCGAGCGCAATCAGACAGCGGCCTGCGTTGATGCTCATGGCCGACCAGGGGATCAGCTTAATAAACAGTCCGCCCAGGCTCCAAAGCAATGCTGTCGACAGAACGGCAGCGTAGCCTTTAATCATTTCTTTTTTGCGCGTCATGATGCATTCGCCTTTCTTGATAAAAAGAGTTTGGAAAAGCGCAGAAAACGGCTGCGCAGAAAAAACGGAGAACAGGTGGCTTGTAATATTGAAAAAGGAGAAAAGTGCAGCATAACGAGGCGTTATCAGCTTCTGCCCCGTATCCGCATGAGTGTTGTTCCGGCGATTTAGTATTAAAAACAGCGCCCATCTAAAAAAGTGTGCGATTCTTGTGAGCGGCATACCCGGCATTTTTTCTTTTCAGCCAGCAAAAAACCGGAGCAAGCATCACGCTTGCTCCGGTTTGGTGCGCCTGAAGGGACTCGAACCCCTGGCCCACTGCTTAGAAGGCAGTTGCTCTATCCACCTGAGCTACAGGCGCGTAAACGCAGGCAATGAAAAGCGGCAAGCCCGGCGGCCCGCCGCAATCTGGAGCGGGTGATGGGAATCGAACCCACGTATCCAGCTTGGAAGGCTGGTGTTCTACCATTGAACTACACCCGCAGGCATCAACATCGCTCATTTAAACGACTTAGTTATTATAGCAACTGACTATGAGCTTTGTCAACCTGAAATTTGATTTTGATGAAAAAATAAAAAGCTGAAGAACAAAAACAGGGGTTTTTATTTCTTCAGCTCCATCACGTTGCGGGGATATTCCTCATTCATATAGTGCGAAGTGATCAGAAAATCTGCCGTCGCCTCATTGTTGGCAATGGGAATATCAAACACCTGTGCGATACGCAGCAAAGCTTTGACATCCGGATCATGAGGATGTGCAGACAGCGGATCGGAAAAGAAAATCAGAATATCGATCTTTCCCTCGACGATGCGCGCGCCGATTTGCTGATCTCCGCCAAGCGGGCCGCTGTTGAAACCGCGAACCGGAAGCCCTGTCGCTTCGGAAATCAGGGACGCCGTCGTACCGGTGCCAACCAGAAAATGCTTTTCCAGAATTTGCTTATTGGTTTTGCACCATTCAATCATAGCGGGTTTCAGATTGTCGTGCGCGATCAACGCGATGTTTTTCTGCTTTTTCATCGGACTTAAAGTAATTGTGTTCATCTCCTTCTCCTTTCTTTATAGACTCGGCCTTAACCTGCCTTTATTATACCGTATGTCGGCGAATTTGACAAGAGTATAATTAAAAAAATATAAATAATGCACAGAAAATTATTTGAAGATGTGGAAATACGTCGATCGTTATTATACAATATAAGCACAGGTGCACAGAAGCCACAGGTTCTGCGCCTGAAACCAGGGAGAAACATTTTATATTATTCTGAACAGAAACAAGGCCGACAGGATTAACAGTTAAACGGAGAAGCGAATAAATGAAAATACTAATTGCAAGCGACTGGTATAAACCGGTCATCAATGGAGTAGTGACCTCGGTACTGAATCTGGAAAAAGAACTGCGGAATAAAGGTCATGAGGTTCGGATTTTGACATTGGCTCAAAAAGATGGGTGTGAACCGGATGAAAGAGTGTATTATCTGCGATCCTTCGACGCGCATTACATCTATCCAAACGCGCGAATAGCGCCGCGAATCAGCAAAACAATGCTGGAAAAAATTGCGGCGTGGGGGCCTGAAGTTGTCCATACCCAATGTGAATTCAGCACCTTTGGCCCCGCGCTGCGAATTGCCGCGCGAACCGGCGCACCGGTCATCCACACCTATCACACGGTATATGAAAACTATACCCATTACTTTTCTCCAAGCAAAGCGATTGGAAGAAAAATGGTGATCGGTTTTACCCGCCGTACGCTGCGCAAAACGGACGCTGTGATCGCGCCGACTGCCAAGGTCGCCCGCATGCTGAAAGGCTACGGAGTCACGCAGAGCCTGCATGTTATTCCGACGGGGCTGGAACTGGAAAAGTTCAGCGCCGTGCGGGATGAGGCGGAAAACCGGCAGTTGAGAGAAGAACTGGGCATTAGCTGTGAGAATCGGATCCTCCTGTGCCTTGGACGGCTTGCAAAGGAGAAGCGGGTGGAGGAACTGATTGACTTTGCGGCGCGCATGCAGGACGAAAAGCTGACCCTGCTTATAGTAGGCGGCGGGCCGGACGAGCTTCGCCTGCGCGGACTTGCTGCCGGTGTGCGGACAAAGACCCAGATTCTCTTTACGGGAATGGTCAATCCGCAGGAGACAAGGCGTTATTACCATCTGGCGGACCTGTTTGTCAGCGCATCGCAAAGCGAGACGCAGGGGCTGACCTATATCGAGGCGCTTGCGAACGGGCTTCCGGCGCTGTGCCGTGAGGACGAGTGTCTGGACGGCGTCGTCGTGCCCGGCATGAATGGGTATCAGTACCGCACATACGAGGAGTTTGTTGCTTTTCTGAAAGAAATTTTGAGCGACGATCAAATGCGCTCGCAGATGGCCGGAAGAGCATACAGGCACGCGGTGGATAATTTTTCCGCGGAAGTCTTTGCACAGCGCGCGGAAATGGTCTATCGTGCGGCGATTGCGGGAAAAAACATTCGCAAAGCTGCCGTCGCAACCGCAGGTTGACAAAAAAGAAACGTCCGGTTGGTTGTTTTTTGAACCTCTGTTCGGGCAGAATGACAGTAACAGAGCACTGCACAGACAAAAAGGAGGTTACAAATGACAACAGGTGAAAAGATCGCGCAGCTCAGACGATTAAAGGAAATCAGTCAGGAGGAACTGGCAGAAAAGCTGGGGATTTCCCGTCAGGCGGTTTCCAAATGGGAAGCGGGCACAGCCACGCCGAGCACCGACAATTTTAAGGAATTGAGCAGGCTGTTCGGCGTATCGGTGGATGAGCTGCTGTATCCCGATGATATAGAGGTAAAAGCCGATGCTGAAACCTCGAATGAGGCCAAGCTGAGCAGCAAAAAAGAAAACGCCCGGCCTGCCGGTTTTTGGAAGCGATATAAAACGGCAATCATCGGGGTTTGCGGCTGCGCGGCGGCGGTTTGGCTGATTGTGCTGCAAATACAGTTGTTCAGCCTCGGCCGGGAACTGGATCGGGTTCGCGAGATTGCGCAAAATGCGGGAGGCGTGGTGACGATCCCGCAGTATATCCCCACCCAGGACAGCCAGCTGACGGATTGGAATGTCAGTGTCTCGGACTATGACCCGCAGCAGGGCCAAATTACCCTTGAGTTTCAGGCAACGCCGGAAACTTACAGTGAAAATACACAGGCATCTTTCAGCATAAAGGACAAAACAGGCAGCATTGCCTGCGAAGCAATCCTGGAAAACGGGAGCTTTTATGCACAGGCCAGTTTGCTGATTGATGATTTGCAGGAACCTGATTTATACCTCATGCTGACAGAGGGCGGGGAGGTCAAAAACATTTACGTGCAGAGTTTGCAGGAGATGTTTACCTATTTCAGGCTGCAATGCGACGGCCATCTTGAGCATATGAACAGAACCGGTCAGAGATGGGAAGCGACAGTGGGCGTTATGGTCGTGAACCAGTCCTTTTATAACAGCATGTACGATTCGGAGTTGGAAAAGTGGAGAGCGTATCCCGTCAGCGGTTCGGTGACCCTTTACGCCGATGGAAAGGAGATAAGCCGCCAGCAGCTGGATTTCGGAAACGATAAGACCGATGGTTCCGACCAGGCGGCAGATTTGAATGCAGCACAGGAGGCCGCGGGCGAAACAGTTTATTTCACCCATTTCAGCGGTGAGTTTGAGGAAAATCCGTCCGAGGTGTGGTTCGAGTATGAGGTTGTTGATAATTTCAAGCACGGCTATACCGGCCGCATAGACACATCCTGGGTCGGATAATGGAAAAAACGCTCCTTGTTGAGTGCGAAGAAGCCGGCGCTGATGTCCGCAGGCCGGACTGAAAAAGCATCTTATAGGACCTGTTAAAACAATTTGCCCGAAGAAATTACGGGGCTGCAGATAAGCGGCAAATAAGCGGAGGACGCAGAAGTCTCTCCGCTTATTTGTTTGTTTCAAAACTGTCGTAAGCAAATTAAGTAAAGTATCTGTTTCCATAACTGAAAGAGACGTTAAATAATGATTTTTACAACAGGGCTCATATTCGACATTATATGGAAAACACACTTGAAAACAGGGAGAAATCTTGGTAAAATAAACTTTATTGATGAAAAGCTTTGAAAACATCGGCATTTGGGTGTAGATCCTCTTGGATTGTACCCGGGTTTTGGCGATATTGATAAAAAGTTGGAAGATATTTTACTTTTGTTCCAAAAGAGTATACAATGGAATCAGATGTAGTTTAACGGTTAAAACCCTAACAAGTATTCTATAGAATCACGAGGAAGGTAAAGTATGGATAACGAAAAAATGGTGGAGGCCGTAATCAAGGCGCAGGGAAACGACTTGAACGCATTCGCCGAGCTGTATCTTGGGTACAAGGACGGCGCTTACTATGTTGCGAAGAAGATGTTTTCGGATGAAAACAAGGCGCTTAACATTGTTTACGAAACCTGCATATCGGTCTTTCGTCAGGTGAAAACGCTGAACCCGGCTTCTGCTTTTCAGCTTTGGGTGAATATGATCGCGGGCAGCGTCTGCAAGCGCCGCCTGAGCAAGGAAGAGCAGGGCATGTTTATGCCCGGTAGCAGCGATAGCGCGCCGCTTGGTTTCAATGAGGATGCCAATGCACAGATTTCCCGTGCAGCTTTTGACAACGAGGCGACAAAGAGCATGATCTGTTCGATTGCGGATGCGCTGCCGATTGATCAGAAGCTTTGCGCGCTGCTGTATTACTTCTGCGGACTTAAAGTCGAATACATAGCGCAGGCGCTCGGCTCTACGCCGGTTGCTGTGAAAAATCGCATTTTCAGCGCCACGAACAAAATCAAAGAGGGCATGTATGGCTATGAGAGCAACGGCGAAAAGCTCTATGCCGTTCCTGCGTGGCTGATTGCTTCTTCGTTTGTGTTACAGGCAAAGACGATGGTTATGAATCCGTCCATGACTCAGCAGGTTTTTGCCGCGGCAACTCAGGCGGTTTCCGGCAAGGCGATCACCCCGCCGGTAATTGCGCAGTATGTACAGAGCATGCAGGAGCAGCCTGTCAAGCAGACGGCGCCTGTAGCTGAGCCGCAGCAGGAGCTTTCAGCGTCCGAGCCTTCGGCTAAACCGGCGGAAGAGGCGCAGGCTTCTGCATCCAAAGCCGGCGCTGCATATGAGTCGATCGATCTTGGCAAAATCAAGGAGCGGGATTATGACCGCTTTGAGAATGCGGACGATGAAGAGGACGAGCCTCGTAAATCGAAAAAGCAGAAAACCGGCGGCAAGAAGAAAGGCGGCCTGATCGCGCTGATCATCGTGCTTGTGGTTTTGGTGCTCGCCGCCGCGGCTGTCTTTGTGCTTCCCAAGGTTACGGACGGCAAGATTGACCCCATTTCGATGGTGACCTCGCTCTTCTCCAGCCCGGAAAAGCAGATGGAAAAAGCCGACACGCTTATGTCCGAGGGCGACTATGAGGGTGCGATCCAGATCCTTGAAAAACTGGCGGAAAAAGATGCGTCCAACAAAGATCTGTATTCCAAGCTGATCACCTGCTATGAGCAGACCGGAATCACGGAAAAGGCAATCGATGCATACAAGAATTATTTCACACTTGTACCCCGTCAGAACGACCTTGCATTGTATCAGAAATATATCGCGCTTGCTCAGAATGAACCGATCGTATGGGTGGACGAGCAGTTTGGCGCGATGATTTGCGCGGCGCTTGGCAAGGACTCGGTTACGCCGGCAGATCTTGCAAATATCAGCGAACTCTATATCGTGGGCAATTCCAAGGCTTACATTGACGCTCAGAGTTATGCCAATGATATGGAATCTGCCTTTACCTTCAATACCGATGCTACGGAAAAACGTGTAAGCTACATCTATAACGGCGCTGAGCAGACAATTTACAATTATAATACCTTTGTCGATCTTCTCAATTTCGGCGGTCTGCGTACCCTGAGCCTTGATTTTGTTGGATACGGCGATTTGGAGACGGTTCTCAAACTGAAAACCGACATCAGTTCTCTCCGCTTCTCGGGCTGCCAGCTTGGCACAATCCCGGATTTGACCATGCTCGGTTCGCTCAGCAGCCTGACCATTACGCATGACACGATCAGCGACATTTCTCCGCTTTCGACCCTGACCGGTCTGACCAGTCTGGACCTTTCTTTCAACGCCATTTCCAATCTGACGCCGCTGTCGGGATTGACTGGGTTGACTTCGCTGAATCTGTACTCCAATGCTGTTGAGGACATTGAGCCGCTTGCAACGCTCACGGCCTTGACTGAACTGAATATTGGTCGGAACAAGATCGAAGACTTTGATCCGATCAGTGAGCTGGAATTCGAAGAGGATATGTACAACGACGATGACCAGTTCTGGGAGCCGGAAGAAGTCACTGAGTAAAATTAAATCATTTGCACTAAAAAAGCCCGCGCGATTTGCGCGGGCTTTTTGCTGACGTTTTTTGAGGAAATATCATAAGATAGGCGGACGGGAATACAGGATTTCAGATAAAGAAACTTTTTGCCGCATCAGATAAAGCACAGCTGATCGCATAAAAATCGGCATCAAGTTTAACAGATTAAGTGATGAGGACTTGTTGGGCTGCATCTACAACATTTATTCTTGCAGCCAGAAAAGTAAAATGTGGATCTTTAAGCAAAACAGGGGCAAATACTGTGATTATTGGTCTTCTCCAATTTTTTAAAACGGAGAAGCCGCACAGCTCAGCAAGCGACTTATCACATATCGCTTATGTAAATGCGATGTATTTGCCGCAAAGGGAGATAAAGAGCACCCCCCAAACGAGAATGGGCGGTCTAAACCAGGGCGAAGATTTAATTTTAAGATGGAAAAGTGATTCAAAACTGGTTAAAGAAAGTACAAGCCAGCACCATTCAGGTACTGGCTTGTTTCATAATCCAACGACAATTTCTTGTAAAAATGGCTTTGCTTCTTTACGCCGTCATTACGGAGATATGGGAAACACGTCCGATTGTCGGTCAGACTTTTGTTTTTTGTCATCTGTTAACAGCTATAAGCTGTGCAGAACCGGAAGACAAATTATTCCATGACCTCAGGCAAGCGATCCAGATAATGAGATTTAAGCGAGGACTTGCTTTCCGCCTGCTTAGCATATTCCTGAACGTTTTTGGAAGCTTTAACGACAGGCTGAATTGTCCCGGCGCCTGCCACACACCCTCCGGGACATCCCATGCCCTCAAGCAGGTAGCCGTTGCGTTGGCCGGCCTTGGCAAGTGCAAGCATTTTGCGGCACTCGCGCAGACCGTCAGCCGAATCGATCAAGAGTTCTCGATCAGGGGCGAGCTCCTTTATGACCTCGGCGACTGCCTTGGCTACGCCGCCTGACACTGCGAATCCGCGGCCGGAAGCTGTGCCTTCGCGGAAATCGAATTTGTCATCATCGGGCATAGAGGCAAAATCAATCTCCTTGGCGTCGAACATACCTTGAAGCTCTTCGAAAGTGAGAACAAAATCAACATCTGAGCGCACAGAGGTTCTGGAAGCTTCCAGCTTTTTGGCAGCGCAGGGGCCGATAAAGACCACCCGTGCGTTCGGATGTTCTTTTTTTATCAAACGTGCGGTCAGAACCATTGGGGTCAGCGCCATAGAAATGTATGGCGCAAAATCGGGATAAAGCTTTTTAGCCATAACGCTCCATGCGGGGCAGCAGCTAGTCGCCATAAAGGGCTGCTCAGCCGGCACTTTTTCAAGGAAATCGTGCGCCTCATCGACAGTGCACAGGTCGGCACCGATAGCAACTTCAACCACCTTGGAGAATCCCAGCTGCTTCATCGCTTCATTTAGACGATAAGGCGTAGCCTCGCGTCCAAATTGACCGATAAAGGCGGGAGCCACAGCGGCAATTACCTCGTGTCCCTCTTTAATAGCGTGGATTAACTGGAAAATCTGGCTTTTATCCGCGATTGCCGCAAAGGGGCAGTTGACAAGGCACATGCCGCAGGAAACGCATTTATCATAATTGATCTTTGCGCGGCCGAGATGATCGCTTTCGATTGCATCCATGCCACAGGCGGCAGCACAAGGACGCTCAATTCGAATGATTGCATTGTAAGCACATTGCTCGATGCATTTGCCGCATTTGACGCATTTATCCTGATCAATTACGCTCTTTCCTTTAACAATGGATATCGCGTTTTTGGGGCAAACCTCTTTGCATGGATGTGCAATGCAGCCCTGGCAGCTGTCGGTTACCCGAATCTGCTTTGGGGGGCAGGCGTTGCAGGCAAAAGGAATGATGTTTACAAGAGGGGGATCAAAATATTTGCTGGCGATGGCGCTTTCATCAATGCCTTCGCTGACGGATTTGTGCTGGGATATTGGACGAAGCGGAAGGCCTATTGCAAGGCGCAGGCGTTCACCTACAATGGCGCGTTCCACAAAAACGTTTTCACGATGTTCCGCGACCTCGCCGGGAATGATTTTGTAAGGCAGATCGTCTATGCGGGAATAGTCTCCGCCTTCATAGGCCAATCGGGCGATTTCGGTGAAAACCTGCCGGCGCAGGTCGTTGACATATGTGTGAGTACCTCTCAAGAGTATTAACCTCCAATTTTAATCTTCTCAAGGCTTGCGTCGCCGGTGGGGGAGGTGGCGATTTGCATTTTGCCTGAACGGGGGGTTATTTCTGCCGCACGGCCTTGTTCAGCGGCTTAAGCACAGCAAGTGCGAGAAATCCGCCGCACAGAGCTGTGACACCCTGAGGCCACGAGAACATGATGCCGAGCATGGTGGCCTGTTTTGCGGGAACTTCCGGCAAAAGCGCGAGCACCATCGGAACGAATATCCACAAAAATGCACATTTGACAACCGCCGCCGCTATGACAGAAACAGCTTTGTGTACGGATAGCTTTTCCGCGCAAAGCCAGAATATCACTGCAATAAGCGCGTTCCCGACAGCAATCACGGGCGTAACGGCGGGGACAATCGGACCAACGCCCAGCAAAGTCGCAAGAATAGAGGACAATATTCCTATCAAAACAGCGGAGATCGGGCCCGCCTTAACGGCAAAAACAATCAGCACACAGTTGACAAGGGTGCCTGTGATAAGCTGGCTTACCGAAAAGGGTCCGAAAATCACTGCAATTGAGGGAATCATTTTGCCTAAAAGCTGGGCAACAACGACCAGCGCGATGCCAAGCGCAGTGCGCGCGACAAAGGTCGCGCCCTTGGAACTTTTCATGATACATACCTCCTATTAACCTTTTCCTGCCTTTAATGCCTAAAAGAAACAAAAACCTCTGTCAGTGCACTGGACAGGCGCAGAGTCACTGCAACATCTTCACCAGTTGCTTGCGATGTGACAGAACACCGGTGTGTTCTCGAACAGTATACCACAATTGCCCGAAAAAAGCATTTTGTAATATAAGAAATTTGCAGGCAGAGTGCTTGACAATTTCCAGATTTTGTGCTTTAATCTATTTAGTAATTATTCCTATTTAGGTATTGATATTATGTTATCTAAAAATACAATACAGCGCCAGCTGATTTTGGAAGCTGTGCGTGCGCTTAACAACCATCCGACGATTGAAGAAGTGTATGATTGGGTGCGCCGCCGCTGCCCGTCGATCAGCAAAGGTACCGTGTACCGCAATATTGGCGTTCTTGAACAGGAGCATTTCCTAAGACGAATAGAAATCGCAAATGCTCCCGACAGGGTGGACACGGCTTTGACGACGCATTATCATTTTCTATGCAAAGAATGCGGCGGCATATATGATGTTCAAATGCCGGTCATGGAGGACCTTCTAAGCCGAGCGACTCAACAGGAAGGGTTTATATTTCAGGAGCATGATATTGTTTTTCGGGGACTGTGCCCGAAATGCTCCGCAGGAACTCAGAGTAATGGCTCTGCTGAATCAGCAGAGCATTGCGATACAAAATTAAAATAAGACTACAGAGAGGAAATCAATATGGCAGAATTAAAAGGCTCCAAAACAGAACAAAATCTCATGACTGCGTTTGCCGGTGAATCTCAGGCGCGCAACAAGTATACTTACTATGCTTCCAAGGCGAAAAAGGACGGCTATGTCCAGATTGCGGCCCTGTTTGAAGAGACGGCCAACAATGAAAAAGAACATGCAAAAATCTGGTTCAAGCTTCTGCATGACGGAGCGGTTCCCGACACGGCGACCAATCTGCTGGATGCGGCGCAGGGCGAAAACTACGAGTGGACCGATATGTATGCCGGCTTTGCCAAAACCGCGAAGGAGGAAGGTTTCGACCACATTGCATTCCTCTTTGAAGAGGTTGGCAAGATTGAAAAAGAGCATGAGGAGAGATACCGCAAGCTGCTGGCCAACGTCGAGGGCGGTCTGGTCTTTTCCAGGGACGGCGAGGCAGTGTGGCAGTGCTCCAACTGCGGACATATTGTTGTGGGCAAGAAAGCACCGGAGGTTTGCCCGGTGTGCGATCACCCGCAGGCATATTTCCAGCTTCGCGCTCAGAACTATTAATTTGTTTCTTGAAGGAGGAAACCCCGTGGGGTTTCCTCCTTTTTCGATTCGTAGCGAAGATGCTAAAATAATAGGTCTTGAGCTGCAAAACATTCATAACAGACAGAAAAAAAAAAAAAAAACATAAGAAATATAAGCAGTAAAGATATTTGAAAAAACAGGACAAAGATCAACTCGAGTTGATCTGGAGTTGAAGCTGAATTGCATAACGAAGGATATATTTATAGTGGGTGCTGTTCGGCTTCAACAAGCTTTGTTTGCAGATCAAAGCTGCTGTAATTTTTTCTTCTTTGGCGGTTGAAATTTCATGGAAAGGAGGATCAAAAGCGGATTGAACATCGCCGTTAAATGAACTATAATATCGGAAGAAGTCGGGCATTGATAGTTTTATGCGCCTTGAAAAAGATAAAAAGAAATAATTAAAGGTGTATTGCAACGGTGTACAAAGGGAACATTATAAAAATTAACAATGGACTGCCAATCTTACGCAGAGATACCGCCCAAACGAGACTACGGGCGGTATTTTTGTAGCTTGG